>JAJYSL010000368.1 GCA_021793595.1 Acidobacteriota bacterium
AATTTACGGCTATCCTCCACTGCAGAAATATGCCATGATACCGTCCCGTCCCATTCGAATTTCCGTGGAAAATGGCACGGTTACGTTGTACGGCGTGGTGGATAATGAAATGGACAAGCAGCTTGCGTATACACGCGCCATGCAAGTGCCGAACGTGTTTAATGTGACTAATGATCTAATCGTTGCCAACAACCAGCCGGAAAAGGGCGCCAGGTGATGCATCAGGCTTCAGCCTGGAAGCAAATTTAGAGAAATTTAGCTTTTACTGTATTGTTTTTGCGGGCCATTCCGTGCAGCTTTTCTTTCACCCCGTCGACGATACCTATCGCTGGAACCCCGGTCCACAGAAAAGCTTCGCCCTATACCTAAGTGAAAGCGCCTTATTCGGCGTGGACCACGCCGCGGCGTCCTTTCGCCTTGCGCAGCAACAACACCACCGGCAGACAGCCGAAGGATGCTAGTGCGAGATAGCGGAAGTCATCGACATAGGACAGCAGTAGAGCCTGCACATTGACAGCGCCGTAGATCCGGCCCAGCGCACCCGCACCGGCCATGGCAGTGCCGATCTTGGGCCCCAGTTGGGTCACACTCTGGCTAAGCTGCTGCTGATAGACGCGGCTGCTAGGGGTCAGGTTCTGGACCAAAAAAGCCTGATGCATCTGGGAGTGGCGCGCCAATAGGGTATCGATAAGAGAGATTCCGATGCTGCCGCCGACATTGCGCAGCAAATTATACAGACCCGTCGCATTTCCTATCTCCTGATTGGATAAGCCCACCACACTCGTGGTGGAAAGTGGAACAAAGACCATCCCCGAGCCAAATCCGCTAAGAATGATGGCCCAGAGGAAAGACCACGGCGAAATGGCCAGGTTGACTTCACCAAACCAAATTCCACAAATGCCGAAGAGCAAAAATCCTCCACCGATCATCCAGCGATTGTCCAATTTGGCCGTAAGAAGCCCGATGATCGGCATAGCAACAACGGCCCCGATACCACGCGGGCTTACCGCAACGCCTGCATTGAATGCCGGGTAGAGCAGCACCTCCTGGTAAAACAGTGGGAGCAGGGTGATCAGGCCATAGATACATCCTCCAAAGAGCGCAATGAGAATGCATCCGAGCGCGAAATTTCGATGGAGAAAGACGCGCAGATTCACCAGAGGTTGTTTCTCCCGGAGCATGCGCCAGACAAATGCGATGAAGCAAACGACCAGAATAGCCGTGGCCCAGCGGATCCAGGTTGCGCCGAACCAGTCGTCTTCCTGACCTTTGTCCAGAATGATTTGCAGACAGGCCAGCCATGTTGCCAGCAAGCCAAGTCCGATGCCATCGAGCGGACCTGGTTTCGCATCACGGATGTAATCCGGATCGTGAACGAAGCGGGAGATCATGATCAGGGCAAGAATTCCGACGGGGATGTTGATATAGAAAGTCCAGCGCCAGGAATATGCGTCTGTGAGATAGCCGCCCAGGGTCGGCCCCAGAATGGGCGCGACCACAACTCCGAGGCCATAGAGTGCCATGGCTTGTCCACGCTTCTCCTCAGGGAAACTTTCCAGCAGGATGGCTTGCGACAAGGGCTGAAGAGCTCCGCCACCCGCGCCCTGTACGGCTCGTGCCAGCAGGATCATGGCGAGGCTGTTGGCGGCTCCGCAGACGAAAGAACTGATGGTGAAGATTACGATGCATGTCAGCAGGAAGCGCTTTCTGCCGAAGCGCTGGGCGCACCAGCTGCTGACCGGAAGAACAATGGCATTGGCAACCAGGTAGCTGGTGAGCACCCAGGTGGCTTCATCGGTGCTGGCCGACAAACTGCCGGCGATATAAGGCAGCGCTACCGAAGCGATGGAGGTGTCGAGCACCTCCATGAAGGTAGGCAAAACCACCGAAATCGCGACCAGCCACGGATTGATCTGCTGTTTGTCGGCGGTCAAATTTGTTTTTCCCTTACCTGCGGGCTTGGCGGTACAGTTTCATCTATGGACAGAAATACTGCGAAATGCGTCGCGGAAGTTTCAGACGATGGAGATTAGATGCCGCATGGGATCGGTTCGCACCGAGGAATTGTTGCGTAAGAATCGATGAATTTCCTGGCTCATGCGGGCGGGGTCTGTCCCTCTCTACCTTTTGGGTGCGAAGCATGGAATAAGTTTGCGCTCGATTTCTAGATTGTACCCGTGGAGGAATCGATACATTACTGTCGGAAGGCGCCTGATCCATTGCCCGAGGCCCTAAACTGGAATGGATAGGGCTCTCGTCCAGGGAATTGCGAGGGCTGACTAGTTCTAGGAAGAAGGCAAGCAATGAGTAGGCGTCGAGGACCGGCTGGATGAGCGGCAATCTCCGCACCACGCTGGAAATGATCAAATGGGAGCACTCGGTATTCGCGTTGCCCTTCGCGCTGACCGGGGCCATGCTGGCTGCGCGAGGGATGCCACCCTGGCGAATTTTGTTTTGGATTGTGGTTTGCATGATCGCAGCGCGTTCGGCGGCCATGGCCTTCAATCGATGGGCGGACGCGGAGATCGATCGCGCGAATCCACGAACATCCGCGCGGGCAATTCCAGTGGGGCTGCTGAGCCGCCAATTCACCTTGGGCTTTACCATTGTTACGGCGGCGATTTTCCTGTTTGGGGCCAGCCGCCTGAATCGTCTGACGCTGGAGTTGGCTCCGGTGGCACTGGTGGTGGTTCTGGGATATTCCTATGCAAAGCGATTCACGCACTGGTCGCATCTGGTGCTCGGACTGGCGCTCGGAATTGCACCTTCGGCCGCATGGATCGCAGTCCGCGGCTCGCTCGATCCGCGCATTCTGGTTCTGACCGGGGCAGTCTTATTCTGGGTTGGAGGATTTGACGTCCTCTATGCATGCCAGGACTACGAACACGATGTGCAGGCTGGACTGCACAGCATTCCCCAGACCTTCGGCTTGCAGGCGGCGTTCTGGATTGCACGGGCCATGCATGTGGCGATGCTGGGGTTGTTGGTGCTTCTGGTGGCGCTATTTCATCTCGGCTGGATTACCGAGTTGGGAGTGGTTGCTGTGGCCGCGATGTTGTTTTACGAACATCGGTTGGTTTCTCCAAAAGACCTCAGGCGCTTAAATGCGGCCTTCTTTACCATGAACGGAATCATTTCCTTTGTTTTTTTCCTGGCGGTTGCGGTGGATCTGCTGCATCGCGTGCGCTAAAGAAATCACCCGCAGAAAAAGCCCTCAATATCACTGCGAGGGCTTTTTCCGGCACAACGAAATAGAAGTTCCGATCTCAATTACCAATTTCTTTGAAGATAAACCGTTATGCGGTACGATTTTTGGCTTCGTTCATGTGATGCTGCTCTTTGATGGCATCAATCTTGTCGTGGATGCGATTCTTGATGTCTTGCACGTTGCCTGAAATATTCTCGCGTGTGTTGTCGGCGTCCACTTTTGCGTCCTGATTGACCGCATCTTTGACGTTGCCCCATGTTTCCTTGGCCGCGCCTTTTACCTGGTCTGCCACACCGCGATTCGCCATATTGTCGTCGCCTATTGCTTCCCCTACCTTCTGTTTAACCTTGCCGGCCACCTGGTCGGCTTTGCCTGATACTTGGTCCTTGTTCATATGGGGGCCTTTCTTGGTTTGCGCATCGGCTTCGGCATGGGACACCGACCGATCATCGAAATGGTTGCAGTGGAGCGCCCACATCTGCGTGAGACGACTCCACTGGTTGGACGAGTAGATTAAACGATGGTGCGTCTTCCGCCGATGATTGCAAAGACAAGCACCACCAATGCAATCAACAGAAGAATGTGGATATACGCGCCGAGGACGTGGAAGCCGATAAATCCAAGCAGCCACAAAACCAGAAGAATCACAAAAATGGTCCACAACATTCGTTGCTCTCCTTACGCAGAAGCCTGACTACCTGTGATAAGTTGCGCGTAAGGAGAAAGAAGGTTGCCGCAGCGGCGAATTAATTTGCCTGTTGCGTGGGAGGAATTTCGATGGAAGTTGCCATCCAGGGGGAGCTGGGGTCGTTCAGCCATGAGGCCGCACTGACACTAGTTGCAGGTGCGGTTATTGTGCCATGTGCGGCGGCGGGAGCAGTGTTGGAGGCGCTTGGCAGTTGCCGGGTGGATGGTGCCGTGATCCCCGTCGAAAACAGTCTGGCAGGTTCGGTGATGGATTTTTACGATTTGTTTTTCGCACATGAATTTGTGGTGGAACGGGAATTCGAGATGCGGATTCGTCACAACCTGATTGCCGCGCCGGGCGTGGAGATGGAATCTGTTCGGCAAGTCTTGTCGCATCCCGTGGCACTGGCGCAGTGCAAGGGATTTTTTGCCGCACATCCGCAGTTGGAAGCCATCGGTTTTTACGATACGGCGGGTAGTGTTCGGCATGTCGTGGAGTCAAAACAGAAGCAAGCGGCTGCCATTGGCAGTCGCCAGGCGGCACGGCATTACGGGGCGCACATTTTGCAGGAAGGCATTGAAGATCGCGAAGAGAGTTACACTCGCTTTTGGCTCATTCGGCGGCATGGAGCCGTTCCGCGGGAGGAGTCGCCGACCAAGATGTCTCTGGCGT
>JAJYSL010000369.1 GCA_021793595.1 Acidobacteriota bacterium
CGGCCATGAGCATCGCTTTTCCTATCGCCTACTTCGACTCGCTTGGTCTTCCGCGCCTGTTCGCTGGAACGTAGCTCAATCTACCGAACCGCCGTATGCGGACCCGCATGTACGGTGGTGTGGCAGGAGAGGAGAGGAGAGGAGAGGAGAGGAGACTCTCCCCCCTATGCCGATTATGTGCGACGAGACGGCTGCGTCATTATCGCGATAAATATTTCCGAGCGCAGCCTGCCTCGGCTGCGTCCTGTTAAGTGAACTGATCTTTATGGATGTCAGAACAGCGACCAACGAGCAGATCTTGACGTGGACCCTGGGCCGAACTGTGGGCCAAAGCGAGTGCGCTGCCGCGAGCACATTGGCGGAAATTTCCGGCCTGGCAGCGGAGCATTCCGCACTGTTGTTTCGAGTGGCCTTCAGTGTTGTGCGCCATGCCAGTGACGCCGAAGATGTTGTACAGGAAACGTTTCTGCGCGTTCTAAAACATCAGAAGCAGCTGCCAACCGTGGAGAACCATCGTGTATGGCTGGTTCGGATCGCATGGAATTTGGCGCTGGATCGTAAAAGGAGACTGCGCGCAACGCCGTTGGTGGACGAGGCGGAAGAATCTAAGCAATCGGGCAAGTGGTGAAACGTCGGTAGAAATTGCACTTGGGGCGGCGCAGAGTTGTGCTCGCATTCTTCGCATGATCGACAAGCTGCCGCGCAAAGAGCAGGAGGTTCTGCGCCTCTCCGCGCTGGAAGAGCTTGGCACGCCGGAGATTGCGGCAATTTTGAAGACCACGGAATCCAGCGTTCGCTCCTGTTTGTTTCGCGCGCGCCAGCGCTTGCGAGAACGCTTGGAAAGGGAAGAGAGGAGGGGGAAGCCATGGATGTCGAGCACAATGGGCCGATGAGAGTTGAAGACGAAATCGATGCCGCGTTGAAGATGCTGGGTGAGACGCAGCCTCCGGCCGCGATCGTGTCGCGCGTACATCAGAGCCTGGAAACAGCGGCCATGTCGCAGCGGGCGAGGCCAGGCAGAATGCTACTGATCCCGGCTGCAGGCGCAGCGATGGCAGCTCTGGCAATGTTGGCAATTCTTACGCAAAGCCATCGCACGCAGAGAAATCAAACGTCAGCCGTTGAGACTGCCAAGTGGGTCGCAACCACCCCTTTGGCGCAAGCGACGATTGTGCCTCCATCCGCGTCGGTTGCAACCAACAGCTCCCATGAGGGGAAGCGGTCGGTACAGCTCTCCACGGAGCGGCGAAGCCACTTGAATCGTGAGCATCGACACGCCACCAATCTTTTGAGTTATCCGCTGACGCGGCAGGAAAAACTTCTGCTGCAATTTGCCCGCAACGCAAAGCCCGCCGACCTGCAAGCGCTGAACCCTGAATATCAGGCCAAGGCGGAAGCGCAACAGGATGCGGAATTTGCGGCCTATTTGAAATCAGGAGATAGCTCGGACGCGGAAAACGTAACAAAAAAACAAGCAATTAACCCAGGAATGAGGCTCCCATGAAATGCAAGAATGCGTTTTGGATGTCGCTTATGTGCGGCATAACATTGGCGTGTTCGCCGGTTCTGGCGCAGGGCGCGCAACAGGATGCTCCGCCACCACCACCGAACGGCACACAGCCGGGAGCGCGGCCCAGTTCGCCGCTGCCGCCACTTCCACGTCTCGACCCGGACCAGCGCGATGCGCAACGGACGATCCCTGGACCCTATCGATTGACCTACACTGTTCGCGAGATGGATGGAGGCAAACTTGTAGGGACGATGCATTATGCGATGGTGCTCGATGCCGATACGGGAAGAGCGACGCTGAAGATGGGAACGAAAGTACCGATCGTGACGGGAGAATACAAAGAGAACAATTTGGTGACTCGGTTTGACCCGGTTTCGTATATCGATATCGGAATGAATTTCCAAGCGTCTCTCCGGCAGTTTGCCAATGGACTTGAACTACGAAGTCATGTTATACAGTCCGCTGTTGATTCCCAACAGTCTCTTGCGAAGCAGCCGGTGATTCGGCAAACAGACCTCGAAAGTTCTGTCCTTCTGAAAGAGAATCAATCCATCACGATAGGAACAATGGACATGCTTGGCAGTACTCACGTCCTGCAAATCGAAGTGGAAGTGACCAAGATTCCATAAAGTGACTGAATTCCAAACAACAAAGGCTCCCCACGAGGGAGCCTTTTCTTGCAGTATTGAAGATCGGTTACGCGCTCATCACGAGGCGGAAGGCGAGGCGAACCAGCATTAGCACGATGGCACCGAGGAAGGCCGCGAAAAAGCCGCGAATATGAAATCCAGGAACCAGGGCACTGGCCAGCAGAAGGATGATGGCGTTAATGACCAGGAAGAAGAGGCCCAGGGTCAGGATACCGATTGGGAACGTCACGAGCTTGAGAAGAAATCCCAGGGTGGCGTTCAGGAAGCCGACGACGAGGGACGCGATGAGTGCGCTGCCGAGCCCGGCAAGCTCAAAACCGGGGACGACGTAGGCACAGATGAGTAGGGCAAGGGAACTGAGCAGCCAGACAAGAAGTAGATGAACCATACGTCGAGAGAGTAAACGCAAAATCCAGGCTTGTCCAGACCAACCGGAGACGGCGGCCGTTGCAGCCTGTTTGCAGGGCGGATGCGCTGCGGAAACTCCTGCCGGCGATCCAAATCCCCCCGCCGCAACCCCTTCCAAACCTTATCGACGGATTACGGGTAGTGTAAGTATCTTGGATATTTCCAGAAAAATGCTACGGTAAAGAGATATCATCGAGTCGATTCGATGGCCGACAAAGATCGTCACAGGATTTTCCCCGCTCACGCAATCATGCAACAGGGATTTCTATGCTGAATTCTTATGTTTGACTTTGCCCCGCTGCCCGATTTACTGGCGCTGACAATTCTCGTCTTCGTGTTCTGGTCAATCCTGCGACGGCGGGCGGGCGCCAAGCTGCAGGCGTGGCTCCTGGGCTGGGTCTTTGTACTGCTGCACTTTGCCGTGCGGCTATTTGGCGGCAGGCCCGGTGACTTGCAAACACTTGCGCACGCCATTTCATCGATGACTTTAGAACTGGCCGGCGCAGCATTTATCTACGCGGCCGGGGGGGCTCAACGCAGCATTCGGCTCCGATGGATCGCCGGGGCTGGATTGTTTGCGACGCAACTCTATATCCTGTTTCTCTACCTCAACTTCGCATCTGCCCCCTTTTATTACGCTGCTGTCGCCATTCTCTTCGCGACCGGTGTCGCTGTCCTCTTCCACGACCCGGACCGGCCCATCAATGAGCGCAATCTGTACGCTTTCTCAGTGTTAATTCTGGCCGTGGCGCTGGGAATTTTAGTCCGTCGCGGACAGCAAGACTATGGCCTCGACTGCATTCTCTTTGTGGTGTATTTGATGGCTGGGATTCAATACTGGAGAAAGTTCCCGCAGAGAACCACGGGTTCCTCGATTGCAGTTGTCGGCCTGGTGGCGTGGGCGTCTGTTTTCCCTATCTCCACCCTGTTGGCAATTTTCCAGCCCAGCCTTCAAATTCAGAATTCCGTTTGGAACATTCCAAAGTATGTTGTCGCGATTGGAATTCTATTGACATTGTTGGAGGAACAGATCGATCACACGAATCATCTGGCATTGCACGATCCACTGACGGGCCTGCCCAACCGCCGCTTGCTCGACGATCGGCTAACCAAAGCCATTGAGAGGGCAGAGCGCAATGAGGTCAGAGTTGCTGTGCTCCTAATCGACATGGATAATTTCAAGCAAATCAACGACACATACGGTCATGCCGTCGGCGATGAAGTTCTGCGGATTGTCGCCACGCGGCTCCAGATGCGTATTCGCAAGGCCGATACGATCGCGCGCGCAGGAGGCGATGAGTTTATAGTAATCGTTTCAGACCTGCTGCAGCCGCACGGGGCAGAGGTGCTGGCAGCCAAGCTGATGGCAGACCTCAATGAACCCATTGTCATGGGAGCAGCGCAATTACCCGCAGGCGCGAGTATCGGTCTAGCGATTTATCCCGATGACGCGCAAACCGCGGAAGCGCTATGCGCGAAAGCGGATGCGGCCATGTACCGTCAGAAACGCCAGAATAAAGTAAGTTGAACAGGCTTCCCGCCCACGATATGCAAAGTGGAATTTACTTTCGACCGCGTCACGGACGTTCGAATGGATCGGCTGGTCGGCATCCCATGCGACAAAAAAGACGGCACGAACGGTAATTTGTCCGTGCCGGGAGGCCAGTGACGCAACTTGCCAAGGATGGAGCGCCTGTCAGGATTTTCTCAGCGGCGCAGCTTCATTCCTTTACAACTATTAGGATGCCATAGAATCGAGCCTGGTGCACAAAATATTTGTATTTTTCATATATTTTTTAGCCCCCTTCTCCCAAATTCCATATAAATGGGCCGGACGGAGAGCGCGAGATTCCAAATTTTCACGGTCGACTTTCCCATTTTTTGATTGATTCTAAAGATAGATAGCAGAAAAAGCAGGCCGGCATGCCATACTGTTCAGGTAAAGATGCATGGCACGCAGAACAAGAAAACGGAAAGAGACCTTAGA
>JAJYSL010000370.1 GCA_021793595.1 Acidobacteriota bacterium
CAAGATGAGCAACTCGCCGTTCTGAAGTGGCTCCGCGAGAAGTTCAAGCAGTGACAAGCGATGAATCGCAGCGAGAACATGCGGGCGATCCGCAGCACGGACACGCTGCCGGAAATGGCAGTGCGAAGCCTCGTACACAAGCTCGGCTATCGTTTCCGGTTACACAGGCAAGACCTTCCAGGAAAACCTGACTTGGTATTTCCGGCACGACGCAAGGTGATATTCGTTCATGGATGTTTCTGGCACGCTCATGCGTGTAAAACCGGACTCATCCCCAAAACGAACCGAGATTTCTGGCTGCCGAAGCTCCGGCGCAATAAGGCACGGGACAAGAAGAATCTCGAAGCCCTCACACAGCAGGGTTGGGATGCCCTGGTCATTTGGCAATGTGAATTAAAGAACGGCAGCGCGGTACGCGGGCGGGTAAAGCGCTTTTTGGGGCCGCAGAGGAGTCCACGGGAATAGTATGTAATTCCCTATCGGATGGATGAGGCGGCTTCTACTGGCCGGCTTGAGGCAGCGGGCGTTGAAAGAGGTTGCCGTACAGCCTTTGCGTTACCGCGTAGCAGTCGCAGGCCGCCGCTTCCAGTTCCGGACGATTCAAAATTCGCACGCTGCCGCGCTTGTATTCGATCGATCCGCCGCGCTGTAACGCGCCTGCGACCATGGTGACCGTGGTGCGCTGCGCGCCCAGCATCTGCGCCATAAACTCCTGCGTCAGGTCGATTTTGGCCGACTGGATGCGGTCCTGAACCATCAGCAGCCATCGCGCCAGCCGTTCTTCCGCCGTATGCAGACGGTTGCACGTGGCAAGCTGACTCAGACTCAGGGCCTGCTCCTGCACCAACTCGAGGATGCGCATGTGAATCTCCTCGGAAGATCGAAAGATCTGCAGAAGTTTTGCATAGGCAATCTTCAGTCCAGTCGCCGGTAACTGGATGAAGCAGTCCGTCGGCGCCGCGGCAGGCCCCAGCAGATGCACGGCGCCAACCAGTCCCTCCCGGCCCACGACTCCCACCTCGGCGGTTTCTCCGTCCGTAGTGGAGCCCACAACCGAGGCAATGCCCGAAGTCATGAAGTAGGCGTCGGTGGGGACGCTTCCGGCCCTATACAACACCGTTCGCAGCGGCAGCGTGACCGGCGAGGAGTGGGCGATCAGCAACTCGCGGCTCTCAAGGGAGAGCGACGCGATTAGAAGATTATTCGTTGCGCCAGGCATAACGTGTCCTTTGTCAGTGCGCAAAGGACCGCCAAAATGGGCAGAAAATCACGTCTCTGATCGGAAAATGGGAAGGCTGTCAATCTGCCCTCGGCTAGAATATACGCTGGAAAATCAAGAACTTATGTCGGCTATCGAACGGATGGAGGAGGGGATTGGCAAAAAATCACTTTCGCCGGACTCACCGCGAAATTGTGCGATAACCCCGGCGATCCAGATCGTTTCCCCCAGATCAGGGGAAATGTCGGATGGGCGACATAGGCGACATATAAGCCGCGAACTGCATCCTACCGCAATAGTCCGAGGAGTAGAGTATTGCAGCACCACTGGTCTGCGGAATGGCCTACACCATTTCCCGACGCAAAGGCACCTAGCGTCCTCTCCAGAAACTCGGCGGGAGAGTTTCGTGCATGAATCCACCATAGCCGCAGACCTGCATTCAAGGCTCAACTTGACGAGCGAGGCTTTGCGGAAGGCAGAAGAACGCGCCACTGCGGGCCTGCTGGCGTTGGAGTTGATGCACGAAATCAGAAACCCGCTGGAGGCGGTAGGGAATCTGACCTACCTCGCGCTGGCAGAAGCCGAAAACGCCCGCGCGGTACGAATGTACCTGCGTCGCGTCGAGGAACAACTGGCGACTCTCAACTACATCGCAAGCCATACGCTCGGATTTGCCCGCGCAACGGATTCCCCTCAGCAGGTCCGGCTCTCCACGCTGGCGGAGGCGGCGCTCCGCATCCACCAACGAACCATGCAAGCCAAACAAATCCACCTCGTGAAGGATCTTTCGGAGGATCTGGTGGCGGAAGTCCATACGACCGAGATGCTGCAAGTCCTTTCGAATCTGATCGTTAACTCTGTCGACGCGTTGCCGCGCGCGGGCACGCTCTATCTCCGCCTGAAAAAACGCCGCAGCGAGATTCACTTCGTGATTGCGGATAATGGCCATGGCATTCCCGAAGAGCACCGGAGTCGAGTATTCGAGCCGTTCTTCACCACCAAGAATAATGCTGGAACCGGGCTCGGTCTGGCCCTCTCCAAGAGAATCGTGGAGCATAATCGAGGCAAAATCTCCCTGCGCAGCAGCATCCGCCCCGGACGAAGCGGCACCGTTTTCAAAATTTCCCTTCCTGCCTGATACGGTTCCGGTCCGGAGGATTTCCCGGACCCGGAAAGCGGCTGAAAACTTAGTTGCCTTGGCAACTATATGGCGCGCCCTCGTTCTGGCGCGTTTTCCGATGGAGAATCATACTGCGCGCAAGGTATCAACCGACCGCTAGCGTAGTGTCAACAAATAGCTCGACATTTTTTGCTTATCCGCTTGTTTCAGCTAGCCACTGCCGATTGGGGTTGGCATTCTGCGGCAAGGGAGGCATGTCTCGTGCGCCTCGTATCCGTTCATTAAGGTGTGGGCGTGCGAGCCCCTAGGCCGAGCAGGTCTGGAATGCGGCCATGGGCTGCCTTTGGCGATTATGGCGGAAGACGAACTCATCGAGATAGAACTGAAGCTGGACGCGGCGCACCGTCACACGACCCCTTGTGGCTTGCTGAGGCAACCGAATAAGCAAAAGGTACTTAACCTAGACAAGAAAGGACTCTGCAGTCACCTGTTTCGATTCAAACGGAAAATCGCCAAGTTCAAGGCTGTCGCGAAGCTGACCCACGCCAGATACGGCACCATCAACCATCCCGCTGGTGAATACACTTCCCAGAACAGGGTCATCGTAGCCAGAATCGCCAGCCATAGAATACTGATTTCTCCCAGAGCGCCGGCAATCGCATGCCAGCGAAAGAGAATCATGCTCCACAGAAAATTCAGCGCCAGCTGAATTAAAAACCAGATCAGCGCATAGGTCCGCAGCTGGGAAGCCGGCTGCATCCACACCATCCACGCTGCCATGCCCATCAAAATGTACAGCATCGTCCAGACAGGCCCGAAGATCCAGTTCGGCGGGTTGAAAGACGGTTTGCGCAGACTTGCATACCAACTCGGGATGGCCGTCCGCGTCAGTAGGCCGGAGATCAACCCTATAGCGACGCAGAAACCAACCCAGAAGATCAGTGCCGCCGGTGATCCGAAACCAGATATCTCATGCATAGAACCACCTTACCGGGAATCAAGACGCTCGCTCGACGTACAACGCAAAAAACACCTATCCTGAAATCTGCGATCATTAGGAATCCACCATGAACATAGATGCAAAATCGATTCAGGTGCAACTGCCCGATGGCAGCGCCCGCACCGTGCCCGCCGGAACCACTCCCTTGTCGATTGCCGCGGACATCTCGCCACGCCTGGCTGCGGCCGCGGTTGTCGCCCAGATTCGTCCCAAGCACGCGACTGTCAGCTCCGCCACAGCCGAGACGGAATCCGCAAATGAAGCCTCCATGTACAAGGCTGAGGATGCCGCCAGCGAACGCATGGTGGATCTGACCACGCCGTTGGAAGAAGACGTCACGCTACGTCTGCTGACCGAGAAAGATGTCGAAGCGCTGAAGGTCGTGCGTCATTCCGCCGCCCACGTCATGGCGACTGCGGTCCTGGAATTGTTTCCGGAGACCAAGCTCGGCCACGGCCCTGCCACCGATAGCGGATTTTTCTATGACTTCTATCGCCCCACGCCGTTCACGCCGGAGGACTTGAAGGCGATCGAGGATCGCATGGCCGTCATCGTTGCCCGCGACGAGAAATTTGTTCGCGAGTGGGAGCCGCGCGACGAAGGCCTGGCGCGCTTCAAAGTAGAAAACGACTTTATGAAGATGCACTTCATCGAGCGTTTTACCCAGCCCGGCGAGAAAATCTCTCTATATAGGAACGGCGCGTTTGTCGACTTTTGCCGCGGCCCTCACGTGCCTTCCACCAGCCGCGTTAAGGCGTTCAAGGTGCTGAGTATTGCCGGCGCCTACTGGCTCGGCGATGAAAAGAACCCGCAGCTGCAGCGCATCTATGGGACCGCCTTTTTCTCCAAGAAAGACATGGAGGAACATTTTGCCCGACTGGAAGAAGCGATGCGCCGCGACCATCGCGTGCTCGGCAAACAGCTCGACCTCTTCTCCATTCAGGACATAGCCGGTCCCGGCCTCATTTTCTGGCATCCCAAGGGCGGCATCATCCGCAAGCTGATGGAAGACTGGATGCGCGAGGAATGTATCCGTCGCGGTTACGATATGGTCTTTACTCCGCACGTGATGCGGCATGAACTGTGGAAGATCAGCGGACATGCGGGGTTCTATGCGCAGAACATGTACACGCCCATCGAATTGGACGATGCCGATTATCAGTTGAAGCCGATGAACTGTCCGGGGCACATCCTCATCTACAAGAACAAGAAAAAA
>JAJYSL010000371.1 GCA_021793595.1 Acidobacteriota bacterium
AATGGCAGTGCGGGTTCTGTTCTGCCGGATTTCTCATATCGTGGAAGATCTTTGCCAGAACTGGCCCAACACACTCTCCATCTCTGCGCGTCACGGGGAGCTCTGCATCTTTTCCGGGCAGGAGAGCCGCAACGCAAACCATCAGCGCATCTCCTTGCAGGAGAGAGCTGAATCCATCCTGGCTACCGTGCGAGGACAAGGGATTTTGGACGCGAGAATCGGGATCAGCGGAGAGCCTGTGAAGCCGCAGGAACTGCTGCGGGCTTACCTCGAAGCTTCGGCAGCTTTGGAGGGCAGCAGTGAATCCGTTTGCTTTTTTGAGGAAGTTTTGCTGGTCAATGGCCAGTCGGCGCAATCGCTGGCACCGGTCGCGAAGGCAATTCAGCAGGGAGAAAAAGTTGATGCCTCCGTTCGCGAGTTTCTGGCGCGAGCGATGCCTCCCAGCGGTTCCACGGCCCAGTTGCACCAGTCGCGCGCGCTCCTCACCTGGGCGGTCGAACATCTTGCGCTGGAAGCAATCAGTCTGGGTATCGATGGCCGCACAGTGACAGATAGGAAGGAATGCGTGGTCGGCGAGATACTGAATACGTCCAGTCGCTTTGCGTTTTGTGAGTCTTTTCGCCGGTTTGCGGAGTTCCTGAGAGAGCAGGTAACTGCCACGTTCAGCCAGCGCGAGAGCAAGATCGTGCTGGCTGTTTCTCGATTGGTCGAAAGCCGCGGGATAGCAGGCGTCACGATCCGCTCCTTGTCCAACGAACTACACCTCTCGTCTGGGCATCTGAGCCGGGTCTACAGCCGAACCACCGGCATGACTCTCGAGGAATATCTCATCCGTAGGCGGATAGAGATGGCGAAGCGCATGCTGCTCGATCCCCGTCTCAATGTGGCTGAGGTTTCCGAGCAATGTGGGTTCTGCAATCCGGCTTACTTCGCTTCAGTGTTCAAGAAGTATGTCCATTGCACGCCTCGTGAATTTGCAAGCCAGCCTGCTGTCTGGCAGCCGCTAGCGCCTGCCTTGGCACAACAGAAAAATCGTTATTCCATGGTTCGTTCAATGGGCCATCAGGTATAGTCCTGGCATATGAGAGCGCTGGTGTACGTGGCCCCCGGGAAGGTAGAAGTTGAAGATCGTCCGCGGCCTGTTCCCGGACCGGGAGAGGTTGAGATTGCGATTGAGGCGGCAGGCGTCTGTGGGTCCGATGTATCGGGATTTCTGGGACACAGCGCCCGACGGAAACCGCCGCTGGTTTTAGGACATGAGCTTGTCGGCCGCACGCCGGACGGGCGCCGCGTGGTTGCGAATCCTCTGATTAGCTGTGGACATTGTCCGGCTTGCCTTTCTGGCGCTCAGAACCTTTGCTCAACCTGGCGATTGCTGGGCATGGACCAGACGCCTGGGACCTTCGCGGAATTTGTCACAGTTCCTGTTGCGCAGGCACACGAAATTCCCGACTCGCTGACCTCCACGCGCGCCATTCTGACGGAGCCGCTGGCCAACATAGTGCATCTGTTTCGGCTGCTGTCTCCAGCGCCTTTTTTTCGGCTGGCGATTGTAGGCGCGGGCACCATGGGCGCACTGGCCCTGCTGACCGCCCAGCGCATCGGCGCGCGAGAGGTCTTGCTAGCGGATGTAAACGAGGAGCGACTTAGCAGCATGCGGCGTCTGGGAGCGAAGTACGCTATTAACGTCGCAAACTCAGAAGGGGCTGCGGAAGCGAAGGAGCTAGCCGGGCATGGATTCGACGTGGTAATCGACGCCAGCGGCAATAGCGCCGCGCGGCAGATGGCATTCGACCTGTGTCGCCCCGGGGGGCAGGTGCTCCTGCTTGGCATGGGACAGCAACGCAGCGAAATCGACTTCGTGACCAGCATCCGCAAAGAGCATCGCGTGGCGATGTCGTTTGCGTATACGCCAGTGGACTTCGAACGGGCCATGCAGTTGCTGGCTGGCGGGGAAATCGATCTGGATCGTTACACCGTTCAAATGGAGCTGGAGCGCGGGCAGGAGGCCTTCGAGATGATCACCGAAAAACCTGGAGCCACGCTGAAGGTCATGCTGGGGTTATGACCCCGGTACTACTGCGACCATCGGTATTTCTCGATGGTTTTAGCGTCGAGCGATACGCCCAAGCCTGGGTTTTGAGGGACATCCACGCATCCGTCCGCGTCCACGGGAAAGTGCTCCACGGTTGTTTCCCAACGCAGGGGCGAATAGCTGAGGGAGTACTCCAATATCTCCTCCTCCTGCTGGATCGAAAGAAAATGAAGGTTCGCTGCAATCTCGATGTTTGTCTTGTAACCGTGGGTGATGACGCGCTTGCCCCGTTTGCCGGCAGCGGCGGCCACCTGCAGAATCCCGGTGAATCCACCCACCTCGGTGATGTCGGGTTGGCAGATGTCTGCGCCGCCCCGGTCCATCATCTCAATGAATTCGCGCACATGCGTCAGGCCCAGATCGCCCACACCCAAAGGAATGCCATGCCCTGCCATCCTAGCGTGCCCCTCTACATCGTCGAGCGGCAATGGAGCTTCGAGGAACCAGATGCCCGCGTCGATCAGCAGAGGTATAAGTTTCAGGCCTTCTTCCGCGGTGCGGTAGGACAGCGCTGCGTCCACGATGATTTTTGCGTCGGGGGCGGCCTCCTCGCGAGCGGCCATCAGGAGCCTGGCGGTGAGCGCGAGGTCTTCCATCCACCAGGGGTCGGCACACAGTTTGAATGCCCTGAGATTGCGCTCCTTGCCGGCCCTTATCTGACTCTTTACGCCCTCAGCGGTCTTTTCGATTGGGTAAATGGTGCCGTAGGCGGGCAGACGGTCGCGCTTTGCTCCGCCAAGAAGAGCATGCACGGGTTTGCCGGCAAGTTTGCCATAGAGGTCCCATAAGGCCAGGTCTATGCCGCCGATGGCGTGCATCACCAGTCCGCGCCGGCCTATATAATCCGTCGCGTCGTACATCTGCTGCCATAACTCGGAGGGATGGGTATATGGATCACAGCCGACCAGGACCTCTTTGAGCGAACGGGCGTGACTGTGTGCGGAGGGCCCCCGAATGATGGCCTGAATTGCGGACGCCATCGACTCCGTTTCTCCGATGCCGGTCACTCCTTCGTCCGTATGGACGAGGACCACGCAGTTGTCGTACGAACCATCGAAGATGCCGATATTCGGATCTTCTACACGAAGGTGAATCGCTTCCACATCCGTAATCTTCATCGTCTCTCGCTACGCCCCAGCGATGATCATAAGGGACATGAAGGCTTGTAGGGCGTTGAAAGTGCCTGTCTCGCGGTAAAGCGAAAGAACAATCACAATATCAATCGGATTCCATTGCCAATCGCATTGCGTGCTCCAAGCCGCAGGAAGTATCCTCAGCTTTGTCTCCTTTTCATGTCGTCGTCCATCGAATCCGCTCCGGCAGCGCGGGCCGTCATCGCAGGTCTACCGGCGTGGCTTGCCTATTCGCTGCTTACGATTATGCTGTGGGGTACGTGGGGTGCGGTCTCGAAAGTGGCCTCCGCAGGCGTCGACGCGAATACGAACCAGATCTTCTTCACAGTGGGCCTGCTGCCCCTCATGCTGATCGTGTCTCGTTCGTCGCGCCTGCAAGGTGGACAGCAGCGACGCATCGGCATCGCGTGGGCATTTTTTACCGGCATTCTTGGCGGAGTGGGAAATATCGCTTTCTTTCATGCGCTCGGTATGGGCGGCAAGGTGTCCATCGTTGCGCCATCCACGGCCCTCTTTCCACTCGTCACTGTTTTCCTTGCTACCGCTTTCCTGCATGAACGCCTGAGCCGGCCGCAAAAATTAGGTTTCGTTCTGGCGCTTGTAGCCATTTATCTGCTGAGCATGTAAGCCAAAGGACCTCAATGATTCCCGGATGGTTGATCTTTGCGGTAGTTGCGTTGGTGCTTTGGGGCGCGAGCGGTGTGACCCAGAAGCTGGCGACAAATCATATCTCAAGCCAGTTGTCGTTTCTCTGGTTCTCTTGCGCCATGATCGCGATTTCTGCGGCGCTTGCCATCGCAGTACCGATTCAGTGGCGCCCCGCGCCGTTCATTATGGCGCTTTCAATCCTCGGAGGATTGCTGAATGGGTTGGGCGCGCTCACGAGCTTTTCGGCGCTGGAGTGCGGCGGTAAGGCGTCCGTCGTTATCTCGCTCATCTCCCTTTATCCGCTGCTGACGGTTGCCATTGCGGTGCTTTTCCTGCATGAGCGGCTTACTTCGTTGCAGGGAGCTGGTATCGTCCTGGCTGTCGGAGCAGCCATACTGCTCTCCTTGGAGTCCCCGGTGCCACAGGCCAAAGCGGCTGTGGGCACGGAGGGCGCAGGCACTCCAGACTAGAGCAAGAGCACAGAAGGTGTAAGGTGGAGGGCCGCTCTCAACGCAGCCGTTCCTTCAAAGAACGGCTGCACATCGTTCGTAAGCGTCCGGGTCTGGCCGTATAGACATAAGTGTCAGCGTGGCTGACGATGGCTTTGTGAGCGATGCGATAGAAGTTGGTGTGGATGGCGGCCGGGCGAAGCGAGTGTATCGCACGGCGGCGGA
>JAJYSL010000372.1 GCA_021793595.1 Acidobacteriota bacterium
TGGGACAACTGGTTGCCAGTTTGCAACAGGAATATGGAGAGCATCACTATGACCGGATCGACCTGCACATTGACGATGAGAAGAAAAATGCGGCCATCGCGCGGGCGCGTGCTGGCGTGATGGACTTTGCCGGAATGCCTGTGGAGCGGGTGGAAACTTTGGATGGGATCAAATTCTTTTTGCGCAATCCTGAGGCGGCCGCGAAGCCGAACGCGGCGGAAAGCTGGCTGCTACTGCGTGCCTCCGGGACCGAGCCGCTGCTGCGGATCTATGCGGAATCCTGCTCACCGATGGCCGTACGGAGCCTGCTCGAGGCCGGTCGCGCCTTTGCGCTACAGTCAGGCGGCTCCCGATGAAGGTGGAGCTGCGGGTGCGGGGGGTGCTGTTCGACATGGACGGCGTCTTGATGAGTTCCATCGGCTCCGTGGAACGGAGCTGGGAGCGATATGCAGTATCCAGGGGTCTCGATCCGGAGAAGGCGATCCATGTCGCCCACGGGCGACGCGCCATTGAGACGGTCCGAGTCCTGCGACCGGATCTGAACGCGGAAGAAGAGCTCCGCGTCATTGAGGATCTGGAAGTGGAAGATAACGAAGGGCTGGTTGTTTTGCCAGGGGTGCGTGCATTGCTGGCCGCGCTGCCGGAAGGCTCGTGGGCGGTCGTCACTTCCGCCACGGAAAGGCTGGCCCGGAGCCGCATGGCGCATGCCGGAATTCCCATTCCCAGGCATTTTGTGACGGCGGAAACGGTTTCGCAAGGAAAGCCGCATCCGGAACCTTATCGGCACGGAGCCGCGCTGCTGGGAGCAGAGCCGGAAGAATGTCTGGTCGTCGAGGATGCTCCCGCCGGCGTTGCGTCGGGGAAGGGGGCAGGGTGCCCGGTGCTGGCCGTGTTGAGTACCTATGCTCCGGAGATGCTGATGGACGCGGATTGGCGAGTGCCGACGTTGGCAGCGGTGGAGGCCACGGCGGAGCCGGAACAGCCTATCTTTTTGCAGTTCGAACCCCAGGATTGATCCTGAGGGCCGGAGTGCCAGTCGCCGGAAAATCCCGTGTCGAGTCAAGCGTGATGCAAGTCAGCGGTGCAATTCTTTATGCAATTTACTTTTTGGGGGTCCGGAATGGATCTATGATGGGCTTGTGGAGGCGCCGAACGCCTCCGTGATTGGAAGTGCAGCGGCTGCCCTGCACTTCTCACTCCGGATCTCGACAAGGTGGCGAACCCAATTGTTCGCACGGGTGATTGAAAGAAAAAGATTCGTCGGATTGCGGTTTCGAACAATTTTTTCCGACTCTGCATTTGCGCCAACCTATTCAGCCTTGGACGCCTCTAACGTTGTGAAGAAATCGAGGCTAATCTTATGAAGATGACATGTGCCAACAAGGATTGCGGCGCAGAGTTGGTGTATCTGCGCGGTGGTCGTCTATTCTTCATGGAACGCCAGATGAGTAAGCCCCCCGTGGGACTGCCTCAAACTGCGAACTGTGCCAAAGCCCCCGAAATCTCGTCCTTTGATCTGGCACCGGAGGTATCCCCCGATGCGAAATCAACCATGACTTTGAGTGTGCGAAGATATTTTTGGTTGTGCGAGCACTGCGCACAGACCTACACGATTCGACGCTGGACGGAACAGGGGATCGAGCTGGTACCTCGTAGCAAGCCGGCACAGATGTCTCCCATGAGACCTGCTCGCAACTGGATCCTTCCAGGGCTGGTGGGCTAAAGCAGAATCGGTGTTACTGGAATCCAAGTAGAGTATGCCGAGCGGCGTTTTCTTTGAGGAAGATGCTCCCGCACAATCACTTGGCACACAAGATCCACCTCTTTCTGCTTCTGCTCCAGGCTGCACTTCGGCAGCCCGAGTATCGTGTGTCAATTTTCGGGGTTCTTCCACTCTTCGGCGGCCGAACCTGAGCGGATCGATTCGCCTCTCTGTTTCCCGGCGTTCCAGGCCTTCACATATTTCCAGTGGGTGTAGACGGAATGGTTGAAGTGCAGGATGAAGCCTTCCCGGCCATCTAAAAAACCCAGGCGGAAGAAATAGTTTTTGACAAAGGTAGCGAACGGATTCAGCATCACATTCCAGGCAAACGTCGCCGGGGAAGAACTGGTTCGACCCTTTTCAAACAACTCTTTGGTGCTGTGGGAGCTGTAGCGGTTCATGTGCTCCAGATACAGTTCCAGCTTCGGGTACGCATAGTGGAGCAGATCGTTCTTTAGGGTTCCTTTGGGGCCTGCGTACTCGGGAGTACCGTGCGGCTCAGCACCTCCCATCCGTGCGGTGCCGCGCTTGAACAGGCGCAGCTTATGGTCTGGATAGAAGCCGCCGTGACGGATCCATCGTCCTAGAAACAGATTCACGCGCGGCTGCCAGTAGGCTTCGTAGCGAGGGTTCTCCAATACTTGACGGATTTCTTGCGCCAGCGCAGGCGTGACCACTTCGTCGGCATCCAGCAGATAAATCCAGTCGCTGGTGCAGGTGTCGATGGCAAGGTTCTTCTGCGGAGTAAATCCGCGAAAATCCCGGTTAAAAGAATGTTTGGCGCCAAAGGAGCGGGCGATCTCTGGAGTGCGGTCGGTCGAGCCGGAATCGATAATGACAATTTCATCCGCCCAGCGAACGCTGTCGAGGGTACGGGCCAGATTCGCTTCTTCATTGCGGGCGATCATGGCAACGGAAAGTGTGGGACGCATACAGGTGAGTTTAGAGTATTCGCTTCGATCCGAAAGGGCGTTGTCTCGATCCGGGCGGAGCGTCACAGCCGCGGTGAGGCCATCAAACAGGTAGGAAAACCGGAGAGAGGACTTCCCATTTCGTATTAGCGCGTATCGAGTAGGCGGCAATCTGGTCCATGTAAGTAGCGGCTACATTTTTCCCCGTGTAGAAATCGCGATACCAATCCACTGTCATGTCCAAAGCATGGGAAAGCTCGATCACCGGGGCCCAGGACAATTCCGCGGCAGCCTTGGTACAGTCCAGGGTGAGCATTTGCGATTCCTGTGGTTGGCCCGGTTGAAGCTCCCATTTCGCTTCGGCGCCCCATGCACGGGCCAACCTTTCGACGATCCACTGCACAGAACGAACATCGGCCGGGTTGGGGCCAAAGTTCCAGGCACCGGAAAAGCGGGTTGGATCTTCATACAAGCCCTGCGCCAGTAACAAATAGCCGCGCAAGGTTTCCAGCACGAATTGCCAGGGTCGTTTCGCCTGCGGGTTGCGAAGAACCACGGGCTTGCCTGCCGCGAAGCTACGCATCATGTCCGGAATGAGCCGGTCCTTTCCCCAGTCGCCGCCGCCGACCATGTTTCCGGCCCGCGCCGTAGCCACACCAACGGGATGACCGCTGCCGCGACCTTCGGCAAAGAACGAATCGCGAAAGGAACTGACCACCATCTCCATGCAGGCCTTACTGCTGCTGTACGGGTCGCCGCCGCCGAGACGATCGACCTCTCGATAGGCCCACTCCCAATCCATGTTTTCGTAACACTTATCGGTGGTGACAACGATGACGGCGCGTACTGAGGCGCATTGTCGGATTGTCTCCATCAGGGTTGCGGTTCCGATGACATTGGTCCGGTAGGTTCCGACCGGGTCCTGAAGTGCCTGTCGAACAAAGGGCTGAGCGGCCATGTGGAGGACGATTTCCGGCTGAGTCGCGTCCAGTGCGGCGTGCAGGCGCGGGAAATCGCAAATGTCACCCTGAAACGACTGCATGGGGACAGCGAGCCTTGTTTCGTGAGACAAGGTCGGCGAGGAGGTGGAATAGCCGAACACTTCGGCGCCAAGGGATTGCAGCCATGCCGACAGCCAGACACCTTTAAAGCCGGTGTGCCCGGTGAGGAACACTCGTTTCCGGTTCCAAAATGTGTCTGCCAAAGCCGTCATGCCAAAGTGCCTTTCCGTCGCTTCGAATCTTGTAGGAGCATATTGTTCTGCAGTGTATTGCAAGGGAGGCCGGACGTGCGACCCTACCAGCCAACTTCGTCGCACCGCCGTAACGCTTGGGCGAAACCGGGGGAATCGGACGGACGACTTATTTTACGACGGCGTGCGCGGGGGGAATCGCGATTCTAAGGCGCGAATCACCTGCAGTGCATTGGCCAGTGCCGTTTTGCCGACTTCCTGCTCAAATCCATGCTGCATTTTGTCGAAGGCTGCGATGATGCGCAGCGCGCACTTCTTGCCCGCCGGTTTCAATGCCAGCAGATATCCCCGGGCATCTGCGGGATCCATCTTCCGTTGTACGAAGCCTTTTGCTTCCAGTGAAGAGACGGCGTGGCTGATGTTCCCGCGTGTCGTTGCGAAGGTCTCAGCTAGTTGAGAGGGCTTGATGGGACCCGGCACTTCAAAGAAGATGGCGGAGAGAACCAGTCCTTCCATGAAGCCGAGCTTGTCGGCGGCGAATGCCTCGGCGGCGACCGAATCGAAACGGCGCGCTGCACGCTTCACCGTGAACATCGGACTCTCTCGAAGGTAGGCCTCAATGCGCATATTCCGGTCGATGTAGTTTACCAGATCAATTATTTAGGAGAATACAAAA
>JAJYSL010000373.1 GCA_021793595.1 Acidobacteriota bacterium
AGCAATAGAAGATTGCGTGAATGCTACTGGGCCGATCCTGTATCGTCGGAAAGCAGCATGGCCGCAACAGCCAACACCTGCCGCAGGACATCATCCGGGAGCACCTTCGCGATTGGCTGTGCCGCTGCGATCTCGGACGGGTGCGGCACCAGGACATCTTCCTCTTCGCAAGCGGTCGCATCGTTCGACTGGAGCAGCCGCAGAAACTCGGCCTTGTTACCAGCGGAGTTGAAGGAGAACAGCAGCTCATAAACGTCTTCTTTGGCGTCGCCGAGCAGGGCCAGCATGCGCGTGTCCGTCCTATACGCATAAGCGAACATGTAGCCGATGGCTTCCGCTCCGCGCGCGCGATCTTCCTCGTCATCCCTGCGCAGAAACTCGATCAGCACCAGCCAGTCGGTCTCATGCTTCCAGAGGTCCTCGAATTGGCGGGATTCTTCCATCGGAGTTCTCTTCTTTTTCGACCATACCGCCTCAGGGGAAGAGAGGCAATTCCTGAGTCTGTCTTTGCAAGTGTGGCTGTCCTGCAACAAGCTGTGGCTTCCCACTGATGACAAAAATGCGCCACGGCATACGGCAATGCACCAGTCAGCCCGAAATTTCAGCCTTAAAGTAGCTCTATCCGGGGCGAAAAACTTCACTTTTCGCTTGACAAGTTTTGGGAAATAGGCCGGACGGGAGGAGATATGGAGGAACCGGATACATCCACCAGGATGGATGCGAACCCAACATTCGAGCGGCTACTGGACAGCGAGCAGGCAGCAGAATTGATGCACCTGCACCCAGAGACCGTCAAACGTCTGGCGCGGACGGGAAGAATCGTTGCCGCAAAAATGGGCGGCGTATGGCGTTTTCGCGTCTCCGCCCTCGAAGCCTATTGGCAAGAAATTACCCGAAATACTCAATCCAGAATTGCTCAAACTATGGCACCATCGGAGGCAGCGGTTGGTGTCGTTCGGAACTGGAGACAGTAATTATGTTTCGACGCACACGGTATCAACAAGGAATGATCGACCGCGTAAAGCGCAAGCGAGGCCCGGATTGCTGGATTTTCCGTTGGCGGGAAACAGACGCCAGCGGGAAGCGGGTTCGCCGGACGAGCATACTCGGAACGGTTGAGCAATATCCAACCGAAACCAGTGCTCAGAGGGCCGCAGAAGCATTACGCATCACCATTAACGAAGAGCAGCCACGGTCGGCCCAGCGACCAATCTCCGTCGCTGCTCTCATAGACCACTTCAAGCAGCATGAGCTGAAACCTATCCGGGAGGGCGAGAGTGAGGAGGAAGGGCGGGCATATTCGACCCGTTCCACCTACATCGATATTCTCGATGCCTATGTCGGTCCCGACTGGGGAAAGCACAAGCTGCGAGAGGTGCGAACGGTAGCTGTTGAGAAGTGGCTCGGAAAGCTGGAACTGGCTCGCGGCAGTAAAGCGAAGATTCGCAGCATCATGAGTGTCCTGTTCAATCACGCCATTCGTCACGAGTTCCTGCCGCAGGGCACGAACCCGATCCCCATGGTGCGGCAGAGCGCGAAGCGGATGCGCGCGCCGGACATCCTTGAAGTGAGCGAGTTGATCTCGTTGTTCGATCAGCTCGCGCACCGGGAGCGGGCGATGGTGTTGCTCGATGTCGTCACAGGACTGCGGCGGGGCGAGCTGATTGGACTCAAGTGGATGGATGTTGACTTCGAGCAGCTTGATCTCTCTGTCACACGATCTGTCTACCGGCAGGTGGTAGGCAGGTGCAAGACAGAGATTTCGCGCAAGCCTGTCCCGCTTGATCCTTGGGTGGCTGAAGAGCTACTCACCTGGAAACGCGCCACTCCCTACAACCAGCCGGAGGACTGGGTCTTCGCCAGCACACGGAAGAAGGGAAAGCAGCCATACAGCCCCGACTCCATCCTGAAACGGTGCATTCGGCCAGCGGCGACGCGGGCGAAGATCGCCAAGCACATCGGATGGCACACCTTCCGGCGCACCTTTTCGACCTTGCTGAAAGCGAATGGCGAGGACATCAAGGTGGTGCAGGAGTTGCTGCGGCACGCAACGGTCAAGATGACGCTTGAGGTCTATGCGCAGGCGCTCACTCCAGCCAAGCGGGAGGCGCAGTCGAAGGTGGCGGGGATGTTGAAGGCTGGCGTGGGGGCGAAATGAAAGGCCTTCTCTTATTGGACCTTTGTGGACCTTTAAGAAATTTTGCAAAATCCGTATGTTGTTGAATGGATTGGTGGACCTGGTCGGGATCGAACCGACGACCTCTTCCATGCCATGGAAGCGCGCTCCCAGCTGCGCCACAGGCCCACAGGCGAACTTACTATATAGTTTACACGAGCGGAGCCTGCGCAAGATTGGCAGTACACTGCGAAGATCAGCCAGGTGAGATTCCGCCTGAACGATCTCCGGCCTGATTGAACTCACGCAACCGGCAGCCGGAAATCCCTCGCTGAATTTTGCTGGCCGGTCGCGAATCGGAGGAGGACGATGCTCACATCTCAATGCCAAGGAACTTTCAAGGCAACAGCGCGCGGTGCTAGGGCATCCGTCAAGGATATGCCCCTATGTTTTGATCTCGTAGAATTCCCGTGCAGCAGATCCCCTTCCACGTTTCCAAAAATCCACAGAACGTTGATGCCTTTCCTCGCGGCATCGGCAATCGTCGCTGTGCAGTTTCTTATGCTGTCGCCGGTGGCTGGAGCTGCGGTGGCACAATCCAACGCGGAACCCGCACCACAGCCACAGGTGCCGACCATACCCCTTGCTTTGAATGAATCGCTGCGCCCAGCGCTCGAACAGGTTGGGTCATCGGTGGGCCGGATACAAATTGACCACTGGAAACTTTCCCGGAGCTGGAAGGTACAGTTGCAAAGCGACGCCGACTCCATCGCACAGGATCTTGCTCATCAGTTGCCGGCGCTTTTCCAGCAGGCACAAGCCTCGCCTGAGGATTTGGGGGCACAGATGCGCTTGATGCAGAATGTCGACGCGCTCTATGACGTATTGGTGCGCCTGACTCTGGCGGCGGATCTGACAGAAAAGAAAACCGACGCGGCGACGCTCGACAACGCTCTCCAGCAACTGGAGTCCTCGCGCAAGGCAGCCGCAGGCCAGCTTTTGCAAGCCGCATCTTCCCAGAATCAACAAATCGTTCATCTGCGGGCGCAGCTCGCGGAAGGCCACTCGGGCGAGAATGTTTCCGGCGGCGGTCCGAAAACAATTGTTGTCGACAATGGTGTCATCCATCGGACCAGACACCGGACGACGCATTATAGAAAGCCGACGTCCACCAAACCGACCCCAAAATCCACCCCGACTGTCACGCATTCCTCAGCGAACAAGCCTCCTTCCTAGGAGTAGCAATCCGCCACAGATGAGAGATCTTGCTCTGGCTAGATCTTGAAGTCGCATTCGACTCGGCGACATGCACGCGAGTAGCCCAGCGGAATCGATCATTGCCCATTGCCGCCATATGCGTCGCATAGCGGACACTGCTCTACTTTCCAATGCAGAAGGTGGACTCAACGAGAATCGTCAATATCCATGCGGCTTGCAGAAATTGAATTTCTTCTGGAGACTTACTGGAGACTTATTTTGTCCATGTGCCTAAGCAGCAACCAGAGGCGCAACGCGCTTCCGTTTGCTGCGCGATGCCTGCCACAGATCGAACTGCGTCTGCATATTGAGCCATAGTTCCGGCGAAGTCCCCAAAGCTTCCGATAGCCTGAGGGCCATTTCCGCAGAGATTCCTGAGTTCCCGTTCAGAAGCCGGGAAAGCGTCACACGGGAGACGCCCAGGTGACTGGCGAACTTGCTCACCGACATCTCGCCCATCTGTTCCCTCAATACTTCGCCGGGATGAGCTGGATTGTGCATCCGCATACATCGCTCCTAGTGGTAATCCTGATAATCGACCAATACGGCATTCGTCCCCTCGAAAGCGAATGTCAGCCGCCAATTCCCGCTCACGTCCACAGACCAATGCCCCGCGAGAGCGCCTTTCAAGGGATGCAGTCTCCAGCCGGGAGAGTTCATATCGCCCGGCCCGGTGGCTGCGTTCAACCGCGTAAGCTGCAAGCGGAGCCGCGCGGCATGGGCCGGTTGAATCCCGGCCTTCGAGCCTCTCAGAAAGAATGCTTCAATTCCGCCATGCCTGAAGCTCGAAATCACCTGTATAGAGTATCGCTACAGGATACACAGGCGCAAGAACAATGGAGAACCTTTGAAGCCTAATTCAGACGCTCAACCGCTGCGGCGGCGGCGCGGGTGTGATTCAGGGCGAGCAGGCGCTCCAACAGTTCGGCATCGGTCAAAGTGGCAGGCCAGCCATAGGCGGCGAAGACGGCCTCGTCTAACTTGCGATGAAGCTCCACCAGCCAGGTGGGGCGGGCGTTGTAGAGATTCGTCAAAGTACGCTTGCTCAGTTCCTCTGGTGGGGCGTCGGGTGGATTCAGCCACGCATCGCGCTTTTCTACCAGCTCACGGGCGGCGGTGGCGATAGCCTCCACCAGCGGATTATCTTTCGGCTCATGGCCC
>JAJYSL010000045.1:0-6879 GCA_021793595.1 Acidobacteriota bacterium
AAAGGATTGACGCGACCAGAACAGCGACCGGCCGCCGAACAGTCGCACGCGAACCCAGTTGTACGGCTCGTCTGGATTGAAGGTGTAAGGAACTTCTTTTTCGTCCACCCAGGTGTTGGCATTGAACTCGTTTGCCTGAAAAACATGCGGCAATCGCCCCGGCATTTTAAAGCCGCGATAGGGCAATTCATACGCGGGCTTCAGTTCGCGGTCTTTTTGAAAATCGACGATCGGTCCAGCATTGAGCATCACGCAGGAGATGCCTTTTTCCGTCAGAATCTTGGCGACCATCCCTCCGGAGTGACCTGAGCCAACAATCAGTACATCGACATTTTCCTCCGGCATGTGTAACACAGCTCCTATGGTTTACACATACATTTGGATGTCAGGATCGATCGGCGACCAGTACCAGCCGATGCCGGGAGCGCGCTCGCCGGCCGAAGTGGCCGCGATACTCCACAGCTGCGAGTTCATGGTCGCGGTCCGAATGTCCTCATGGGCTACATTGATGAAGTGGGCGAACGGCTCTGTCGGAGGATGATCGCGCATCCAGGTTCGCAGCCACGGCCGCAGCAGCGCATCTGCCTGTTGTGCGTTGACCTGGGCAAACGGGATGCCGAATTGTTTGCGCGCCTCCGTGTTCAGACGGTCCAGGCCGGAGCGATACATCTTTTGCCGATCGACCGGCGATACGCTGATCAGAAAGTCGATAAACTCCGGCGCCGATGCCTGCGTCGATCCCGGATATCCATTCATCGGAGGCAACAAGATGTCGCCCAGCTTGCGCAGCGTCGCCATGTGCTCGGCATTGAAATAGTGCTGTTCGGTAGTCGCCACTTCATCCGGAATCGTGGACGGAATCGCCGGACTCTGAAAGCCCAGACCCCCCCGCTCTTCGATCAATTTGGGGGCTGTTTCTGACATGGGTGAAGCGGTTGCGGTCGCGCCAGATTTAGCTTCGGATGCGTTCTCTCCCGTGGCGGGAGTTGCGTTCTGCCCGAATATCGGCATGGCTGTGACTGGAACAGCCACAATTGCTTTGACAAAGTCTCGTCTGCGCATCGCACTCAGACTAGCTTGACCACAATACGTGAGTCAATGAAACGATTCGATTGGCAGTGTCCCAAATCTGCGTTGAGCGGTTTGCCCAAATCAAGACGACAGCGTGTGGACTTCCGGCGAACCCTTTTTTGCGAGACTGTGAGGAGAGCCTTTAGGAATGCATCAGATGTTGAGTCTCAGGAGTCTTGCATTCATCCTGGCGTCAGCGATACGGCGCGCGTGCGCCCTGTCCTGCGCTGCTCTCCATCTCTTTCCCGAAAGAATTAGCGGGAGGAAACTTAGGAAAATGGCTGCAAAAAGGCCCGCAAAAAAGGCGATCGCGTGCATGTCAGCCTCCTACGAAGAGCCTATCACTTCTAGGCTCGGATGGGACATCCCGGCGCTGTCCAGTCCAAAAATACAAGCAACGCAGATTTGGGACACTACCGTTTGCTCGCAGCGTTTGCAACGTTCTATTCGCGCACCGGGCCGATTGACATTATCGCTGAATGCCGGAGGCGTCGACAGTGGGAATTGATATTAGGATGGGAAGAATGGTGTGACCGGATCCACTTCCGCAGAATTTCAGGCAACGTGTTCACACGTCGCGAAGGATGAGCGCTGCGGAAGGTGTCGTGGTGCGGATCGAAGTGAGGGGGGATGAATGAACCAAAGCAATCCAACCATCAAGCCAAGTTCAATGCGGATTGCGACTGTGGCCGTCATCGCGGTCTGTCTAAGTTTCTTCTGTGCGTCGAGTCGATGGGCGCTCTCGCAGTGCGGCGGTTCGCATCCCGCGACGATTTCCATCCAACATGACTTTGCCTCCGGCAGCCTGAAGGCGTGGGATATGCCGTTTCCCGAAGATTGGGAAATTCTGCAACAGGGAGATCTTCACTATCTGCACATGAAGCGCAACCGCGAGCCACTTGTGCCGCGTCGCCCCATGCAATTTGCTCGCCTCAAGGGCGTCAAGGTCGGCAGCTTTATTCTTAACGTCAACGTTCGTCGTGCCGGCGGCTCCATGATTGTCGTATTCAACTATGTCGACACGCTTCACTTCTATTACGTCCATCTTTCCGAAAATCCAGGCACCCAAATCTCCGTCCACAACGGCATCTTTATTGTGAACGGCAAACCTCGATACCGAATCGCCGGTTTGCGGGCTGCACCCGCGCTGCCGGACAAAGCGTGGCATCATGTGCGCATCGTGCGCAATGTTGGCACCGGGTCGATCCAGGTGTTTCTGAACCACGAGAAACAGCCAAGATTTTCTGTGATCGACCACACATTCGCCTGTGGCCAGGTTGGTCTGGGTTCCTTTGATGAAACTGGGGACTTCTCGCGATTCCGGCTACAGTCAAAGGACGCCGAAGTTTCATCGAACGTCAAGTAAAGATCGCGCAGATGTAGCTTTATCTATGCGAATCCATCCGGCTGATCGAGCGCACCGATGTGGGCGTGCTCGTCGACAAACAGCCGCCCGGCGTTTAGCGCTTTTCGGTCAAGTTCCAGCAGGTCCAGCTTCTTCACCTTGTCTTGCAGCACGCTCCACGCAGTTCCGGCCGCCAGGCATTCCGTCTCTTCCAGCAGCGCCCCCATCATCACAATGTTGGCCACCTTGGTCGATCCAATTTTGTCCGCGATCTCAGAAGCTGGAATCGCAACCACCTGTGCGTCGGGAGCGGAAAAGTCTTCAGGTACGGAATTGCCGTTGTATAGAATCACCCCGCCGCGGACCACCTCGTGCGCAAACTTGCGCAGCGAGACTTCATTCATCGCCACCAGCACATCGGGATGTGAAACCAGCGGGGATCCGATCGGTTCGCTCGACAGACACATGTGGCAATGGGCGCTGCCGGAACGCATTTCCGGCCCGTATGACGGCAGCCAGCTGACCTCCAACCCCTCCCGCATACCCATTTCAATCAGGAGCTGACCCAGCAGCAGGACGCCTTGTCCTCCAAGGCCGGCGATTTTGATCTTAACGTCCTCAAAGCGATGGTCGAAGTCCGATTTTACCGGCTTGTGGGCATTTTCATTGGGCACGATTCCAAGAACGTGTGCAACGGAATGGATCGGCGGCACAGCTTCCTTGATTGTGCGCGGTTCCGGCATGTGGTCGCGGAATACCTTCAGCGGGAAGGCGGGAATAATCTTGTCGGCGATCCATTGGCGGGCTGCCACGGGGTCTTTGCCCCATATGGTTGGGCATGGTGACAGTATTTCAACGAATGAAAACCCGGTGCCATCACGCTGAACTTCCAGAGCCTTGCGAATCGCGCGGCGCGCTTTCATGATGTTCTTCCCATCGGAAAGCGCTACCCGCTCGATATAGATTGGCGCCTCCAGCGTGGCAAGAAGCTCGGCCATGTGCAGCGGGTAGCCTTCATTCGATGGCCGTCGGCCCCACGGAGAGGTGGTGCTCTTCTCTCCAATCATGGTAGTGGGCGCCATCTGGCCGCCGGTCATGCCGTAGATTCCATTGTTCACGAAGAATACCGTGATCTTTTCCCCGCGATTCGCCGCATGCACAATCTCCGCAGTCCCAATCGCAGCCAAGTCGCCGTCTCCCTGGTAGGAAATGACGATTCGTCCCGGGCACGACCGCTTGATCGCCGACGCTGACGCCGGCGCGCGGCCATGCGCCACCTGCACGTTGCCCACGTCGAAGTAGTAATACGCAAACACGGAACAACCGACCGGGCTGACAAAGATGGTGTCGTCCTGCAGCCCCAAATCCTGCAACGCTTCGGCAATCAGTTTGTGGACCAGGCCGTGCCCGCATCCCGGGCAGTAGTGGGTCTGCTTCTTCGCTTCAGCCTTGCGGCTGTATTCGTCATAAAACAGGTTCGACTTTGAGTGGACGACTTCGTAGACCTCGTTGTCGACCGGTGGGGTGCTGTCGGTTTGAGCTTCGGGACTCTTTATTTGCATTACCGTTTCATGTTCCATTGGCTTGCCCTCTTCATACCCGTTCTCAATCCTGACCACGCCTCAGACCACGGCACCCACGCGGCGCAATACCTGCTCCTGCAGTTCTTTGATGGAAGGAACGTTACCGCCTCCGCGCCCGTAGAACTCCACCGGGACGGCGCCATCGAGCGCCAGGCGAACATCTTCCACCATCTGCCCATTACTCAATTCCACCACTAGTACTTTCTCCGCCTTCGCCGCCGCTTCCACCAGCGCGGTGGAGGGGTAGGGCCACAGCGTAATGGGACGGAACATGCCCGCTTTGACGCCCTGCCGGCGCAGGGCTTCGACGGTAGAGCGAAGGATGCGAGACACAATACCGTATCCAACCAGAAGGATCTCTGCATCCTCAATGTGACAGCTCTCGTATCGTGGTTCCGCTTCCTGCGCCCGCCGATATTTGGCTTCCATCTTTCGTTCGTGCTCTTCCAGTTCGTCGGCCTCCAGGAAGATGGAACTGATCAGGTTGCCGCGTGTCTCATGCGTGCCCTTCACGGCCCACGGTTTCTCCGGCTGCGGAATCTCGCGATATTCCAGGTCGAGCGGCTCCATCATCTGGCCAACAAATCCATCCGCCAGGATCACCGCAGGATTGCGATATTTGTCAGCCAATTCAAAGGCCAGAATAGTCAGGTCAGCCATCTCCTGCACCGACGCAGGAGCCAGCACGAGGTTGCGATAATTGCCGTGTCCTCCGCCTTTCACCATGGCGAAGTAGTCGCTTTGCTCGGGTGCAATGTTGCCCAGCCCCGGGCCGCCTCGCATCACATCCACAATGACGCAGGGCAGTTCCGCGCCTGCCAGATAAGAGATCCCTTCCTGCATCAGGCTCAACCCCGGTCCCGAAGAGCCGGACATCACGCGCTGCCCGGTCGCTGCGGCTCCATACACCATGTTGATCGCGGCGGTTTCACTCTCTGCTTGCAGGAATGTTCCTCCAACCTGCGGAAAATAGAGCGCCGCAGCCTCGGCTATTTCGCTGGCCGGAGTAATCGGATATCCATAATAGCCGCGGCAGCCGGCGAGGATCGCACCTTTCACCAGCGCCACGTTCCCCTTACAAAGTTGGCGCATGTTCGCCCTCCTTCGCTTCCATGGCCTTCGCCTTCAGACGGTAGACGGTGATGGCTCCCGGCTCCGGGCAGCAATAAAAGCAGATGCCGCACCCTGTGCAAATATGTCCATTGCAGCGCGCCGGGTGGACTCCGTTTGCGTTCAATTCCGGAGCCAGCTCCAGGCATTGCGGCGGACAGGAGGCCACACACAGCCCACATCCCTTGCATTCTTCGGCATCGATGGTAACTTTCCCGCGTGGCTGGACTGCCATGCTTCACCTCGTCCTGGCGGGGCGCTTTGATCCCGTCGCCCAGAGTGCCAATCGCCACAATTCCCAGTATATTTGCGACCGCACCCTCGCCGCTTTCCATTAGAGGCTCGTGGGTTGCGAGGGGCCGTGACCTATATCACATAGGGGTGTGATATCTGTTGACACACCTGAGACGATAACGCGGCGATTAGCTCGCCGCCACTGGTGCTCATTTCAGGCTACGGCCAGGCTCTCCCCCTGGTCCCAGTGATAGGGCAAAAGTCCCCCAAGAAACACGCATTTTCTACTCCGGATTCGTCCAACCGGCGAGTCGCGCCCCTTCGATTCATCGGATCGCACAAGGAGCACTATTCATATGAAGAGATTCCCATATCTCCGCTACGGCTCCATCGCCGCATGCATAGCCTTGATTGTTTCGGCCCTATCCGCCCAGAGTTCCAACATTATTGTGTGTAGCCCTGTTTATGTACGACTGGCTCTGGGCAACACCTCGGGTCAGCCCAATAAAAATTCCCCTCCAGTCAATTTCAATACCTCTACGCTGAATCTGAATTGCTCTGTCTCTCCCATTCGAGCGCTACTCACTTCCAGCCCCTCCGCCGCCACCGCCAATGCGAACCTTTTAGTCGATAACTTCATCAATCTCACTGTGACGCCAGGCATATCCGGGACGGCCGCCGGAACCCCAGTGGATATCTGTGCTGGCGGGACTTCCACGTCCGCATCAACCAGTGGAACCAACCACTCACAGGAGTGCTACAATTCTGGCTTCTCATCGGCCGTAGGCAACCTTGTCGGCCAGGACCCCGACGCCTTTGTGTCGACCTATGGTGTTGCGTCCCTCGACATCAGCAGCTATCTGGTATCGGGCCCACAGCAAGCCGAATTTGATCTCGTCAACCTCGGGGACTATGTAGCCAGCTCGTCCCTTTACCTGAATACGAATTGCACTCAAATGGGAGTTTCAGGGCAGGTCAACCTCACTGGCAACACGATTTCTTCGGCGAACATAATTCAGAACTACTCCATTGATTCGACCTCGAATCAAAAGTTCCAGTTCGTGTATAACCTCTCCAAGGCGGAGCAGGCGGGCAGCTTATCGATCGCCTCCGGAACGGTTCCCTACATTACAGATATTCCCGTGGACCCCACCACGTTTCAAACCACCCTCGTTCCCAATACTTCCTTTGCCACCTCCTCTTGTATGGTTCACGCGGGAGAACTCCTCAACGGCCTACCGGCTTGCACGCTCTACACCCTGCAATGCACGTCTGGCAGCAGTACAACCCCGAGTGGCGCCCAGTGCCCGGTTTCCTCACTACCCAATGAAATATTTCAAGATGTCTTTGACGGCCCCAGCTTCAAACTGCAAGATATTCCAACCCCCAATAACGGCCCCACGTTTCATGAAGGGGTCGCGTTTCTAATGGCCAGCGAGGGTTGGACGGGCGGTCCATGTACGTTCGATCCGGCGTCTGGACTGCAAGACCTGACCTGTCCCCAGAACCTGCTCGCCGACTTCAGCGGTCCGGGCC
>JAJYSL010000045.1:6889-24493 GCA_021793595.1 Acidobacteriota bacterium
TATACATCGCACCCCAATTCGACCTTTATTCCAGTCACCGGTGTTCCGGAAGACCTGACCACCGTCACCGTCCAGAACCAGCATCCAGGCTATTGGGTCAATACTCAGAATCCAGTTGTGACGCTGTCTAGTCAGCCGCCTGTGCTGACCGGTACGAATCTTCCGGGTGCAAGCAGCTTCGTCCCCTCGCCAATCCAAAGCATCACATACGGAATCTCGTCGGCGACTAGTGTTCTGCCGTCACCGTCGGCACCCGCACCGACAGATACCACCGTCGCAAGCGGTGTCGTTTGTCCACTTCAGGCCAACCCGTCTGATCCTCCCGCAACCGTTTTCGCCACGCCAAAGGAGACTCTGACCCTACCTGCGGACGGCAATTATCTCATTCACTATTTTGCCAAGGACTGCGCTGGGACTGACGAACTCCAATTTACCCAGAATGCCTCTTGCCCCGATGACCGTTCCGGAGTGAGAATTCAACTGCGGCGCGCCTCCGGCGGCCGTCGGCTTCTTGCCGACCCGTGCCATGTCGAATTCACTTAGCTGCAACCTCATCCTTCATGTATCTTGCTGTTCATAGAGTCATTCAACGAACTCGGGAAAACGGATTCTCCGGGCACAATGTCTTTGCGTACGCATTCAAACGGCGCGGTTGAAGGAGCTGTGATGGAACTCGAGAGTACCCTCCACCTGCAGCAGCAAATCGCCCGTCTGCAGGCGTTGTTGGAGGCAAGCCACAAAATTCATAGCACCATCGAGCTCGATAGCGTGCTGCGCGCTGTGCTGGAGTTGAGTGTCCGCGAGCTTGAAATGGCGGGTGCGTTCTTCACTGCGTTTCCATTTTCCTATGGAGAGATTCAGCCCCGCTTTCTGCTGCATCCGCCGACTTCCGATCCCAAGCGCGGTTGTTTCCGTTTTCCCCTGCTGGATCGCAGCGGAGCGCTGCTGACAGAGATGATCGTGCTTACTCGGGATTGTGCGCCGCTCTCCTTATATGAGCAGGACTTCCTTGAGAATCTATCCATGCAGGCCGCGGTGGCGATTGAGAATGCCCGCTACCACGAGCGCACGCTCGACCTGGAAAGAGTGCAGCAGGATCTCGCCTCGGCGCGAGAAATTCAACGCAGCTTGTTGCCGCAATCGATGCCGGCGATTCCCGGATACAGCATCTCCGCGCGTTCCCAAACCTGTTATGAAGTTGGCGGAGACTATCTGGATATCCTTCCTTTGCCCGGCGGCAGCTGGATGATGTTGGTCGCCGATGTTGCCGGCAAAGGATTGGCTTCCGCCCTGGTGGGCACCTCGTTTCGCTCGGCATTTCGCGCCATGGCTACATCCGGCCTTCCGCTGGAGGACATAGCGGCCAAACTCAATCATGTGCAGGAGTCTGATGGTGCGGAAACCCGCCGCCGTTACGTCACCGCCATCTTTGCCCAGCTGAATCCTGCCGAACACACGCTGGATGTAGTCAACGCCGGACATAATCCGGGATTTTTAGTGCATGGCAAAGATGTGCAGGAGATTGGCGCAAGCGGAACGCCCGTTGGCATGTTGCCCGGGATGACCTATACCTCGATGCGGTATCATCTGGAGCAAAACAGTCGATTTCTTTTGTATACGGACGGATTGACAGAGGTTTTTCGCGGAGAAGAGGAGTTTGGACCCGAACGCCTCGTCGAGGAAGTCCGTAGCTGGCGTGGTACACAGGCAGAACAGTTGCTCAACAGCGTCTGGTCCGCAGTAGAATCCTTCGATGGGGAACTTGAACTCACGGATGATCGCACGGCCCTGGCATTGCTGCGATTGCAGTAGCTACAGATGAGTCTGTTGGAACGCTTCGAATCGTGCAGGCAAGTTGGAAGGATTTCTTCCGGAGGTTGAGTATGGTGCAGGAAATAACATCCGCGGTTGAGTTGAGGCTTCCTTCCAAATTAGGATTTGAGAAGGTTGCGATGCAAACTGCTTCAGGTGTTGCCCGGTTGATGGGGTTTCCCGACGACCGGATTGAAGATCTGAAGACGGCGGTGGCCGAGGCTTGCATCAACGCCATCGAACACGGCAACCGCTTCGATGAACGGCTGAGTATCGGAATCGTTCTATCCATGGAAGATGGCAAACTTGAAGTGAAAATCCTGGACTCCGGTTCGGGTCTGCATAAGAAAATTCGTCCACCAGACATCGACCGAAAAATGCATGGCGAAGAACAGACGCGCGGAATGGGCATGTTCCTGATGCAGGCACTGGTGGACGAAGCCGAATGGACTCAGACCCCGCACGGTGGAAATTGCGTACGCTTGATGATCCGTCTAGACAAGGAAGAGGAGTGAGATAGCGATATGGCCATGCAACCGCAACTGAACACCCGCGCCTCCGTGGATGAGGTGAAAGCGCCCGATGGAAGCCCTGTCGCCGTGCTGCGTTTTAGCGGCGATATCACCAGCACTTCGCGGGATGTTGTTTTCGGCGCTTACCAGGAAGTTCCAGGGGCCACTCGCAAGATTGTCTTCGACTTTTCGAAAATGGAATACATGAACTCCAGCGGCATTGCGCTCATTATTGAACTGCTGATGGCTGCCAATAAAGCCGATCGCGCGGTGCAGAGCTATGGCTTGTCGCCGCATTTTCAAAAGGTCTTCACCATGGTCGGCCTCAACAAATATACCCGCCTGCATCCGGATGAGGCGACAGCGTGCGCCGCATTTGCCGACTAAGTTCATTCAGACTCTGGCAATATAGATTGCGGTTAGGCTCGCGGTGAGTCCGCACGCCGGCAGATGCGCGTGCAGGATCGAGTTTGCGAAGGAAAGCGGCCCCGCGCGCGACTCGCGCATCTCAGTGGAAAGAAGCAGACTGACAATCTGCTGGCACCGCAAGCCCTCACCCGGGGTCATCCACCATGAATAATCATTCTTTGCACCACACAGTCGGCGCCCATTCTTCTGCCACCTCTTGCACGCTTCAAATTGACGGTGTCACGCGCACGGCCACAGTCGGCGAACCCTTGATCGATGTTCTCAATCGAATCGACAGAATCATTCCCCAGGTCTGTTATCACCCACAGCTTGGCCCGATTCAGACCTGCGATACCTGCATGGTCCAGGTCAACGGAAACCTGGTCCGCGCCTGTGGAACGCCGGTTGCCGACGGCATGCTCGTGGTTACAAAGTCCGAGTTGGTCGATGTGGCCCAGCGCGAAGCCTTCGACCGCATCCTGGGAAATCACATGCTCTATTGCACAGTTTGCGATAACAACAATGAAAATTGCACCGTGCATAACACCACCGCTCTGCTCGATGTGAAACATCAGAAGCGCCCCTATAAACCCAAGCCTTATCCAGTCGACAATAGCAATCCCTTTTATCGCTACGATCCGGACCAATGCATCTTGTGTGGGCGCTGCGTGGAAGCCTGCCAGAATTTTCAGGTGAATGAAACGCTGTCAATAGATTGGGAGTCGCAGCATCCCCGGGTACTGTGGGATGGCGGCGAAACCATTGGCGGTTCCAGTTGCGTTTCCTGCGGGCACTGCATCACCGTTTGTCCCTGTAATGCGCTCATGGAAAAATCAATGATCGGCCACGCCGGATACTTTACCGGCCTGCCGCGCAAGGCGCTCGACAACATGATCGATGTTGTGAAGGGAGTCGAGCCGGAAATCGGATATGGCCCAATTCTCGCGGTTTCTCAGGTGGAAGCCGCAATGCGAGAGCAGCGTGTCAAACGGACCAAGACCGTTTGCACCTATTGTGGTGTTGGATGCTCCTTCGACATCTGGACGAAAGATCGCCACATCCTGAAGGTTGAACCGGCCGAAGGCCCCGCCAATGGCATTTCCACCTGCGTCAAAGGAAAATTCGGCTGGGATTATGTGAACGCGGAAGATCGTCTGACGAAGCCATTGATCCGAGAAGGAGAGACATTTCGCCAGGCCACCTGGAAAGAAGCGCTCGAGTTGATCGGGAACAAATTGTCTGCGATTAAGAACGAGCATGGTCCGGACGCCATCGGATTGATTGCATCCTCAAAATGCACGAATGAGGAAAGCTATCTGATGCAGAAGCTGGCTCGCGCCGTGATCGGCACCAACAATATCGATAACTGCTCCCGCTACTGCCAAACGCCCGCAACCATGGGCTTGTCTCGCACCGTTGGCTACGGCGGTGACAGCGGTTCGATTCGCGACATTGAAGCGGCAAAATTGGTCGTCATCATCGGCAGCAACACCTCAGAGAGCCATCCGGTTCTCGCGACCCGGGTGAAGCAGTCACACAAATTGCGAGGTCAACGTCTCATCGTCGCAGACCTGCGCGAGCATGAGATGGCTCGACGAGCCGACATTTTGATTCGACCGCGGCCGGGCACCGATCTGGTGTGGCTCTCTGCGGTTGCGAAATACATCGTTGACAACGGCCTGGCGAAGATGGAATTTGTCGATCGCTGGGTCAACGGCTTCGCGGAGTATCGTGACAGCCTGACTCCCTTCACGTTGGAATATGCGGAGCGACTGACTGGAATTTCCGCCGCAACCCTACAGCAGGTCGGTCAGGAAATTGCTCAGTCCGAAAGTGTTTGCATCTTGTGGGCTATGGGTGTCACGCAACATTGCGGCGGCTCCGATACATCCACGTCGATTTCGAATCTATTGCTTCTCACGGGGAACTATATGCGGCCCGGGACTGGCGCATATCCTCTTCGCGGCCACAATAATGTGCAAGGCGCCAGCGACTTCGGTTCCATGCCGAACGTTGTCTCCGGATATCAAAAAGTGGATGATCCTGAGGTCATCGGCCGCTTTGAGCAAGGATGGAATGTAAAGATGCCGACGACCAAGGGGCTCGACAATCACGAGATGATCGATGCAATCCATCAGGGAAAACTGAAGGCAATGTATCTGAAGGGCGAAGACACGATCACCTCCGATGCCAATGCAAATGATGTCCGAAAAGCATTGGAAGAACTCGAATTTTTGGTTGTGCAGGAGGTCATTTTAAGCGAGACAGCTCGCTACGCCGACGTGGTGCTGCCGGCCAGCCCGAGTCTGGAAAAAGATGGCACCTTCACTAACACGGAGCGCCGCATTCAGCGGCTGTATCAAGTGTTCGAGCCCTTAGGCGAAAGCAAACCAGACTGGCGCATCATTCAGGACGTTGCCAACGCGCTGGGCGCGAACTGGAACTACAGCCACCCGTCGGAAGTGATGAACGAAGTGGCTTCACTGACGCCCATGTTTGCCGGCGTCAATTATCAGCGTCTCGAAGGCTACAAGTCGCTGCAGTGGCCGGTGGCGGCTGACGGTTCTGACCAGCCTATTCTCTTTAGCGAAAAATTTCCGTTCCCGGATGGCAAGGCGAAATTCTACCCGCTGGAATGGATCGAACCCTCCGAGCAGGTCAGTGATGAATTCGATCTCCATCTGAATAACGGACGCCTGCTGGAGCATTTCGAAGCTGGAAACATGACCTTCCGCTGCAAGGGAATTATGGAAGAGACGCCGAACACCTGGGTGGAGATTTCTCCCGACCTAGCTGCGGATCGGGGCCTTGAAACCGGTCGGTGGGTCCGCCTTCGCTCGCAATATGGACAGGTGAAGGTGCAGGTTCTCGTCACGGACCGCGTTCAAGGAAAACAAATCTACCTGCCGTTGAATTCGAGCGAGCAGCCTGTCAATCGGCTGACCGGTACCGGCATCGATCGCGCCACGCACACGCCGGCATACAAAGAAACCACCGTGCAAATGATTCCGCTGGAGGGGCAGGGAGCGAACCCCCTGCCGCGAGTGAATTTTCGTTTCGGCCATCCCACTCCGCAAAATGGAGTCGAAGTGGAACGTAAATGGCAGCGCGACGATTATCGCTTGCCCGGCACCGCACCGGACGACAAGCTGGTACAGATTGCCAATCTGCAGGTCTAAATAGGAGGGGAACGCCATGGCTCAGCCGATTCGCAACTTCACTCCCCATCGAGACGAGAAGGAAGAACTGCGCGCCCAAGTGGAGAATGCTCCTTTGCAGCATGGCAAAGCTCTGTTAGCGGCGTACCAGTTATTGCAGGAGGCGCAGGACCACGGCGTGCTCGATACGCTGCGCGGCGCCATCGGGGCGGGCGACGCCATTGTCGACAAAGCGTCGGAATTCGCCAACACGCCCGAGGGCATTCGCGCCATGCGAAATTTTCTCGCCTTGTCGCGCGTATTCGCCAACCTCAATCCGGAAAAGGTCGATGCCGTCGCCAACGCCATCACACAGGATCAATGCCGCGGAGATGCACCGGGGTGCGAACCGCCTTCGCTATGGAAATCGTTGCAGCGTATGAACAGTCGCAACAGCCGTCGAACGTTGGCAACCATCGCCGCCGTGACCGACGCGTTCGGCAAGGAGCCCGATCTTCCGCAGGCGAACCCGCTGCTCGGCAGCACTTCCGGCTGGCCACCACCGCGAATCGTACTACCGCTCGTGGCTCTTACGCTGGCCGGCGTCGCGGGCTACTGGATTGGCCGTCGCCACTAGCTCCTGCTGCAGCGAATTACTGTGCCGTGGCACCCTCTTCCCACGGTTATGAATCCTAGTGTCTGGTAGACATTTCAGAAAGAGGAACAGTCCATGGCACGCCCATATTGGTCTGGACAAATTCAGATTTCCCTGGTGTCCTTCGGCGTTTCGTTATTTCCGGCGACAGAGGCGGCCAGCCAGATCGCATTCCATCAAATCGATCGAAGAACCGGCGAACGAATTCGCCATCAGAACGTCGCCCAGGATCAGGAAGCCGTCGATCGCTCCGACATCGTGAAAGGTTACGAAGTTCGCAAAGGTGAATACGTCACCATCGAGCCGGAGGAGATTGCGCACCTCCGCATTCCCAGCAAGAAGACACTCGAGATCGTGCAGTTCATCGACATCCACGAGATCGATCCCGCATTTTTTGAGAAGCCGTATTTCGCCGTTCCGCAGAACGATGCCCAGGCGCAGGCGTTTGCCGTTATCCAAAAGGCGCTGCGCGAGACTGGCAAGGCTGGGCTGGGGGAGGCTGCTTTTGCCGGTCGTGAACACCTGATCGCTATCATGCCACCCACCGATCCAAAGTCGCGCGGTCTGATGGCCTATACCATGCGCTATCAGGCGGAGCTGCGCGACGCGTCGGAATATTTTTCTGGAATCAAAGAACACAGCATCGATAAGGACCAACTCGCGCTGGCCAAGGAATTGATTCAACGCAGCACCGCAAAATTTCTTCCGACAAAATTTGAAGACAACTATGAAGTCGCCCTGCGCGAACTGATCGACGCCAAGATGGAGCATCATCCGCTTCCGCTGGAAGAGAAAGCCCCCAGGCGCGCAAAGGTCATCAACCTGATGGATGCGCTGCGCAAGAGCATCGGCGAACATCCGTCGTCTCGCGCCGCCCGGTCGTCGGTATGGAAACCTGTCACGGCAGAAAAGAAAAGCAAGTCGAAGTCCGGGGGCCTGAAGCTGGTCAAGCCGCACACCCGCCGAAAGAAGACTGCGTAGAAATATGGCAACCGCTCATCCCACGAAAAAATCTTCGCGCGCTCGCAGCTCCGCCGCCATCGAGAAGCAGCTCTCGCGCTATCGCTCCATGCGCAACTTCGAACTGACCGCCGAGCCTCGCGGCGAAAGTAAAGGATCGAAAAAGCGTGACGCCGAAAAGAATTCCGAGTTGCCGTTCGTCATTCAGAAGCACGCGGCGACCCGGCTCCATTATGATTTTCGTCTCGGCTGGCACGGGGTTCTGAAAAGCTGGGCGGTCACCAAAGGTCCCAGCTATTATCCCGGCGACAAGCGGCTCGCGGTTCAGGTGGAAGACCATCCCATGGAATATGGCGGCTTTGAAGGCATCATTCCCAAGGGGCAGTATGGCGGCGGGACCGTCATGTTGTGGGACCACGGAACCTGGGAGCCGCACGGCGATGTGGAGGAGGGCCTCGAAAAAGGCCGCCTGAAATTCACGCTGAAAGGTGAGAAGCTGCGCGGCGATTGGGCGCTGATCCGCATGGGCGGCAAGGCCGCAGGCGAGAAGAAGGCCAACTGGCTGTTGATCAAAGAGCACGATGGCCAGGAGCGCGGTCCCGACGATCCTCCCGTCACGGAAGAAGAGCCGGACAGCGTTGTCACCGGTCGCGATCTGGATGCCATTGCAGAAAATCAGGATCATGTCTGGGGCACGCAGGGTAGCGAACAGCAGCAGGGAAAAAAAAGGACGCCGTCGCGCTCATCACAGGAAAAATCTGGGCGCACATCCAAACGTACGAATCATCGCCAGGTAAAACGAAGCGCCGGCGCACCCCAGGTATTGTCGTTCGCAAGCGAATTGAAGAACGCGCCCAAAGAATCACTGCCGAAGTTTGTGCCGCCGCAGCTGGCGCTCCAGGTCACCGAAGCCCCCAATGGCTCTGAGTGGATTCATGAGTTGAAGCTGGATGGCTACCGCATACAGGGCTGCATCGAAACAGCTCACGGCGCGACATCCCGTTCTGCAAGGCTGATTACCCGCGGCGGCTTGGACTGGACGCATCGCATGCCGGACATCGCCGCAGCCCTGGCGGAGTTGCCGGTGGAAGACGCATTGCTCGATGGCGAAGTGGTGGTTTTCGACGGCGAGGGGAAGACCAGCTTTGCCGATCTGCAGGCCGCGTTCCAGGAAGGGAAGAGAAAACCTCTAACCTATGTGATCTTCGACTTGCTCCACTTGAACGGTCACAATCTCCGCAGCCTTCCTCTGGAGCAGCGAAAAAATATGCTGGAGAAAATTCTGGCCCAGGCTTCCGATGGCGACCATCAAGGCATTCTGCGGTACAGCGAGCACATCGGCACACGCGGCACGGAGATCTTCGAAAAAGCTTGCGAGCTGGGAGCGGAAGGTATTGTTTCGAAGAAGGCTTCTGCGCCCTATACCTCTGGCCGAAGTGGCAGTTGGCTCAAAATCAAATGTGTTCGCCAGCAGGAGTTTGTGATTGGCGGATTTACTCGACCCTCAAAAACTGGTGTTGGCATCGGTGCGCTGCTGCTGGGCTACTATCGCGACGGAGAGCTGATTTATGCTGGCCGCATCGGCACGGGTTTCACGCAGAAAGAGCGTCAACAAATGCGCAAGCGTCTGGAGGAAATTCGTCAGTCGCGTCCGGCCTTTTCCAGCGTGCCGCCCAATGGCGCCCGCGATGCGCAATGGGTACAGCCGAAGTACGTCTGCGAAGTCAAGTTCGCCACCTGGACGGCGGACAATCTCGTTCGCCAGGCGTCCTTTCAGGGTTTGCGAGAAGACAAGCCCGCCAAGCAGGTGACGCGTGAGCTGCCTGTCGAAACCGAGGGGGCGAAGGAATCTTCGCGGCAAAAGGTCGCAAATACCGCGTCGTCAATTACGGCGCACAAGAAACGTCGCGCGGCCAGTGTCTCGTCGCCAAACCATCGCTCCCGCCGAACTGCAGTCCACGCTATCGCTTCCAAAATAAACTCAAGCAAGTCAAGCAAAGTGGACGAGACTTTTCCAATTCCACTGACGCATCCCGACAAAGAGGTCGACTCAGAATCCAAACTGACTAAGGGCGAACTCGCTGATTATTTCTGGGCCGTTCGAGAGCACATGCTGCCGCACATTATCGATCGGCCGCTCAGCGTCGTTCGGTGCCCGCAAGGCAGCACCAAGCCATGCTTCTTCCAAAAACATGTCACAGGCAATCTGCCCGACGGAATCGACGGTATTGAGATTCGAGGGCGCAGAAGCGGAGTTGTTGAATCCTACATCACTCTCTCCGGCGCGCTGGGACTAGCCGGATTGGCGCAGATGGGTGTTCTTGAAATACACCCCTGGGGCTCCAGCAATAGTGACATTGAGAAGCCCGATCGGCTTGTCTTTGACCTGGATCCGGATGAGGCTATTCCCTGGAAAACCCTGGCAGAGAGCGCAAGGGAAGTTCGCTCGCGACTGAAAGAGTGCAAGCTGGAAAGTTTTTTGAAGACCACCGGCGGAAAAGGGCTGCACGTTGTCGCTCCGATCGAACCAGAGCATGACTGGCCGATCGTGAAAGAGTTTGTGCACGACTTCGCCAACCAGATGGCAGCAGAGAATAAGGTCCTGTATCTGACGAAAATGACCAAGGCTGACCGCAAGGGAAAAATCTTTATTGACTATCTGCGCAACGATCGAGGAGCAACGTCAATCGCGCCGTTTTCTCCCCGCGCGCGTCACGGCGCGCCGGTGGCAGTGCCGATGGACTGGAAGGAACTGGACGCGGCCAATCCGCCCCGCTGTCTGGTCGCGGATTTTTCAGACTGGAAATCGCGCCTGCGTCATGATCCATGGACGGCCATGCTGAAGAAGCGCCAAGCGATTCCGGCGAAACTGCTGGAACCGTTTATCTTTTCTCAGGCGTCCGGTTCACGTCGTTCGGCGCCGAAGGATTGATCTCGCCCTTTTCGGTCTCCGGCGTTGGACTGCGCACGGCCGTGTCTCCCTGTCCGGCGGTTGCAGGATTCTTTCCTTCATAGCCGGAAGGCTGTACCGCATGTTTCAAGTCCGTTGCGCGGTTCTCAACTTTTTCTTTTTCCTGGGTGTTCATACGGTCCTCGTATTGCGGAATTGCGGTCCGTGCAAATAGTCCGCATCTTTTATGTGGATGCCGTCTGGACTTGTTGGGAAGCTTACGAGATCGAAATGAAGGCTGACTTTACTAGGAATGTCCTAGAAATACCTGCACCAGCAGCCACGCGTTCAATCCCGCGATAAAGATCGCGGAGGTCCATCCAACAATGCGGAGCCAGGGCCGATTGACAAACTCACCCATCTTCTTGGGATCGCTGGTGAACGCGATCAGGGGAAATACTGCGAAGCTCAATTGCATACTCAGAATCACCTGGCTCAGGATCAGCAATCGCGCCGTGCCAGACATGCCCCATAATGCCGTTACAACGATGGTCGGAACAATCGCGAGCAGACGCGTCAGCAATCGCCGTTTCCAGGGAGCCAGCCGGAGGTGAAGAAAGCCCTCCATGACCACCTGGCCGGCAAGCGTTCCTGTCAGGGTGGAGTTTTGCCCGGAGGCCAGCAGCGCGATCGCGAACATGGTACTCGCTCCCGCGACGCCGAGCAACGGAGTCAGCAATTTGTATGCGTCGCCGATTTCGGCCACTCCACTGTGCCCGCTGCGATGGAAAACGGCCGCCGCAACAATCAGAATGGCAGCGTTTACGAACAGTGCCATGGTCAGGGCGGCGGCGGAATCCAGGCTGGCCAGTAGAATGGCTTCCCGCTTGCCTTTCGATGTACGTGGATAATCCCGCGTCTGCACGATGGCGGAATGCAGGTACAAGTTGTGCGGCATCACGGTTGCACCAAGGATTCCAATGGCGATGTACAACATGGTGCCGTTCGACAGAATCTCGCGGGAGGGAACAAATAAATTCCAAGCGATCAAACTCCATTGCGGGTGGGAAAGGAAAATCTCGATCGCAAACATCACACCGATGGTGCCGATCAGCACAATCACCACCGCTTCCAGGTAGCGAAACCCGCGGTTCTGCAACAGCAGGATCATCAGCACATCCAGACTGGTAATCACCACACCGACAAGAAGCGGAATACCGAAAAGAAGCTGCAGCGCGATCGCAGAGCCGATCACTTCTGCCAGGTCACACGCTGCAATGGCGATTTCGGCAAACGCCCAAAGCCCGATCGTGGCTGGCTTGCTGTAGTGTTCGCGGCAGGCCTGCGCCAGGTCCTGTTCTGTCGCAACCCCAAGTTTGATGGAAAGCCCCTGCAGCAAGATCGCCAGTAGGTTCGACACCATGATGGCGAACAGCAGTTTGTAACCGAATCGCGAACCCGCTGCCAGATCGGTGGCCCAGTTGCCGGGGTCCATGTATCCCACGGAAATCAAAAAGCCGGGGCCGATGAAGCCAAGCGCCCGCCGCCACAGCTGCGGGGATGTCGATACCCGCACGCTGGAAAACACATCGGGTAGGGAAGGCCGCCGTGGCTTGGGATCGACTTCAATTTGGGATTGGAGATCGGGCATTCTGGCGGACAAACCTCTTACCGAAGTATGCCACATTCAGTTAACGATGGTTAAGTGCGGGGTTTAATTTGCGCTAATGCTTCCGTCGTTTGACCCAGACCCTTTCCGCGGCAGGTCTGCCTAATGTGATGGTTCCAGAAGGCGTTTGGATGGTTACTGTTTCGTCGTAGTTGCGCGCCTGCAACTGCACTCGCGCATTGGGACCAATCCCGGAGTGATGAAGAAAAATCAGCAGTTTAGGGTCTCGTTCGTGCAGGCAGGACACGGTGTAAGGCACCTTTTCCGCAGCATCGAATAATGGAACCAGTCCACGTTTTCGCAGTTGGTCCGGGCTTTCCGGCAGAACGGAATTGCCATGCGGACAGGTTCCCTTCTCTCCAAGTTTTTCGATCAGCTTGGCTTCAAAAGCCGGTGATACTGCATGTTCCAGGCGCTCCGCCTCATCATGGACGCGATACCAATCCATGCCGAACATCTCGGACAACATGCGTTCGATCAGGTGATGACGGCGGGCGGTGTGATAGGCCGTCTCTTTTCCTTTTGATGTCAGGCGGACGATGCCATCCGGTTTCACTTCCACGTAGCCGTCGCGCTTCAAGCGCTTCAGCGCCATGGTGACTGCGGGTGGTGAGACAGAGAGCCAATGGGCGAGCGTGGAAGAGATGACGGTCTGACCTTCGGACTCGGCTTCCAAGATGGCCTTTAAGTAATCTTCTTTGGAAATCGTGATGACTTCTTTGGACATTGTTGTTTCCGCTCCGAAGCGGCACGCGCAACCCTCACGGATATGGTATTCCATGGTGAGACGCAGTCGGGAAGAGAGTCATTTTTGACAGATGTTGGGACGGACGAATAATGGTTGCCTTAGCGACGATATTTGCACAATTGGTTGCTAGGGCAACTAAACTTGCGCTCAATTCTCCGCTCCGAAAAATAAATCTGGAAATCCTGGCGCAAAATTCGTCCAACCTGTGATTTCGCAGCTCCCAGGGGGAATTCCCGGCCCGGAACGGCCGCCCACCCGAGAGCGGAATCGAGCGGCGGATGGACCGCGCGTGGAGCCCTCTTTTCGGCGCACCTCCGCAAGGCATAAAATCAAGGAGTTCGATACAGTTTCGCGTCTCGATGAGGGGTCTGAGTCGGCCTTCGTGTGTGGCGTGATTCCTCCGTGTGACAGCGAACACAAACGAAGCCCAACCTGGCATGAGAACATATTGGAAGCGAAACCTTTGATAGTGAATAAGAGAGCCACACGATGACACTACCCCCAGACCTTCTATCGGTCCGATGCGGAAGTATTTCCGGCGGCTTTGCCCGCACTTTTCAGACGTAATTTCGAGCGTCGGCTTTTTAGCCGGCGCTTGTTTTTGGAGTTTAGGAACACTGGGGCGGGCTTGCCGCGCGGCGAGCTGGTCCTGAACTGAGTGGAGATTGCCGGAACGCACCTGGGTGCGGTCCGCGGACGAACAGGAGCGAGGATTTCAGATGAGTGCAAGTACCTTAGAGATTCCCAAAATTGCAACGGCAAACGGAAAGAATGGCAAGAACGGTTCGACAGGTTCCAAGCCAGCCAAGACCAAGTATGTCTATTTCTTCGGCGGCGGGTCCGCGGAAGGCAACGGCACCATGAAGGATATGCTGGGCGGCAAGGGCGCCGGACTGGCGGAGATGACCAACGCCGGTCTGCCTGTACCTCCGGGCTTCACGATCCAGACGGACGCGTGCCGCGAGTATATGAAGGGCGGCTTAAGTCCCGAGGTGGATGCGCAGATGGATGCCGCGCTGCAGCGGCTGGAAAAGCTGCAGGAGCAAAAGCTGGGGCAGGGCGACAATCCGTTGCTGGTCTCGGTGCGTTCGGGCGCAAAGTTTTCCATGCCGGGGATGATGGACACCATTCTGAACCTGGGACTGAATGACAAGTCGGTGGAGGCGCTGGTCAAGAACACCAACAATCCCCGCTTCGCTTACGATTCGTATCGCCGCTTGATCCAGATGTTTGGCGATGTCGTGCTGGATATCGGCAAGCCCCATTTTGAAGAGGTGTTCGACGGCATTAAGAAGAAGAAGGGCGCCAAGCTGGACACCGACCTGAATGCGGCCGCGCTGCAGGAAGTGATCGCGGAATACAAGAAGCTGATCCGCAAGCACACTAAGATGGATTTTCCGCAGGACCCGCATACGCAACTGGTGATGGCCCGCGACGCCGTGTTTCGTTCGTGGAATAACACCCGCGCCAAGACCTATCGCCGCATCAACCAGATTGATGACATGCTGGGCACGGCGGTGAACGTTCAGGCCATGGTGTTCGGCAACCTGGGAGAGACGAGCGGCACCGGCGTTGGATTCACGCGCAATCCCGCGACCGGCGAGAACAAGTTTTTCGGTGAGTACCTGCTGAATGCGCAGGGCGAAGATGTGGTTTCCGGTATTCGTACGCCGGAGCCGATCAGCGACCTGCAAAAGCAGATGCCGGATGTGTATCACCAGCTGCAAACGCTGACCAGCAAGATGGAAAAGCATTATCGCGATGTGCAGGATTTTGAATTCACCATCCAAGAAGGCAAGCTGTACATGCTGCAGACGCGCAATGCCAAGCGCACTGGGCTGGCGGCAGTGCACATTGCCATCGACATGGTGGATGAGAAGCTGATCACGGAAAAGGAAGCCATCTTCCGCGTGGAACCGAATCAGCTGTACGACTTTCTTGTTCCTCGTCTGGACGAAAAGGGCAGGAAGATTGAAGTGCTGGCGACCGGTCTACCGGCTTCGCCGGGTGCGGCGGTTGGGCAGATCGTGTTCAGCGCCGAGGATGCGGTGAAGTTTACGCAAAACGGCAAGATGAAGTCGGTGATTCTGGTGCGCTCGGAAACGACGCCGGAAGACATCGCGGGCATGGAAGTCGCGACAGGCATTTTGACGGCGCGCGGCGGAATGACGAGTCACGCGGCAGTGGTAACGCGCGGCATGGGCAAGTGCTGCGTTGCCGGAGCCGGTGACATTAACGTGAACGAAAAGAAGCAGGAAATGCGCGTCCAGGGCAAAGTGCTGAAAGAGGGCGACTGGATTTCCATGGATGGAACCACGGGTCGTGTGATTTTCGGCAAGCTGGGCATTCTGCCGGCGTCGCCGGACGATCCCACACTGGTGCGTTTCATGTCCTGGGTCGATCCGCTGCGCAAGCTGCGGGTGCGCGCCAATGCGGACATTCCTCGCGATGCAAAACAGGCAATCCAATTCGGCGCGGAAGGCATCGGACTCTGCCGCACGGAGCATATGTTCTTTGCGGAAGATCGGCTGCCGCACATGCAGGCGATGATTCTGGCGAACAACCTGAAAGAGCGCCAGGCAGCGCTGAAGAAGTTGCTGCCGATGCAGCGGGCGGACTTTACGGGGCTGTTCAAAGCCATGAACGGCCTGCCGGTCACGGTGCGGCTGCTGGATCCGCCGCTGCACGAGTTTTTGCCCAAGAGGGAAGACCTGCTGGTGGAGATTGCCCGCCTGGAAATCACGAAGCCACGCTCTCCAAAACTGAAGGAACTGCACAAACTGCTGCATCGCGTCGAAGAGCTGCACGAGACGAATCCGATGCTGGGACTGCGCGGTTGCCGTTTAGGGATTGCCTATCCCGAGGTAACGGAGATGCAGGCGCGTGCCATTTTTGAGGCGGCGGTCGGGGTGAAGAAGGCGGGTAAAGATGTGCATGTGGAAGTGATGGTGCCGCTGATCAGCACCATCGACGAGATGAAAAACCAGGCGGCGATCATTCGGCGCGTCGCCCAACAGGTGTTCGACGAGAAGGGCGTCGCGGTGGACTTTTTGGTGGGAACGATGATCGAGCTGCCGCGTGCTGCGCTGGTGGCCGACCAGATTGCGAAAGAAGCGGAATTCTTCAGCTTCGGGACCAACGACCTGACGCAGACGACGTTCGGCATCTCTCGCGACGACATCAACCAGTTCCTGCCGTCGTATATCGGACAGGGAATCTTCAAGCAGGATCCGTTCGCGGTGCTGGATCAGGAAGGTGTGGGCCAGTTGGTGAAGATGGCGACGATCAAGGGGCGCGAGTCACGGCCTACCTTGAAGGTCGGAATCTGCGGCGAGCATGGCGGAGAACCGGAGTCGGTGAAGTTCTGCCACAGGATCGGGCTCAACTATGTTTCCTGCTCTCCGTTCCGTTTGCTCACGGCGCGCCTTGCGGCGGCCCAGGCTGCGGTGGAAGAAGATCGTGCCAAGCAGACGGGGAGTGCCTCGACGGGGGACACGCGATAACAAGGGTGTAGTCGAACTGCAGGACTGTTTTAGGAAATATTCGCCGCATGCGGTCTTTCTGAAAAGGGAGACTGTGTGCGGCAAGTTTTTTGTACTGGAAATTCGTACGGCCGGTGGCCCATTCAAGCGGCCTGTTGGGTTGAGTGGGGAGGATTTGCGGGCCAAAGCAGTTTCGCTATTCCTGTGATGCGGGCGTTGTTCTATCCCACCCTAGCTTCGCTAGGATGGGGCACCCGGCAAATGGAATAAGATCGAACATCGCTTGTTTTCCTTTATCACCATCAATTGGCGCGGCAAGCCCCTGCGCAGCTTCAGGACGATCGTCCAACTGATCGCGGCGACAACCACCACAGCCGGACTGAAGGTGCGCGCCGAACTGGATGAAAACAAGTATCCCAAAGGAGTGAAAATCTCCGATGCCAGGCTCGCCGCCATCGACATTGAACGTCATGCTTTTCACGGCGACTGGAATTACACCATATCGCCACAATGAAGCATTTATTTATGCAAAATGCCTAAGAATGACATAATTGTGGAGAAGTCCATCGCGCCAAGCTAGTGTGCCCGGAAGGAGATTAATGGGAAAGTGCCGCTATTGTGGACGGTGGGCTGGGCTTTTCAAGGAAGCCCACCCCAGTTGTGAGAATGAACACGATCGCCAAGAGAGTGCGCGAGAGAGTGCCCGTATCGCACGAGAACGCGAAGACTCAGAGAAGGTGGACAAGATATGCTCCCTGATCTCGTCTGCGCCCGATGGGCATGTTTCGGTGGATGAGCTAGCTGACCTCATTGCCCTGATCGCCACGAAGGAAAGTGGATTTATCTGGCAAGCGCTCTGCGCATGGACAAAAAGGCTTGCGGCAGGCACGGACGACCATCCACTCCCGACGCCAGACGAAGAAGAGCTGCTGGTGGCGATCTGCAATCATTACGGGTTCAAAGGCACCGCACTTCCCGACAACACATGGGATCGTATTGCAAGATGCTGCGTCATAAGGGACCTTCAGGAAGGAAAAATCCCTGATCGCTTACAACTCGCGGGGAATCTCCCATTCGTTCTCGAAGCTAACGAGCAGGTTGTTTGGTTGTTTTCGCAAGCTGGATATTTAGAGGATCGGGTTGTTCATGCACCGGTTCGTCCTTACGCCGGAGTCAGTGTTCGCGTTGTGTCGGGACTGTATCTGCACACCGGCGGGTTAGTACTACAGTTGTAACTAAGTGGCCAAGAGCAGAAGCCGTTGTTTTCGGTAGTGGAAGAACTGAGCGAGGAATTGATGTCGTCTTCGCCACTCAGACCAGTCGAGAAGATG
>JAJYSL010000374.1 GCA_021793595.1 Acidobacteriota bacterium
ATTTTTTGGGGGATGGGCGGCAATCAAAGATCGGCTAAAGCGAGGAAATAAATTGTCACAGCAACCACCGGAGATCACGCGGCGAGAATTTTTACAAGGAGCCGGCGCAGCCGCCCTTACTCTTAGGGCTCCGTTGGTAGCCGATGCCTTTCCGAGAGCGATCGACCCGAAGGAGGGCCTCGCCAAGTCCCCCTCGGCGAAGAGTGTCTATGATCTGGGCGAGTTGAAGTGGCAGTTGTCCGGTTTTACTCCATTTCTCTGGAAGATAGATGAGCTTACGGATATTCGCAAGGCGCCAGATGCTGAAATCGGCCCCATTCATGCGCCAGTTCCCGGCTCCGTCCAGAAAGCTCTGCTACAGGCCGGAGTGATTCAGGACTGGAACGTCGGTTTGAATGCTCGAGGGGTTGAATGGGTTGAAAACCGCGACTGGGTTTACCAGACGCAACTGCCTGATGAGTGGGCGCGGGAGGGTACCCATGCGTGGCTCCGGTGTGCCGGTCTCGACTATGCCGGCAATATCCTGCTAAATGGCGTGTCCGTGTTGGAATTCAAGGGAAGCTTTACCCCGTATGAAGTCGATTTAAAGCCGCACCTGTAGCCGGCATGCAATTTGCTGCAGATCTGGTTTCAACTCTCGCCGCGCTGGCTTGGGGAGTTTGGATATACCTCTCAAATCAAAGAATGGAAGCCGCGCTTCAATTACTACTGGGACTGGATCAGCCGTTTAGTGCAAATCGGAATTTGGGACAGAATCACGCTTGAGATTGTTCGTGATGGGGAGATCGTCGGGCTGAAATGCCTGACGGGAGCCTCGCCCGCGTCGAAGGAAGGAAGCGTGCAGCTGTCCATTGCGGTGAACGGGGGCAAATACCTGCGCGCAGTGCTGAAAGATGGCGACCGAATCCTCCGGGAACAGACGGTCGCTGTCGGCGACGGAGCGACAGAACTGTCATGGAACAATCTGCCCGTCGAACTGTGGTGGCCGGTTGGGCTTGGCAGTCAGCGTCTCTATCCCTTGCAGGTTCAGTTGCTCGACCAGGAAAAGCGATGTCTTGACTCCAGGGACATCCGCGTCGGTTTCCGCCACATTGAATGGAAGCGCACACGGGGAGCTCCACAGGCCGCGCCGCCCTATCTTTGCGTGGTCAATGGCAAAGAATTATTCCTTTTCGGAGTGAACTGGACCCCGATTCGTCCGAACTTCGCAGACCTGCAGGATGAAGACCACCGCAAAAGGCTGCTTGTATACCAGGACATCGGGGTCAATATGCTCCGGGTCTGGGGCGGCGGATTTTTAGAGAGAGAGTCTTTTTACGATATCTGTGACGAAAAGGGCCTGCTGATCTGGCAGGAATTTCCGCTCTGTAGTTCCGGCCTGGACAATTTCCCCCCGGATGATCCGACATCGATGGAGCAAATGTCGGCAATTGCAGAATCGTATATTCGGCGCATTCAGCATCACGTTTCGCTGTTTCTCTGGTGCGGTGGCAATGAACTGAAAGACAATCGCATGGGGCACGAAACTGGGCAATCCACGCTCACCATCGGCAAACATCCTTTGATCGTGAAGCTTGGGGAGATAGTACGGAGAGAGGATCCGTCCAGATCGTTTCTTCCCACCGCGCCCTACGGGCCTATCGGAACTTTTGAGCTTAGCTCATGCGGCAAGGCCGCGCATTGGGATGTCCATGGTCCATATAAACTCGATGGGCCGCCCGACGGCCAATGGCGAGACCTGTGGCAGCACGATGATGCCATGTTTCATTCCGAAATGGGAGCGCCTTCCACCAGTTCGGCTGAAATCATTCGTCGCTTCAAAGGAAATTTGAACGAACTACCGGGAACGCACGAGAATCCGCTCTGGAATCGGCAGCCATGGTGGGTCGACTGGCCGAGGTTTGCGCAGGAGAAGGGGCACGAGCCCGCTTCTCTTGAGGAGTTTGTCACGTGGAGTCAGCAGCGTCAGGCAGAGGCACTCACTATCGCGGTTTCAGCTGCGAAATCAAGATTTCCCGCTTGCGGCGGATTGATTCTCTGGATGGGGCACGACGCTTTCCCGTGTACGGCAAACACATCCATCATCGATTTTGATGGCAACCCCAAGCCGGCCGCGCTGGCTCTGAAAAACATGCTTCGCAACGGGCAATCGTAAAAGAGGGGCATCATGAGCAAATCGGAATTCCTATCTTTTTTGAAGAGTCAGGGGCATGTTGGTGTGGTCGCGCTCGTGACCGCCTTCGCAGGTACCGCCGGTGCTCAACTCAGCCGGACTCACGAGAGTTCACGATGACCTTCGACCGCTCGGGCGGAGGGGTTCGATGGTTCGAGAAAAAGGGGCCATCTGATTCCGCAACACACTTCCAATACGATGCCTACGTAAATATTGTCGATGTTTCGAAGGTGGGGGAACTCGAACTGGACGTTAACCACGCGATTACTACGCCGGTACATTTGCTGTATATCCTTGCGGCCCAGTGCAATTTGACGAAAGGCTTGTGGCAGGTGAGCCTGAGAGGAAAAGGATGGGTCAATACTAACGCCACTTGCACCAGGGCACAGGTGGCCTCTGGTGTCTGGCACCACTTCCAGGTTCAGACGCACCATGATCCGAACGGCGGAACTGGACTGTATTATGACGCCGTGGCTTTGGACGGAAATGTTACCCGGATCACGAAGTGTACGAATGCATCGACGGGCGCGTCGGTCGCTTGCCAGAGCACGCCGAGCAATCCTGGTTGGGGGAGCTTGATTGGTCCCAACTTCCAAATCGACGGCAGCGGCCCTGGCTGGTCCGCAACCGCATATGTAGATGATTTCAGTACCTTCTACTGGTGACCCTATGAAGATAGTAGGTATTAAACCGAGATTGTTTGAGTTTTAACCGAACTTGCGAACGGAAAGAATTCAAACTTTGAATAAACCGAAAACTTTACAACGATGCATGACATGATGGGGGCAATCAAATGCGAAGGAATGCAAAAGTGGCAGGTTTCTGGCCAATTCGACTGGCGAAGAAAGGATTTGCGGCGGAAAACGCACGTGAAGCCGCTGAGAGATGCCATAGCAAACAAGGAAACTACGTAGGTCGCTTAGGCTCCCACCTTCTGCTTGCCAGAATGCTTGCCCGTGGTGGCGCGAGAACCGCGCTCGCGGTTTGCATCGCCTCGATAGCTTTAGGCCTGTTCGTGCCGCGCTCTGTGCTGGCCCAGATTCTGCCTACGGCAACACTGACCGGAGCCGTGACCGACGCATCTGGCGCTGTGGTTCCCGCGGCAACGGTACAGATTGTCAATACTGCAACGCAGGTGGCGAATGAGACCACCTCCGATACGCAGGGCAGATTCCTGTTCAGTTTTCTGCAGCCCGGACCGTACGAGTTGAATGTATCCGCCAAGGGATTCAGTACGTACCACCAAACCGGAATCACCATCAATGTCAATTCGCCCGCCACGGTGAATGTGCATCTGGCAGTGCAGTCGGCTGCAACTCAGGTGACAGTCCATTCCAACGCGGAGATGGTCGACACGGAATCGAGCACGCTGCATCAAATCGTCGGAGAGCAGTACCTCGAAAATCTTCCGCTGAACGGCAGGAACGCGGCGACGCTGGTCACCATTGCCCCCGGAGTTGTAAGCGGCTCGGGCGCGTATAACGACACCTATGCAAACAGCGGCAATGAAGTCGCATACTCCGTCAATGGTACCTATGGCGACCAGGTAAGCTACAACCTGGATGGAGCGCCGCACCAGGATCTAATCTCCAATCTGAATGCAACCTTCCCCAATCCAGATGCGTTGCAAGAGTTCAGCGTTCAGACAAACAACTTCGATGCTCGTTTTGGGGGCGTTGGTGGAGCGGTCGTGAATATCGTCACCAAGTCCGGAACGAACCAGATTCACGGCGTTCTTTTTGAATACGTTCGCAATGGTGCCCTGAATGCGATCAACTACTTCGCCTCCCAACAGGACAAGCTAAAACGAAACCAGTTCGGAGGCGTGGTTGGTGGACCCATCCTGAAGGACCGGCTATTTTATTTTGCAAGCTTCCAGGGAACGACAATCAACAACATCAGCGAGGCCAATGTCGCCTTTGTGCCAACCGCCGCGGAGCGCCAGGGCATTTTCTCGACGACCGTCAAAAACCCCGCTACGGGCACGCCGTTCCCGAATAACACGATCTCGCCGACTCTTTTCAATCCTCTCAGCGCAAATATTATCCCACATATTCCAACGACTTCAGATCCCAGCGGCAAGCTATTCTATTCGCTGCCGAGCGTAACTCGTAACTACGAAGGCCTCGGTAAACTTGATTACACATTGGGACATCATCAGCTGATGGCGAGCGGCTTTTTCGTGAATTACACCTCCGCTGGGTGGAATGGCAATGGCACGCTGCTCAACTACGGCTTAAACCAGACCCAGACTACCAGCGAGGGGAAGGCCAGCGATACCTACACCATCAGCCCGAACATGGTGAACTCGTTCGTAGTGGACATGCTTGTGCTGAATTCCACC
>JAJYSL010000046.1 GCA_021793595.1 Acidobacteriota bacterium
GCTGGAAATCGGCAAGCTCTTCGCGAACTCGCGATTTTCAAGGGCTTTTCGCTTTGAACACCTTCGTTTTATAGAGTGCTGCACTCGGATTCGGCCGCAAATCAACGCTGGGATGCCGAATCGCCGGGAAAAATGGGGAAACTCCAGTTACTTTGTTATTGACAAGCGTGGAATACGGCCAAGAAGCGGGCAGGAGTCGAATGCCGTCTCCATGACCTCCGGCATCACTTGCTCACGGCTTCGTCCGAAACGCAGACTTCCGACTCGGCGATTCTTGCTATTGCCGGCACTTGAGCCGGGTGATGCTGGAGCGTTACAGCCACGTCCGCGCGAAGGCAAAGCGTGATGCCGTCAAGGCGATCGAAATAAACCGCTAAAGACCGCAAACGTGGGGCCCGGTTGAGGGTCCCCACAAATTCCCCCACAATGAGCGCTGATTTCCCAAAATAGAAATTTGTAAGCAGTTGATCTGAATTGGTCGGGACGGGCAGATTTGAACTGCCGACCCCTCGCACCCCAAGCGAGTGCTCTACCAGGCTGAGCCACGTCCCGACGGTCGCGTTCAAGGATGAACGCAGGGTCTTGCACAGTTTACACTGCTGCATCGACCCAAAACATCCTCCACAAAATTTCTATGCAGTCGGAGGAACATATTCCTTCGGCATGGCCGAGCCTTCGCCGAAGAAGAACTGGTTCATCTGCTCCACCAGAAATTCCTGCGCCTCGGGGGTCCACGGCTGCAGGCGATACTCATTCAGCAGCATCTTCTGCCGCTCCAACCACTCGCCCCATGCCTGTTTGGAGACGTTGTGATAAATCTTGTTGCCGAAATCGCTGTCGAAAGGCGGCTCGTCGAGCCCTTCCATTTGCGTCTTATACTTCGCGCATTGAACCATGTGTGCCATGCTTGTTCGCTCCAAGAGAATTCTCTTCTCTAGTGTACGGTGTCGGGAATCAGTTTGCTTCCACTTCAGGATGTGGATGGGGCGCCGGATTCTTCCAAATAGATCTTGGTGTAGTCGAGATAATTTTTCGCGTAGGTCAAGATCGCCTCGCGGTCGGCGTCGGTGAGTTCGCGTCGCTGCTTACCGGGCACTCCAGCCCACAAGGTTCGCGGGGGGACGATGGTGCCTTCAGGAATCACTGCGCCGGCGGCGATGATGGAGCCCTCGCCGATGCGGGCGTTATTCAGGATCACGACGCCCATGCCGATGAGGCAGGCATCTTCGACGATGCAGCCGTGGACCGTGGCGTTGTGGCCGATGGTGACCCAGTCGCCGACAATGACGGGATAGCGATAGCGCATGCCGTGCAGCACGGAGCAGTCCTGCACATTGGAGTTGGCGCCGATGCGGATGGAATGCACGTCGCCACGGATCACGGCGTTCATCCAGATGCTGGAATGCTCGCCAAGGGTGACGTCGCCGATGATTTGCGCCGAGACATCCACATAGCAGGACTGCGGAATGACGGGAGATTTGCCTTGATAGGAACGAATCATACGGATTGGGCCTGCTTTATTTTACGGGGCGGAAGGCGGGATTTCTGGACAGAGCGCGGAAAAGCCAAAGGTGTGCTCTTGGGGTTGGGAGGGGGTAGTTTGGAGGGCGTCATGCCAGGTCGGCATGGTATTTGCTGGCGACGGGGACATGCATCCCAGGTCTCAGATGCGAGACCTGGGGCACCCGGTGTGGTTGCAGCGGAGGGGTCAGCTCAGCGTCCTCCGCGGTAGGTTTCCACATAGCCACGATGGAAATTGTCGCGGTAGATGTGTGCCGGTTCGCCGGGAGGCACGGGCGGGTTGCGGAAGCGAGGATGACGATTCACGTTCGGCCGCATGCCCAGAGAGATATCGTGGCGTGCGGCTGCGACGCCGTTGTCAAACCCTTGACGGGCAACCACGCCGGGAGGCGGCGGCGCGTAATAGGGAGGAGGTTGAGGGTGAGCGCAGCCGCTGAATGGAAGCAGAAACAGCGACAAACCTGCGATCGCGAACAATTTCTTCATGGTGACGACCTCGGTGAATGCGAGATGGTGAATGCGCCTGATGTTGCAGGCATTGCTCCCAAAACCGTGCGCGGGAACATGCAACAAGAAACACTGCTGTTCGCGAAGAGTTGCGTCGGGGTGGAAATAAACGACGGAGTTGTGGGCGCTCCCTAGAGCGACATGCAAGCTGCGGTCCACACCTCTGTATTGCCAGACAGGGCGCACCTGCTAGTTGAACTCCGGCGATAACCTGCCGTTGGATTTACCGCCAGAGCCAGTTGTCGGGGGCAGATCGTAGCCCCTTTCGACAATCATGCTTCGGCATGTTGGGGGATGAGTTCTTCTCATCCCACTCAAGCCAACGGAGGGCTTGAATGGGGCACCCGGCGTGATGGTGCATCAATCCCAGGTCTCAGCTGCCAGACCTGGGACATCCGGACCATGGCGTCCCGGGTGTTTACTAAACTGTAACGGAGTAACCTCGCTCGCTTGTGTGGTATTGCAATGCCCACACAATTAGTGGATTAGAACATGGTCAAAACATCTATAGATAGAAAAACCCTTGCACGCGACACCGATCCGGTGTAATGATGAAGGATAGTCGAATTTCGGGAGTTTTAAAACACGAACGCCCCAACGGAGAGGTTGGGGCGCAAATTAGAGATCGCAATTCGTGCTTGCTTGGTGATTAAAAGCCGTAGCCTGATATTACCTCTGTATCGCCCACCCAGTCAAGCCAAAAAGTTATCGAGGAGATGCCTGTCTCCAACGGGAGATAGGGAAGCTCTCTCTGGCCTAGTGTCGCGAACACAAAGCCAGTACAGAACCCTTTCACCATTCACCGCGTGGGCGGAGTTGCTCACATCGAGGCTCAAGCAAATGACAAAGCATATCCCAACGAAGGTAATTGACCGCAGCTCGATAACAGGCCGCTTCGTGACCAAGCGGTACGCCGATAACCATCCACGTACAACCGAGCGAGAACACGTCCCAATCAGCAATCCTAAAAAATAACTAGTTTGCACTGGGCTCGGGAATACTTCGAGTCCAGTGCACGGTCTGGAGGGCGCCTGGCGGCCCTAGGAACAAGATTTATACACAGTGGTTGCTTGGCGGCAATGGAGTTCGGTTATCTCGCCCTCCGCTCCAGTTTAACGCAAAACAACAGAGAGAAACAGAACACGCTAAAAACACGTGTCGAGGGTAACATGGGAAATCCGCAAGTCTTATTCAGGCCGAATCCGACGCTTCAGGCGCCACCAAACACTGTCTATGTTTCGTTCTCTGCGGAGATCGTTCCGCACACAACAGAGAGCCTTATCGCCACCGTCACAAATCTCACCAATCAAGGAGTGAAGCAGATCTACTTGATGCTTTCGACGCCTGGCGGTTCCGTAATGCATGGGATGAATATCTACAACGTCCTTCGGGCATTGCCCGTCGAGCTAATCACCCATAACGTCGGGAATGTGGACTCGATCGGGAATGCAGTTTTTCTGGCTGGCGCGAAGCGATACGCATGCCCACACTCCACGTTCATGTTCCATGGGGTCGGCTTCGATGTTCCGCAGCAGATGCGAATAGAGGAAAAATTCCTAAGAGAAAGGCTAGATGGAATTACCAGCGATCAAAAGCGAATTGGCTCTGTCATCGAGGACAGAACCTCCATTACTAAGGAGGACATCGCCAAGCTCTTCCTCGAAGCCCAGACCAAAGACGCGACATTTGCCGCTGGCTGTGGGATTGTTGATGAGGTTCGCGACGTTCAGATCCCCCCGGGCAGTTCCATAGTGTCCTTGGTATTCCAACGATAATCCGTTAAGCTCCATGATTGGCTCACTCATTTTGGGCGCTCCACATCTCCTGCACTAAGGGAATCGGCAGTCTACCCTACTTCCTTTAGTGTAGGCAAGTTTAATACCGTTTCATGCTTATTTAAATTAATCCGATCAAATTCGCAGTTAATCCAAACAATCATCGGATTGGATGCTTAAAGCTGCCCCGTCGAATTCATTGCAGTAGTGCCCTCTGGAAACCCGTTCCGTACATCTCTATTTAAATTATAGCTTCCGCTTCCTAACTATGAGCCATCCCGCTCCCGCTGCCATGCCAGCACGCATTCCGCCGCACATAGTGCGGACGCGCCAAATTCATAATCATCGCCACAAGTTGCGCCATTACCAACGAGTTGGGGGAACTATCGGAGCTGGGGGAAATACGGTATTCTAAGGAGTGTCCAACCGGAGCGTTGGGGGGTGTGATCTCATTTGGCAGAAGTAAAGATTCAGGAAGGCGAACCGCTGGAGAATGCACTGCGCCGCTTCAAGCGCAAGGTGCAGCAGGAAGACATTATTAAGGAAGTCAAGCGGCACTCGTACTACATGAAGCCAGGCGAGAAGATGCGCATGAAGCAGGCGTTGGCCCGCAAGCGCAACCGTAAGAAGGCTCGCAAGGAACAGACCGACTAATCGCGCCGATTTGTGACGGTGCGATGTCGTATGTGACGGCGGTGAATCCCAGGTCTCAGAATCGAGACTTGGGGCACCCAAAGTTTTGAGGTTATCCGAAGAACTGCAACAGTAGTCTCAGGCCAGGACCGCTACGGCGATTCGGGCCTTCCTTTTTTTATCCGGTGTTGCGCAGGCCGGCGGCGATGCCGTTGATGGTGGCGGCGATGGCGCGCTGCAGGGAATCGCTGCTATCGCCGGCACGCTTGCGGCGCAAGAGTTCCACCTGGATGAGGCTCATGGGATCGACGTAAGGATTTCTGACTCGAATGGAACGTGACAGCACCGGATTGGTTTCCAGCAGAACTTTCTGCGCAGTCACGGCCAATACCGCGCGGCGCGTGCGTTCATATTCAGCTTCCAGACGAGCGAAGACCCGATCCCCCGTGGCGCGATCCTGCGTCAGCAGCGAATACTGCCTGGCGATGTGAAAGTCGGCCTTGGCCAGCGCCAATTCCACGTTGCGAATCAGGTCAATGAACATGGGAAACTCCCGCATCATGTGCTGCAGGAGCGGAAGGTTTCCCTGCGCGATGGAATATTCCAGTGCATGCCCGACGCCGAACCATCCGGGCACCCCGTGACGGCTCTGCATCCAGCCGAAGACCCAGGGAATGGCGCGAAGATCGGCAAAATCACTTTTGGCTTTGCGACGTACCGGACGGGAACCAATGCGCGCATATTCCAGTTCATTGACCGGCGTGGCTTCAGCGAAATATTGCAAGACATCTTCATCTTCGGGAATATTTTTGCGATAGAAACCGTAGGCAGTGGTGGAAAGTTCTTCGCACACTTCCTCCCAACCCGGCATCATCTCGCCGGTGCGATGGCCTCCCGGACGATTCGCCTCTGGACGCGCCAGCGCATCGAGCGAGGCAGCCACCATCAACTCCAGGTTCCACTCCGCCAGGATCACGTCAGAATATTTCCAGTGGAGGACCTCGCCTTGTTCGGTGATGCGAATTTCTCCGTTGAAATCGCCGATGGGCTGGGCGTAGATGGCGCGATGCGTGGGTGCGCCGCCGCGACCGACGGTGCCGCCGCGGCCGTGAAATAAGCGCAGATCGATGCCGCATTCACGAGCGACGGTATGGAGGGCACGATGCGTTTTGTATATCTCCCAGGTGCTGGTCAGCATGCCGCCGTCTTTGTTGGAGTCGGAATAGCCGAGCATGACTTCCTGACGGTGCTGCCACGATTCAAGTAACGGCTGATAGGCAGGCGTGGTCCAAATTTCGCGGCAGATCGCAGCCGCCCCACGCACATCCCCAATCGATTCAAAGAGCGGCACGACTCGGATGGCCGCGCGATTTTCGCCAGCCATGCAGGAGACCTCATGGGTACGGGCCAGATGTAGGACACGCCAGACATCTTCTGCGCCGGTCGCGCCGCTGATGACGTATTGCTGAATCGTTTCCACCGGCTCCTCGCGCTGGATCTGAGCGATGGCGCGGAACGTGGCCAGAACGTCGGCCGTCTCACGCGACAGCGGAGTGGCGAAGTTTTCCTTCGAGGAATCCTGGCCGCAGTTCTCTTCAATCTCCAGCAATGCCTGTGTCAGCTGGCGAGCATGTACACGAATATCCAGCGTGTGCAGGTGCAGCCCAAACGTACGCACTTCGCGGACCAGCGGATCGATCAATCCACGCGCCAAGCGAAGACTTTTCTCCTGTGCCAGGCTGTCCCGCAGGAGTTGGAGGTCGTCCAGCAATTCCTGACTGGAGCGATACGGCGGCAAACCAACTGGCGCTGATGAATCATGCAGCTCTCGCGCAGCGGCTTCCAGTCGCAAACGAATGCACAAGACGAAGCGGCGATGCATCTCATGAGGATAGCGCTGGTCGATGCCCGCACCAGAGCGCTCCAACTGCGATGAATAACTATGCAGTTTTTTCTCCAGCGCCGGACTGAGACCGACTCGCTGGATGGAAGGTGTCAGCAGGTCGAGGATCAACTGAATGCGCGCGCAATAATGCTCAATCAACTTGCGCCGCGCCATGGTTATGGCTTGCCAGGTCACCTCTGGGGTCACAAATGGATTGCCATCGCGGTCGCCGCCGATCCAGGACCCGAATCGCACTACCTGGGGCAAGTCATTGGCCTCGATATCCAGACCGTACTCGTCGCGCAGCGCGCCGGCAATTTCCTCGAAAAGCTGCGGCAAGGTTTCGAAGATGGCGATGTCGTAATAATCGAGGCCGAGTTTGATCTCGTTCTGCACCGTGGGACGGTGACTGCGCACTTCATCGGTCTGCCATAGCGCCGTAATTTCCGCGAGGATGTCTTCTTCGCGAGCCGCCAACTCCTCATCCTGCAGTGGAATTTGATTCAGGCTTTCGAGAGTCTCGCCGAGACGTCTGCGCTTGAACAGAACAGAGCGGCGCGCGACCTCAGTCGGATGGGCCGTGAACACCGGGATGACGCAAATTTTCGCGAGGAAATTCATGGCTTCGCCGGCGGTGATACCAGCTTCGCGCATGCGTCGAAGAGTGCCGCGCATCTCTCCAGGCTGCGGCGGGCTCTCACTGCCTAATAGTCGACGGGCGCGGCGACGACGCTTACGATGATTGGTCTCCGCAAGATTGATCAGTTCAAAATAGAAGGCGAAGGCTCGGGTCAGATGCTCCGCGAATCCGGTATCGCAGGCGGCGATGCGGATCATCGCCTCCGCCAGTAGAAAGTCGGCTTTCTTCCCGTCGCCTTGCAGCCGCGCTTCGCGGCCATCGGTGGTGATGCGACGCAAATCTTCCACCGCCTGGAACAGCGCATCCCCCGCCTGTTCCCGAAGCACGCGCCCCAGCAGCGTTCCCAGCGAGCGAACGTCGCGGCGCAGCGGAGCTTCTTTGCGCTCCGGGTCGAACGATTGCAATTCCTCCAGGCGCTCCGCCCAGTTTTCCGGCTTCCACAAAAGATCCATACGTATCTGCATTATGCAGGAGCGAGCAGGCACTTTCCTAAGAGGCGGATGAAGACATTGCCGCCTGCTCCTCCAACTGCACGACCAATTCTTCCCATTCGGTCAACATGGCTGCATGTTCGGCGCGCATCTGGTCGAGTTGGCTCTGCTGCGACTGGTAATGCTCGGCAGAAACATACACGCCCAACTGCTCTTCGGTGGTTTGGATGGCCGCTTCGATGCGGGGAATCTCTTCTTCCAGCGTGTTGCAGCGTTCCTGCATCTGGCGCAGGCGAATTGGATTGATGCGGGTGACGCGTTTGACAGCGGTGTTTTCCGTCGACTGTCCGTTCGACGATGGGTCAGGCAGGGCCGCGGGTGGGAGATTCTCATTCGACTTCTTGCCATCCGTCGCGGCAGGAATTTTTGTCGCTCCGTCGGCCTGGCGCGAAACCTGCCACAGATAATCTTCGTAGTTTCCGGTATAAACATGCACGGCGCCATCACGAATTTCAAAGACGCGCGTGGCGAGCGCATCAATGAAGGCACGGTCGTGCGACACAAATACGACGGTGCCGGTAAAATTTCGAATCGCTTCCAGCAGTACCTCTTTTGCCCGCATGTCCAGGTGGTTCGTCGGCTCATCCAGCAGAAGAAAATTGGCCGGACTCACCAATAGGCGCGCCAAGGCGTAGCGATTGCGTTCGCCTCCGGAAAGTACGCCGAGCGGCTTGAACACATCGTCGCCGGAAAATAGAAAACATCCCAGCAGGCTTCGCAATTCGGTCTGGGGAATTCTCGGGGCGCTCCGTCCAATGTCGTCGAGCATGCGAGCGTCGGCATCCAGCTCCTTGTATTGATCCTGGGCAAAATACTGCAGCAACACGTTGTGCCCCAGTCGAAGCTGGCCGGTCGTAGGCTCGTCCATCGCCGACAGCAGTCGAATCAGCGTCGATTTGCCAGCACCATTCGGCCCCACCAGCGCAATGCGTTCCCCCCGCTCGATGGTGAACTGCACGTCCGAAAATACTTCCTTCGCGCCGTAGCTTTTACTGATCTGCTGTGCCTCGGCCACGGTACGTCCGCTGGGCGGCGGCTGTGGAAAGGTGAAGTGAATTTCAGTTTCCGCGGGCGGCAATTCGATGCGCTCAATTCGCTCCAGCTCTTTCACGCGGCTTTGCACCTGGCGCGCTTTGGTGGCTTGCGCGCGAAAGCGGGTGATGAAGGATTCCAGATGTTCGATGTGCTCGCGCTGGTGACGATATGCGGCCTCCAGTTGGATCTGCCGCTCTGCCTTCTGCTGCAAATACTTTTCGTAATTTCCGGTATAGCTGTACAGGCGGTGGTTCCACAGTTCGACGATTTTGTCCGTGGCGATATCCAGGAAAAAGCGGTCATGCGAGACCAGAACATACGCATGCGGGTAGGCGTGGAGATAGCCTTCCAGCCAGTTTCTTGCTTCCAGATCGAGGTGGTTCGTGGGTTCATCGAGCAACAGCAGATCGGGTTTTTCCAGCAGCAGTTTGGCGAGCGCGATGCGCATCTGCCAGCCGCCGGAGAACTCCTCGGTTTTGCGCTGCCAATCCTCTTTAGAAAAGCCAAGGCCCGACAAGACTGTGCCGACGCGGGCTTCGATGGTGTAACCATCCTGCGCGTGAAATTCGGCATCGCTACGCGCCAATTGAGCGATGACGGCGGCATATTCGCCGGAATGAGGCGGCAGCTCCGCCAGTTGCGAATGCAGGTGCTGAATCTTGTGCTCGAGCGCCTGTGTCTTGGCAAAGGCCGACAAGCATTCGTCGAAAACGGAGCGTCCCTGCAATTGCAAGCCATCCTGAGGCAGGTAGCCGAAGGTCATGCCGCCGGTGGACTCCATGGAACCATCGTCCAATGAGTCAAGACCCGCCAGGATACGCAGCAGCGTCGATTTGCCGGTGCCGTTGCCGCCGACCAGCCCGGTGCGCTCTCCCGGAGTGATCTGCCAGTCGATTTTTTCAAACAGAAGTTTGTGGCCGAAGCGTTTGCCGGCGCGGGTTAGCTGCAGCATTGTTTTCGCGCTCGAAGCGTCGATTGAAAGCGCATATGATTTATTGTCGCATCGATTATTTTGTCAGCATCGCGAAATGCCGGTGTCTTGCATCTTACGTTACGAACGATGTGGCTTCGTCCGTCCATTGTGGTGCTATGGTGCGCTGCGAGTCTGGGCCGCGAATGACAAGTGTGCATGGATTGGTATACTCGCAACGAATCGCTATTTCGGCAGGATAGGCAAATTAAATGCCCTCGATGAAAGACACTTTGGGAGTTCTTCTGGCGGGTGGGGCCGGCGAGCGGCTCTATCCGCTGACTCGCGATCGTGCCAAGCCGGCTGTTCCGTTCGGCGGCAACTATCGCATCATCGACATCACGCTGTCCAACTGCATCAATTCAGACCTTCGCCGGATCTACATCCTGACGCAATATAAGGCGCTTTCGCTGAATCGCCATATTCGCGAGGGGTGGGGGTCGGTGGTGGCCAATGAGTTGGGCGAGTTCATTGAAATTCTGCCCCCCATGCAGAGGGTCAGCTCCAATTGGTATATGGGCACGGCGGATGCGGTCTATCAGAACATTTATTCCATCGGCAGCGAACAGCCAAAGCGGGTTCTGCTTCTTTCCGGCGACCACATTTACAAGATGAACTACGGCCGCATGGTGCAGCAACATATCGATTCCGGGGCCGATGTGACACTGGCAACGTTACCGATCGATCCGTCGGAAGTCTCTCGTTTCGGAGTGGTCGAGGTTTCGCGAAACGGAGAAGTCACCGGATTTCAGGAGAAACCCCAGCAAACCAAAATGCGCTCGCCTTTCAATCCGGACAAGGTGGACGCATCCATGGGCATTTATCTGTTCAACACCGACGCCCTGCTGCCGGCGCTGATTCGCGACGCCGAAGATCCGAATTCACAGCACGATTTCGGACACAATGTCCTACCGGCGATGCTGGGCCAGTACAAGATGTACGCCTTCAATTTTGTCGATGAGAATAAGCAAGAGGCGCTTTATTGGCGGGACGTTGGTACGCTTGACGCCTATTACGACGCCAACATGGACGTGGCATCGGTCACCCCGATCTTCAACCTCTACGATAAAAGCTGGCCCATGCGCACCCGGCCGCTACAGTATCCTCCAGCCAAGTTTGTGTTTGGCGAGCCGGGACGTACCGGTATGGCCATTAACACCGTCATTTCAGCGGGCTGCATCGTCTCCGGGGCGACGGTGCGCAACAGCGTTTTGTCGCACGACGTCCGCGTGAACTCCTATGGAGAAGTGGATTCGAGCATTCTTTTTTCCCATGTCAAGATCGGTCGCCATTCGCGCATCCGGCGCGCCATCATCGATCGCGACGTTCAGATCCCGGAAGGTACGGTGATCGGCTTTGACGCGAATGAGGATCGCAAAAACTACCTGGTGACGGAGAGCGGGATTACGGTCGTCAGCCGGGACTATTCGCTGTATGAAAATCCGGTCGCCTCGGACTACGTGCCCCACGATATGTAACCCACACCCCCTGCAACGAAAAATCCTGTCGCACAGTGGTCATGGTTTCCGTACAATGTGGGGGAACTGAAACGTGGTAGTCCGCGTATCCTCCTGTATGGGATTGTCGGTTCTACCCTATCCGTGCAGCAGCATCTCGCGATTTGACCTGCGGGATCGTCGCGAATCGCCGCGGCGGGTGGGCCAGATTTCTACCCCCCCTTCAAAGGGGATTTCTGTACCAAGGCAGCGGATGCCCGCAAATTCCGACTCCGTGGAAGAGACCAACGCACTCGTACGACGTTGCCTGCAAGGAGATGGCCATGCCTGGCAGCAGATCGTTGAGACACAGCACCGTCGCGTCTATGGGCTGTGTTATCGTTTCACTGGATCTGCCGGAGATGCGGAAGACCTGACCCAGGATGTATTTCTGAAGGTCTATCGCAACCTGAAAACGTTTGATGTAGAACGCGGCAGTTTTCCCACCTGGCTGACCACGCTGACCCGGAACCTGCTGGTGGATCATTTCCGCCGCACCCGCGCCGAGCAGACCACCCATTCGCTGGACGCAGGCTGGGAGGACCCGGAGGGTACCTCGGCCTCACCGGCCGATAAACTCCACACCCAGCAGGCGGACCCACTGCAAAATTGCATGGATCGCGAATTGCAGGCGCTGGTCCAGCAAGCCCTGCTGCAGGTGTCCCCGGAGCTGCGGGAGGCTGTGATTCTGCGCGATCTAAAGGATATGGATTACAAGGAAATTGCCGAAGTTTTGCGCATTCCGGAAGGTACCGTAAAGTCGCGCATCAGTCGCGGACGAATGGAACTGGCGAGGCTGCTGGAACGTACTAAAAGGCAGGTGATGTAAATGAAGGACCACGGCCAATTCGGAGACAAGCCGGCTGGAAAGTCGGCGAACGTCCCATCGGACAAGCTTGACTGCGCCGCGGTTGAGCTGTTGTGGGTTGAGGCTGCCGAGGGCACATTGGCCCCGACAGTGGCCGCGCAAGTTCGTGCCCATACGAGCGAGTGTGCGTCCTGCCGCGAAAAAATATCCCAGGCGCGCCAGGGCCGCGAGTGGCTTCTGATGTTGAAACTGGAACCGCTGGTTCCTCCCTCCGATCTTGTTGCAAAAATCCTGGCCAGAACCACGGGCGCATCGGAGATGTCCCATGCGCGGTGGTCGTCGACGAAGATTCCTGCGGAAACCGATACGCGTGCCACAGATCGGTATAGTTTGCCGGGCTATTCTTTCCCGGATTCCGAAACGGCGCCCATCCCGGGTGAAACAATCGGAGACAACGGAGTCCTGGGTCGGGGTGGGGTTCCGTCTGCGGTGTCCTCCCCGGTCTGGCAGCGTCCTTCCGTAGTCTTACTGCGGAAAACGGTCTTTGAGCCGCGCATCGCGCTGGTGGCCGCCATGGCCTTCTTCTCTATTTCGCTGACACTGAACCTCGTTGGGGTCAAGCTCACCAGTTTTCATGTTGCCGACCTGGAACCGCAGGCCATGCGCCGGGCGGTCACCCGCCAATATGCGCAGGCCAATGCACGCGTCGTGCATTACTATGAGAATCTTCGTATCGTGTATGAAGTGGAGTCTCGCGTTCATCAACTGCGTCAGGCTGCCGACTCTGCGCCCGTGCAGGGAAAGGCCAGCTACCCTACGGGCAAGCAGGGATCCGGAAGGGATGGCAAGGGTCATCGCAGCGACCGAAACGATCAAATTGATCGCAATGGAATGCATCGAGAACGGATGGACGTTACGCCGGTCAAGGATCAAAACGCGCAAAGGAACCGTTCCACTCCGGTTGAACCCGCACCTATCTTCAGCGGCCCGGTGATCGACGCGTCCATGACTGTACAACCACGCTCCGGCTTGAATAATGGTGAGAGCATGCGCCCCCAGGTTATATCTACAGTGCTCTCTGAAATGGTCTGCCAGCCTGCCTCGCAGGTTTCGTCACACCTGTTTCAGGTGGGTGGTTTTTGTGTGCCAGAAAGGAACTCGGCATGAATTGTGCAAATCATCCCGACATACCGGTTGCAGTCTACTGCCAGTTCTGCGGAAAGCCGCTGTGTGATCAATGTGCTCATAAAGTGAACAACATCGTAAGCTGTGAGCCCTGCCTGGCGGTTCGGATCGGCGCCGCTCCACCCGCTGGAAGCAATGTGGGGGGCGGAGCAAAATTCGTCCAGACTCCAGACGGCATTCATGTTTCGGACGGCAAGGGAAATGAGTACAGCGCAGGACCCGGCTATCAATACATTTCGAGCGCGCCGGGCTTTTCAGGTAATGTGCCACCTAGCTGGGGCACGACGCCGTGGCTTGCTTTTCTTCTGGGATGGATCCCGGGCGTAGGAGCGATGTACAACGGCCAGTTCGCCAAGGCGCTGGCGCATGTGGTGATTTTTGCGCTTCTGATCGAATTTTCCCATTACAACGGCGTACTGGGTGTAGTCGTTTTTGGCTGGGTTATTTATCAGGTGTTTGACGCCTATCAGACTGCGATTGCGCGCCGCGACGGTCTCCCGCTGCCCAACCCGCTCGGGTTAAACGATATTGCACATTGGTTCGGCGTCAGGCCCACCCCGTCCGTAAATTCCTGGACTGGCGGCACCGCATCGCCGAACGCAGCCAATCAGCCCCAATATCCCGCTCCGACGGGAGTGCCGCCAGTGGGAAGCCCTGGGCCAATCTCCGGGTTCGCTTCCGCGTCGGAATATGTTCCGTCGTATGCGCCGCCGACTTCGCCAAATCCAGCAGAGCCAATAAATTCGTTTTGTTCTACCGGGGCACTCGGACCCAATCGTGGAATTCACACGGGTGCAGTCATTTTGATTGTTCTGGGCGTGGCGTTCTTCCTGGGTAACCTGGGCATTCTCAGCCAGCATTGGATTAATCGAGGGTGGCCGATTCTGCTGATTGGTATCGGTGTGTGGATGGTGATTTGTCGTAGCCAAAGGCCGCCAGTGGGAGGTGCAAGATGAATCGCTGGTATCAAATTCGCCGTCTGCGCGGCGCGGTAATTCTGATTTTGATTGGGGTGCTGGCGTTGTTGAACCAGTGGAATATTCTGCATTGGAATACCAGCTGGCCGTTGATTCTGATTGTTCTGGGCTTGTTGATGATCTTGGAGCGTGCGGTGTGGACGGCTGACGTTCGTGCCCGGCAGGAAGAGCAGCCCTATGCAGCCAGCACGGGTGCCTACAATCCCAGCCAGCCGCGGGGTGGCCCTGCCGGAGCTGCGTCATGGGCTGCGCCTCCACCTTCCAATGTTGGCTCAGGGCCGTTTATCCAAACGCAGCCGCCCGGGCCGGATGATCCCGGGAGAGAAGGCCGGTAGTTCGATGGGCATCCCTACGCAAACACCGCCGCCATATCCTCCGTCGCGCGCCCAGATGAAAGCGCAGCGCGCCCAGTGGAAGATGCAGATGCGAATGCAGCGGGCCGCATATCGTGCTTCGCTTCGCGGAGCGGCGCACCGATCGATTCTTGGCCCCCTGCTCCTGGTTGCCATCGGCGTGCTGGCGTTGCTGATGAGGATGCACCGAATCAACGCCGACTATTTCTGGCATTGGTATGGCCATTGGTGGCCGCTGCTATTGATTGGCGCAGGTGTCCTGCTGGCGATTGAATCGCTGTTGCTGGCGGGGCAGTCGCGGGTTCGGCTGGGTGGCGGCGCAGTTTTTCTGGTTCTGCTGCTGGTGCTCGTAGGAATCATCGCAGCGCATAGCCACATCAACTGGCAATCTGTCGGGGAGCAGTTGCGGTTGGGCGACAATGTAAATCTTGCCGAGATGTTCGGCGATAAGCACCAGGCCAAGGAACAAATTACGCATCAGCTACCGCCTGATGCCGGCATGGTGATCCAGAACGGGCACGGTGATGTGATTCTGACCGCCAGCAGTGATGACGAAATGCATCTGACGGTCGACAAAACCGTGTACAGCGGCTCCGACCGCGAGGCGCAACGCGAGCTGGATGCGCTGGAGCCCTTAATTACATCGGCAGGGAATATCGTCACCATGCATATGCCTTCCGACGACAGTCATGTGGCCGATTTGACGATTGCGTTGCCCGCGACTGCGCCGGTGCAGGTACGGGTCGAACATGGGGATGTGACGGTCAATGGGCGCAAGGCAGCGGTCATCGTCAACTCCAACCAAGGAGATGTGGAACTGGCCGGCATCGCAGGCGCAACCCAGGTGGCGATGCATCAAGGTGATTTCACCGGCCGCGACCTGCAGGGAAATTTTGCGATTAGTGGTCGTATGAATGATGTTTCGTTGTCACAAGTTACGGGGTCCTCTACCTTAACCGGCGACTTTTTCGGCGATGTGCATCTGAACCATCTGGTGGGAACGGTGCACCTGCATTCCAGCCGCACGGAGATTCAGGCGGCTCGGCTCGACGGTACGCTCTCACTCAGCGACGGTGATCTGACGATGGAAAATGCCCTTGGTCCCATCCTGGTCAGCACCCGCGCCATGGACATTTCCCTCAAACATGTCCAGGGCCAGGTCACCGTGAAGAATTCCGACGGCAGCGTCGCCGTCAGCGCGGTCGACCCGATTGCCGCCATGGACATCGCAAATCGCAATGGCTCGGTGGATGTCACGCTCCCGGAGAAAGCCAAGTTTTCCGTGCAGGGCGTCGCCGAGAATGGCGAAATCAATTCAGACTTCAAGCTGTCTCAATCGTCGGCGAATAATCGCGCCATAGCCTCAGGCGAGGTGGACGGAGGCGGCCCGTTGTTACACATCGTTGCCAAACAAGGCGATATCCACCTGCGCAAGGCGGGCGGCGACAGCGACGACTAAGGAGATTGACAGATAGTACGGTTGCAAATGAATGCCAGTGATTCTGAGGTCGTCGCGGCGACCTCCGTTCAGAATGACTCCTATTGACCATTCGACTCTACGAATCTTGGTTCGGCGTGAGGCGAGCGTTTCCTTGGTGTTGCCCGCGTCTTAATTGGTAGGGCCGGTAGGGAACTGGCCGGCAGCGGCGACTCCATTGCGTGTCGTATTCTTCACGTGGTACATGGCTGCATCCGCGGCGCGGATGACCGCGTGAATGTCCAAGCCGTCTTCCGGAAAGCTCGACACTCCGAAACTGGCGAGGATGCGCAGATTCAGCCCGGATTCCGGCAGAAACGTGGTCGTCCGCAGCTTGTCCATCAACCGGTTCGCCAGGTCCAATGCGCGCTGTTTGGACTGATGCGGCATCAGCACCACAAATTCATCGCCGCCGTAGCGATATGCGGATTCAATCAGCCCCAGGCTGTCTTGCACCATATCGCCGATCTCCGCCAGCAGCTTACTGCCCTTCAAATGACCATAGGTATCGTTGACCATCTTGAAGTGGTCGAGATCGAAAAAGATCAGGCTGACCGGCTTGCCACTGCGCCGGCTCCGTTCCAGGGAGCGCTCAAGCCGTTCATAGAGATGCCGTGCATTAAACAGGCCGGTGCAATCGTCGGTGATGGTGAGTTGCTGGATTTGCTCAAACGCTCGAGCGTTTTGAACGGCGATGGCCGCATAGTCGCAGAGTGCATGGAGGAAAAAAATTTCGTGGTTGTCCATGTTCTCCGGATGGCAATTGACCAATTGCAGCACGCCGTATGTTTTATTTCGCACTCGCAGCGGCAGGCAAATGATGGACTCAACCCGGCTGCTGCTCTCCGGCAGTTCGTCGGCTAAATCGTGACTGTCGGGAACGCTGGTCAAAATCATGGACTCGCCGTGCAGCGCCACCCAGCCTGGGATTCCTTGCCCCAGGGGAATGCGTTTGTGGCGCAGCTTTTCCGTTTGTCCGCCGGAGATGACGCCGTAATAGAGCTGGCGATTTTTCTCATCCACGATGAGCAACGACCAGGCTTCCGGGCTGAAGAACCGCGTCATCTGTTGCATGATGCCGTTCAATATGCCAGTCAGGTCGACAGACGACGTGAGTGCACGCGCGACCTCATGAAAGGTCTGAATCTCCAGCGAAGGCTCGCCGTCTGGGAAGTGAATCGTTTTCATCAGCAGAACCCCTTCTATCAGCGTATTCGGTGGACTCGCTACGAGCGTGCCGCGGGTATTGTTCGCGATGCAGGGGAGGGAAAAAAGAGAGTCATGACTATTGCAGCATTCTACCCCAGCCAGTGCGAAGCAGAGACTTCCAGCACAGTCATTCGGAATCCATTCTATCCGCCGATGTGGACCATACTGCGGGAAGGCTTCAGGAAATCCGGCTCCCCAATACGATGCCGAGCTTCTTTGCGATCGACGGTGCGCCAGATGAATTCCGCCAGGTCGGTATCGTCTCCGCCGCGTCGCAAGACTCCGTACAAATCATGATCGGATTGCGAAAACAGGCAGGTACGCAGCTTGCCGTCGGAGGTAAGACGGACCCGGCTGCAATGTCCGCAAAACGGATGCGACACGGGCGCGATGATGCCGATTTCGCCCAGGCCGTCCTGGAATGTGTAGCGCAGGGCTGTCTCGCTGGCGGTGTTGGCGGCCAGCGGAACCACCGGCTGGAAGGTATTCAGCGTGGTCAGGATTTCCTCCAGGCGAACGACCACCTGCGGCGTCCAGACGCGGTCTTCTTCCAGCGGCATAAATTCAATGAAGCGCACGATCACGCCTTCATCGCGGGAGAATTTTGCGAACTCGACGATCTGGTCCTCGTTAAATCCACGCAAGAGAACACAATTGACTTTCACTGGATCGAGACCAACACGTTTGGCGGCGCGAACCCCGGCCAGCACTCGATTGAAACTGTCGGGCACGCGCGTGATGCGCGCAAATTTGTCGTGATCGATTGCGTCCATGCTTACGGTGATGCGATTCAATCCGGCGTCTTTCAGCGGCTGCGCCAGATCTTGCAGCAAATGCCCGTTGGTGGTCAGGGCGATGTCGAGCGGTTGGCCCACGCCGGGGGAGAGCCGCGCCCCGTCGGCGGTAAAAGCGGTCCGCATCTGGGCCAGTTCGGAGGTCATCCCGATCAGGCCCTTGCGTAGGAGTGGTTCGCCACCGGTCAGTCGGACCTTTTCAATACCCAGCTCGACAAACACCCGCACCATGCGGAGGTAATCCGCAATGGGCAGCTCGGCGTACTGCGCGCCCTCCGTACCGGTGCGGCAGTAGACGCACTTGTAGTTGCAGCGATCGGTGACTGACACGCGCAGGTCTGTAATGGCGCGACCATGCTTGTCCGTCAGGCGCGACTGGGCGGATAGAGAGCGAACTCCGGGATGCGTTGTGGTTGCGGCCATTTCTCTACCAGTATCGGATGCGGGAAATGGTTCGCAGGGAACAAGGACGACGAAACCCAGCACACAGACAGAGCCGTCGAGCTTCCTTTCCAATGCGATTCGATGTTGTCTCAAATCGCGGGAGGCATGGCCGTTTCCAGCCATGCCCTTGGTTCCTGCCTGCTTCCCGCATGCGGAACGCCGCCGCAACCGCCAGGGTATGCCCGGAGGCGGAAGAGGTCGGAAGACCCTTCCAGTATAGAAGGATTCTCGGCGCGCGAGTACTGGCGAAATCGTCGGGGTACGTCAGGCGCAATCCGGCATTTGCATGGCAAGCAACACGCGTAGCTCATCCACCTGCTCGGAGGTGAGGCCGCGTTTGGGGACAATGTTGGATAACCTTTGCGGCCCTCGCAAAACAAAAACATTGGATCCCTCTCGCCAGGATTGGTAGGCGGACCAGGGACGAAACTGAAACATTTTGGCGCGATCTTCAAAGCGAACTCCGTCGGAGTCAACGGAGAGCACACGCGGCATGCGGTCGATGCGGCGTTCATATCCTTTCTGGGTGGTGGTCGAGCTGAAAAAGATTCGGTATGCGAGGGCCAGAACCAGCAGAAGAAGGAGTCCCCATTTGGTTTCGCTGCTGATGGATGGATCGAACAAAATCCGCGCCAGAAAAAGCATGCCAATCAGGGCTACCACGCCCAAACGCCATTTTGAAGGATGCAACGATTGTTGCGTACGGCGGCGTACACTGCCACGCAGCAGCTTGGGAACGGCGAGAACATTTGCCTCCTGCAGTTCTTCCACTGTGATGGGCCCGGCAATTTCCACGGGGTCAAGGTAACACAGACGGAGTCACAGGCCGTCGTAGTTCCGACGGCCATCCGAAGATGGGTGGGAGATGGCGCTTTCGTCAAGGAATCGCTGCGCGGGAAGCCACGCTGGTTGGATGCATCTACTCAAGAGAAGCTTTGGCTTTTTTAATCTCTTCAATCAACGGCGGCACCACGTCGAACAAGTTGGCAACCACGCCGATGTCGGCAATCTCGAAAATTGGTGCTTCGGCATCTTTATTGATCGCGATAATGGTGCGCGAGCCTTTCATGCCGACAATATGCTGGATCGCTCCGCTGATGCCAAGCGCGATATACAGTTTGGGTGCAATCGTCTGGCCGGAACTGCCTACCTGCCGATCCAGCGGCAGCCAGCCGGCATCGCAGATCGGTCGCGACGCAGCGATGTCGCCGCTCAGCAGTTTTGCCAGTTCTTCCGCCATTGCCAGGTTTTTCTGTTCCTTGATGCCGCGTCCAACTGCGACAATGATTTCCGACTGCGACAGATCCACCGTCTGCTTGGCTTCTTTGAAGATCTCGTGCGGCTGCACTCGAATCACGTCAACTGGCATGATTACATGGAGGGTTTCGATCGGCGCCGTTCCCGCTTCCGCCATGTCGCTGCGAAACGCTGCGTTCTGAAATGTCGCCATCCACAGCGGTCCCGCATCGCTGAACGAAACATCCGCAGCAAACTTTCCCTGGAACATTTGCCGGGTGAAAAGCAGTTTGCCATTTTCGTATTTGTAGCCGATGGCATCCGGGATCACGGTCTTGCCCAGCGCCAGCGCCAGGCGCGGAGCAAAGTCGCGTACCTGGTAGGTGTGGGGCATCAGCACCAGCTTGGGCTGCTTGCCGGCGAGAAATTCCTTCAGGACATAAACGTAGCCGTCGGAGGTGTACGCAGCCAGTTGAGGGCATTCGATGGCATATACTTTTGCGGCTTTCCTGCCTGCCAATTCTTCCGCAATCGCGGCGATGGCGTAGCCCAGCACCGCAATCTCCACCTGCCAGCCGGTATCTTTGGCGATGGCCTGCGCGGCCGCAATGGTTTCCAAAGAGACGCGATTCAGCTTCGACTGCTGCTGTTCGACGACCACCAGAATGGTTTCGGGCATAGGGCTCAATTTCGGAAGCTAGAAGCGATCCAAGCCGACGAGCTTGCAGGTAGAGAGACAGCTTCTAGTCAAACTCTGGACTGCCTTTGCGCAGCACGGTACCGACAGTGATGCATATGATCGACAGCGTGCCGGCCAGGATCATGTAGTACCCCATGGGATGAATCCAGCTCGGATCATAGGTGAAATCCTGGCCCGCCCATACAGTCAGCAACGTAGCCATGATCCCTAGAATTCCGCCCATCACTTGCAGCATCAGGCCACGGAAGCGGCGTCGGTCGAGAGCGGCCACCTGGTCAGGCGTCAGGTCGCGTTCTTCCGGAGGCAACAACATATTTGGCATCGGTTCGGTTCTCCCTTGCACTTCTTCGTCGACGGGGAAGGTCGGCTTCCCGGCACTATACACGCACCACTATTAAATCACGCGAGCCTCATTGCGAAATACATCCACCAGCTTTTTCGCAATGTCGGCCGGCGAGCCCTGCAGCATCTCCGTCTTTTTCTGTCTTGTCGGAAGGTACAGGCGCTCAATCGTCTGCAAATTCGTTCCCAGCTTGCCTTCCAGTTCCGCCTTTGTCAACTGCTGGAGAGGCTTATTTCTGGCCTGTTTAATGCCAAGCAAAGTGGCATAACGCAATTTATTGATTCCACTTTGGATGGTTAGCACACAGGGTAAGGGCACATCGATCCACTGGTACTGGCCGGCTTCCAGCTCACGCTTCAGGCGCAGGCCGGTGTCGGTTTTTTCGATGCCGATAATGATGGTGGCGTGCGGCCAGCCAAGAATCTCTGCCAGCAAAACGCCGGTTTGCGCGAAGCCGTAATCGTCCGACTGCAAACCGGTAAACGCCATGTCGAAGGATTGGCCTTCGATGGCCGCCGCAATTGCACGAGCGGTGCTGACGGCATCCATGGAGACAAAGGAATCATCGACCAGATGAATGGCGCGATCGGCGCCTTTCGCCAGCGCTTCGCGCAGCACCTGCTGCGACCGTGCCGGGCCCACCGTGACGACCACCACTTCGCCGCCGTGCTTTTCTTTCTGGCGCAGGGCTTCTTCCAGCGCGTAGGCGTCCGGCTCGTTCACTTCGTAGGAGACGTCTTCGCGAATCCAGGTGCCCTCCGCATTCAGCTTGAGCGGAGCGTCTTTCTGCGGGACCTGCTTAATGCAAACCAGAATTTTCATGGATTTCGGGCGACTGGGCTAGTGTATCGAAGTGCGCTGACTTTGGTCGAGTGGGAAAACGACGAAGCGGCTAGACACGTTTGCTAGTTTTGCGAGTCGAACATTTCGTATTCGACAAACCGCTTTTGAATCGCTGTGGAGTCAAGCAACTTCAATTCAACTCTTTGTACAAACTCTCGCGCTCGAGCTGTGAAATTCGACGGTGCGATGAACATGCTTTTCACTGCGTTGTTCGCCGTGACCGCTCCGTAGAAAGCTCCTACAGTGGGCGCTCCAACTGCGTATGGGATGCGAATCGTTTTCGCTTAAACAAATAGCGTCCCCCCGTAGATTGGCTTATTGTCTGTGTGAACCCCCCATTCGAGAGTTACTTGTTGCGGCGGCGGTGTTTGTCTGAAACAGGCCAGTCCTGCACCACCACACCGCATCTCGAAGCGAACAATCGATCCTGGTTGTAAGCGCCGTCACATGCCGTATTCGCTTCCCCGATGTAGAATTCGGCACATCGCGTATATCCTCTGGATTCAGGCGGCAGCAGTCATCCATGAAAGTACTGGGAATCAGCGGGTTTGAGAACTCAGTTCCGTTCAAGAAGGCACATTGGCCTGGGCTTGAGGAGCGCGAGTACAGAATTTCGCAGGGACACGATTCAGCCGCGGTGCTGGTGATGGATGGAGAAATTGTCGCGGCCGCGGCGGAAGAGCGCTTCAGTCGGAAAAAACATACCGGCGACTTTCCCATTCGCGCCATTGAATACTGTCTGGCGGAGGCTGGAATCGGGCCTGCGGACATCGACGAGATGGCGCACGGCTTCGACTACTCGCCCTATAAAGAGATGTACTCGCTGGATCCGGTTACGGCCGAGCAGTACACCCAGGTCTTCTCCCGCGAAGCGTTGCTGTGGCATCTGCAGCGAGCCATGCCGGAGTTTCCCGCGGAACGCTTCCATGCAGTGAACCATCATCTGGCGCATGCAGCCAGCGCGTACTTCACCTCCGGTTGGGAAGAGTGTCTGGTGGTGGTGATGGATGGCATGGGGGAAGCACACAGCACCACCGTATACCACGCGCATGACCACCGGATCGACACGCTGCGGGCGATTTCCGCCAACGATTCGATCGGCATTCTGTACTCCGTCGTCACCCTGCACCTTGGTTTCGACTTCAACTCCGACGAGTACAAGATCATGGGCCTGGCACCGTATGGCGATCCGTCGCGCTATCGTGCTTTTTTCGACGACGCGGTGAAGTGCCTGGAGGGTGGCCGGATTCAGATTCCTTTGCTGAAGATGAATACATCGCGGCAAGACCGCGAGACCTATGGCGCAACCCGGCGCTATCTGGAGGAGCATTTGATCCCGCACCGCCTGCCAGATGCCGAGATCACGGATGCGCACCGGGACGTTGCCGCTGCAGTGCAGGCGTGCCTGGACCGAGCGATATTGCACGTCTGCGGACATTTCGGGCGGTCAACCGGTCTGCGGCGGCTGGCCATGGCGGGCGGAGTCGCATTGAACTGCACGACGAATGGACACCTGCTGCAAGCTGGGGCCTTTGACGAGATTTACGTTCAGCCCGCGGCGGGGGACGATGGTGCGGCGCTGGGCGCAGCGTTGTGGCGGGCTTCGCGCATCGACAGGATCCGCAACGTGAGAATGCCGGTTCCATTCCTGGGGCCGGCGGCATCCGATGGCGATATTGAGGAGGCGTTAAAACGTTTTCAGGACCGTGTGACGACAGTCCGCTTTTCCAGCTTGCGTGAAACGTGCGCGGAAGCGGCAAGGTTGATTCGCGCTGGGCGCGTGATTGCCTGGTATCGCGGCAGGATGGAGTTCGGCCCGAGAGCTCTGGGGCATCGCAGCATTCTTGCCGACCCAGGACATCCGAAGATGCGTGACCGCATCAATGCGATGGTCAAGATGCGGGAGGCATTTCGTCCCTTTGCGCCGGCGGTCTCCTCGGAGCAGGTGCAGGACTGGTTTGAGACGCCGCGAGGCGCAGAGTTTCCCTACATGATTATGACGGTGGATGTCCGGGAACAGCATCGCGCAGCGCTGCCTGCCGTTACCCATGTGAACGGCTCGGCGCGGGTCCAGACCGTTTCCCGAACCGATAACCGGGAGTTTCATACGCTGCTGGAAGAGGTTGGGAAAACAACGGGCCGCCAGATGGTGTTGAATACAAGTTTCAACGTGAAGGGCCAGCCGATTGTAAACACGCCGACGGAGGCGCTGGAGACTTTCCTGGGAACGGGCATCGAATGCCTGTTTTTAGAGGACACGTTGGTCCGTCGCCGGTAATTGCCAACGGCCAACACCATCCAACCAAACCGTCAAAGTGTGCAATAAGTTGCATAATGCGGAAGAGAAACAGGAAATCCAAACGATCTCGGCGAAGATTCCGATGCGCAGGAGTCGCCGCATTTTCCCGCGAATGCAGGGCTTCCAAGGAAGGCCAGGATACTGGCGCGGGGGCATTGGAAATACGGTCAATGTTCGATAAGCGTCCATGCGGCAGCCCGGCAGCGGCTCCGAAAGCGTCGTGTCTGGTCCACATGCGAGGCAGATCCGGCTCCGCAATCCCGGATCAAGACATTCCACTTTCCCATCGCGAAGGGTCCAGGGTGCTCCACCGTCGACCGGGAAGGTACATCCATGCCAATGGAACCCTTGGATTGGAGTGGGAATTGCATACATTTTTACCGGGATCATGTAAATCGGCTTTCTCAAACTCGAACCAGGGCATGAGTCCACGTGGCCCATGGTGGAAAACGGGCGGATGTCGATCAAACATCGGGTATCTTGCAGGAGGGGAATGTGTTGCCGTCGGAGACGATGTTCGACTCGAAGATTCGAGTGGAAAGGCATACGATCTCCCGATGTAAGACGGTTGCGCGCTCATTTGAGGAGCAGACGGCACGAACTCCCGACACCATTGCGCTTGTCTTTCAAGACCAACGCATCACCTATCGCCAGTTGGATGAAAAAAGCAATCAACTGGCGCGATATCTACGTTCCCTTGGGGTAAAGCCGGAAACACTTGTTGGCGTTCTGATGGAGCGATCGGAGAAGTTGGTGATCGCCCTGCTGGCAGTTTTGAAGGCAGGTGGCGCCTATGTGCCGCTCGATCCTGGATACCCAAGGGAACGCATTGCATTTCTCGTCGAGGACTCGCAGGCC
>JAJYSL010000375.1 GCA_021793595.1 Acidobacteriota bacterium
TGGGAAATCCATCCCGTAGGCACGGAGGGTTACGAGAAAGCAGAAGTCACTGCGGGCGGTGTCGATACCGACGAGCTATCGGCCAGGACCATGGAAAGCCGCAAGGTGCGTGGCCTCTTTTTTATTGGAGAAGTGGTCGATGTGACCGGACATCTTGGCGGATTTAATTTTCAGTGGGCCTGGGCTTCAGGCCATGCTGCCGGACAAGCTCTTGCGAGTTGACCGGCAGCAAAGCTAGAAACAACCGCGGTTAAAACTTGTTCCAAAGGAACTGATTGTAGACATCGTGGTGGTACTGCACCTCAGGCGCCTTCACAAAAGTGCCCAACAAACGTGGACAGCGATCCGCCGACCCCTGCTTCAAGTCCGCATAGCGGCCCTTCACATCGGCGCCAAGCAATGTAGTCGTCCACTCGGAAGCGCGAAAGTTTTCAAGCGCCGTGTAAATATTGTCCGGCAGGTAGCGTTCCGCCTGGCGAAGGTTCTTGATCTTCGCAGTCGAACCATGGATCCCAGCTTTGAAGATGGAATACAGCACGAGATACGGATTCGCATCCGGGCTTACGGACCGGACCTCGATGCGAGAGCTCTTTTCATTTCCAATCGGCACCCGCACCATGGAGCCGCGGTCCGTGGCCGACGTTTTGATCTGGTTCGGCGCTTCAAAGTGAGGATCGAGTCGCCGATAGGCATTCACGCTGGCATTCAGTAGCAGGCACAGATCGTTGCCGTGGGTCAAAATGCGGTCGCTGAACGACCATGCAAACTTGCTCAGCTTTTCTTCGCCCTTGGGGTCCCAAAAAAGATTTTTTCCTTTTTTGCTGATGGAAACGTTCGTGTGCATCCCACTTCCGTTGACGCCAACCACCGGCTTCGGCAGAAAGGAAGCGGTCAGGCCCATTCTGGTGGCAACCTGGCGGCAGACCAGTTTATAAAGCTGGATCTGGTCGGCAGCCGCCACAACCTCGCCATAGCTGTAGTTGATTTCAAACTGCGACGGCGCAACCTCCGGATGGTCTTTTTCATTCTCAAAACCCATGGCCCGCTGCACTTCCGCCGTGGTATCGATGAACGTCCGCAACGGGTCGCCCGGCAAAGAATGGTAATATCCGCCAGTATTGACGTATTCAAACGATCCTGTCTCGTGATACCGCCGTTCCGCGTCTGTGCCCTGGAAAAGAAATCCTTCAATCTCGTTTGCGGCGTTCAGCGTGTAGCCTTCCTGGTCGTATTGTTCCTGCGCAAACTGCTTCAGTACGCCACGTATGTCGGCAGAATAAAATTTTCCGTTCTTATCGATCACTTCTCCAAACACCAGCACCTTGCCGCTGCCAAAAAAGTCCGCAGGCGCCCAGTAGAAGGCGCTCCAGTCAAGGCCGAGGCGTAGATCGCTTTCGCGCTGCGCCGTAAACCCGCGTATAGATGAACCATCGAAGGTCAGATTGTCCCAGCTCTTTACGAGAAACTTCTTGTCGTAGTCGAGCATGTGCAGACGGCCTTCGAGATCGCTGAACAGGACGGTGACCGCCTTGATGCGCTTTTCATCCGTCAGGTATTTCAGCCGCTCTTCTTGAATGGTGTGTGCAGCTACACGGTTCTTTCTCTGCTCTTTGGCTTGCAGGTTCAACTGCTCCAGCTCTTCGTATGAGAGCGCCAGGAAGTCGCGAAGTTCGATGGACATGAATCTCCTTGAGATGCGGTACACGGCCCCTTCAATTCGCTGAGTGCAATCAGTTTGTGCTGAGGCCGGTGGGTGCGTGGAAATGAATTGCTTTCCCTCACCTTACGCGATACGGCCTTCCACGTAAACTACGATAGATTTCCTTTATTCTACGAATAGCTTTTTTTTATGCCGTCCAGCCGTTAGCATTACGGAAACAGCGATGGACTTCGAACAACTCAAGGCATTTGTCGAGGTGGCCCGGAACGCGAGCTTTTCTCGTGCCGCGGAGAAGTTGTTTCGTACTCAGCCAGCAATCTCCGCGCAAATTCGCTCGCTGGAAGAGGATGTGGGCGCGCGACTGTTCGACCGCACCGGCGGACGCGTCACGCTGACCGCCGGAGGAAAGCTGTTCCTGCAATATGCGGAAGAATGTTTGCAGGCCCGTCGTAATATCGTGCGCGCATTGGCGGAAATGACCCGCACGCCACGTGGCGAACTGGTGGTCAGTGCCAATGAAGCCACCTGCCTCTACATTTTGCCGCAAGTCTTCGCGCAGTTTAAAAGAAAATATCCCCGCGTGTCTGTGTCCATCGCGCGCAACGAGCGATCGCGAACCTTGGAGGCCGTGATGGCCCAGGAGGTAGACTTCGGTGTCACCGCGCAGCCGGTAAATGATCCCCGCCTGACCATTGTTCCGGTGCATCAGGATGAAATGGTCGTGATTACTCCGACTGGTCATCCGCTGGCGGCAAAGCGAAGTACGCAGCTAGCTCAGGTCGCCGCGTTTCCACTGATCCTTCCCAAGCAGGGGCGCACGCGAGATGCCATCGATCAACTGTTTTCCGCTCGACAACTGAAACCGGAAATTTCCATGGAACTGGAGTCGAGCGAACTCATCAAGCGCTTCACGGCTGCGGGCGTGGGCGTAGGCATTCTTGCTCGTTCCAACACGGCCGCGGAGTTTGCAGCGGGGCTGTTGGGCGTGGTTGAACTGGAGGACGTGCGGATCGCGCGAGACCTGGTCCTGGTGTACCGCAAAGACAAATCTTTGAGCCGCGCCGCACAGGCCTTTATTGAAATTATGCAGACGAGCGTGGGCCTGCCACGTAGTAGTGTTGCCGCGAAAAACACCGTGCGGAGCTGACAGAACTTGGACCTCGCAAGCTACAATCGCTAAGAATGCTGTCGTTGCTTACACTTCGCTCCGCATGGCTGGCGGCCGCTGCCTTCTTTGCAGGAGGCATCAATGCCATTGCTGGCGGCGGTTCGCTGCTTTCCTTCCCAGCTCTGCTCCAGGCGGGCATTCTGCCGGTGCAGGCCAATGCGACCAATTCCGTTGCCCTGATGCCGGGGCAGTTCGCATCCGCTGCCGCCTACCGGCGCGAACTACAGCGGCATCGTTCTCTGCTGGTTTCTCTGTTGCTTGCCGCTTTCACAGGCGGCCTGCTGGGAGCGCGTTTGCTGCTGGCAACGCGGCAGGAGCAATTTCTGCATCTTGTGCCCTGGCTCTTGCTTACAGCAACCATGCTCTTTGCCGGCGGACCACCGTTACAACAACGTCTGACCCAGAAACTGACAGCACCCGACGTACCCCATCCCTCTGGCCTGCGCCCGCTGGCGCGCATTTTGTTACCCATTGGCATTTTTGCCATTTGCCTATATGTCGGCTTTTTTAGGGCCGGTTCCGGCCTGATGATCATGGGAGTATTGAGTTTCGCAGGAATCGAAAGCGTGCATGAAATCAATGCGCTGAAGACGGCAATCATCAGCGTGTCGAGCATCGTGGCTACCGTCACCTTCCTCTTCTATGGCGCTGTGCTCTGGCACTATGGGCTGCTCATGATGCTTGCCGCCGGCATCGGCGGCTATGCCAGCGCTCGCGTTGCTCGCAGGCATAAACCTCGCGGCATTCGCATGGCGATCATCGCGATGGGCTGCATAGTCACCTTGTACTATTTCTGGAAAGTGTATTGATGTCGAATCTAGCGACTGTCGCCGCTGCAACTTCTCTCGTGCTATCGCCACAATTAGTTGAACTCGTTGGCTCAATTGCGGCGGTCTGCACCACCGCTTCCCTGATACCGCAACTTGTGCGCGTCTGGCAGCGAAAAAGCGCCCATGATATTTCTCTGGGGATGTTCACCACGTTCTCGATCGGCATACTGCTCTGGATGATTTACGGCTTTCTGCTTGCGTCGCGCCCGATGGAAGTAGCCAATGCAGTGACGTTGATTTTTTCATTGACGATTCTTGTATTGAAGCTGCGCTACGACCGCAGATAGCAGACCCTCCCGGAGCACAACCGTCCAGATCGGAGTAAAAACTAAAGTATGAGTCACGAAGGTATCCGTTTTGTTTCGGAAAACGAAGCCAGCAAAGCTACAGCGCAACAGCAGGAACTCCCGCGCGGGGCCATCGATCCACAGCGCGTGCGCGTCAACAAAACGGAAGGCACCGGCGTGGAGATCGACTGGAAAGACGGCCATGCGAGCCATTGGACATTCGCCTGGCTACGCGATGCCTGTCCTTGCGCAACGTGCATCGAAGAGCGCGAAGTGAGTGGACTCGAACCGGGCCAACCGAAACCGCAACCTCCCACAGCGCTGCCGATGTTTAAAGCGCCCGTGCGCCCAAAGGAAGTGCGTCCGGTCGGACGCTACGCCATCAGCTTTGACTGGAACGACGGTCACACCAGTGGGATTTACTCCTGGCACTACCTGCGGTCCATGTGCCAGTGCGAAACATGCAGGACCGAGGCCGCTAGATCTGCCGCAAAATCCTGAGTATTTCCGTTACGCTGGAGGCGCGCAAAGCAAACTGGCGGTTCGCCGACTTCAAAAAACCCTCCTGCAC
>JAJYSL010000376.1 GCA_021793595.1 Acidobacteriota bacterium
TATATCTGGTCGCCGTATGACGCTCAGGGAGCAGGAGAGAACTGGGATCCATATGGGTATGGATACTGGACGAGCTATCCAAATGTCGGGTATGTGTGGGTGTCTGGCTATAACTGGGGATATACACCGTATAACTGTGGAAACTGGAATTTTTATGGTGGATTCGGGTGGGGATGGAGTCCGCGCGGAGGATGTCGGCCTTGGTGGCGGCGTGGTCGCTGGATGGCCAATGTCGGGAACGTGCCGGGAGATTATCGTGTCCCGGTGAGTCCGCGCAGGCCGGTACAGATGCAGACGACGCGCACTGTGGCGACGGGACGACCGTTGCCGCCCATGAAGCCGATTCTGGTGGATCGCCGACCGGCAAGCGGAGTGAATGCCTATCTCGGATTCCAGCCAGGGCAGCCGATGGTGGTTCATGGGCAATTGGTGCCGCCGGTACATACGATTGCGCCGCGCACAACTTATATGCGGTCCTACACTTATCTGAGCAATCGGACGCCGAATTCGGTGACGCAAGGAATCGACGGTGGACGGCTTGCTTACGCGTCTGGAGGGACGCGATCCCCCTATTCACGCGCAACAGCCGTGCATATGACGCCGAGCAGGCCGATGGGGTACGGATCGTATTACAACGGAGGACATACTGGCGGAATGCATGTTGGAAGTGCTTCGCACGCCAGCGGCGTCGGGCATCGCTAAGCCTGTACATCACGAGCTTTGACGATAGCGTGATGGAGCGCGGCGAAGTGATCGAGCGATAGCTGCTCGGCGCGAGCCTGAGGCGGAACAGATGCTGCCGCAAGCGCGTGGATGACGCGGCCCGGGGAATATCCCGCAGCGCGAAGATTGTTGCTCAGGGTTTTGCGTTTCTGAGCAAAGGCGGCCCTGAGCAACGCTGTAAAGCCCAAAGGCTCCAGACTAAGTGCAGCAAAGCGCGGCGCGAAGTTCCAGCGAAAGACGGTGGAATGCACCTTGGGCGCGGGAAAAAATGCCTCTGGCGGCAGTGTGAAGAGTGGGGTGGCCGTGCCGTGGAGTGCGCAGAGAACTGACAGCAGGCCATAGTCGCGCGTTCCTGGCGCGGCGGTGACGCGGTCGGCGACCTCGCTCTGAACCATGAGAACCGCGGAGTCGAGAACTGCGGTGCCTTGCGTGAGAGTGCTTGCCGCCAGATGCATCAGGATTGGCGAGGTGATGTAGTAGGGCAGGTTTCCAACGACGAGCAGCGATTGGCCGACCCGGCGCGCGGCGGCGACGAAGTCAAAGGTAAGCACATCCTGTGCAACAATCTCTACGTGAGGATGCTTCGCGGCAAAGCGGTCGCGCAACGCTGCGGCGAGCACGGGATCGACCTCAATAGCAAGAAGGCGTTCGGCACGGCGAGCAAGTGACTCCGTGATCGCTCCCCGGCCAGGGCCAATTTCGACGACAGTGCGATGCGCCAGCGGGCCAAGTGCGGCGACAATGCGCTCTATGGCGGCGGGATCGCGCAGGAAATTCTGGCCGAGCTTCGATTTGGAAGGCAGGTTGAGTCTCCGTGTCTGCGAATCGTTCCGAGGTTGGGCCGCATCGAGCGTAGTAGACTTGGCGTTTGAGTGATGCCGCGCATCGGTGGAAGCCGAAGCGGCGACCCGGATGAAGCAGGAGTGTTCCGATGCATATTGTATTCGTTGCCTCAGAGTGTGTGCCTTTTGCAAAGACCGGAGGATTGGCCGATGTGGTGGGAGCGTTGCCGCCGGAGTTGGTGAAGCTTGGCCACAAGGTGACAGTGTATCTACCGCTGTACCGGACGGTAAGGGCGTTTGTTCCGCAGCCGTTTCCCTATGCTTTACGCTCGGTGACTATTCCGTTTCCGTTTTACAACCGGTTCGTAGGGGTTGTGGATGGTGGTGTGCGAGAGGGTGTGCAATTCTATTTCATCGACTGTCCGGAATTATTCGATCGGGAAGGTCTTTACGGCCCGCGCGGAGGCGGCGGCGATTATGCCGACAATGCGGAACGTTTCGGATTGTTCAGCCGTGCCGTGCTGGAGGCAGTGAAACTGCTGGGCATGCCGGATATATTTCACGTGCATGACTGGCAAACGGCGATTTTGCCAGTTCTGTTGCGCTCGGTGTATGTGTTTGATCCGATGCTGCGGAATATCGGAGTGGTGTTGACGGTGCATAACGCTGGTTATCAGGGATGGTTTCCGCCACGTACGACCGAGCAACTTCTGTTGCCGTGGGATCTGTTCACTTTTGACAAGGTAGAGCAGAACGACACCTTCAACTTTCTGAAGGGTGGAGTGGTCATGAGCGACTACATAACGACCGTCAGCCCGACTTATGCGCGGGAGATACAGGGGCCGGAGTTTGGTTCTGGTTTGGAGTCGATCTTCAGTCGACGTCACTGGGATCTTCGCGGGATTCTGAACGGGGTCGATTACAGCCAGTGGAATCCGTCTTGCGATGGGCATCTGGCTGCGCATTACAGCGCCGATGATCTGACTGGAAAGAAGGAATGTCGGCGCGACCTGTTGCACGCCTTCGGGCTGGAACATGTGGCGGAGACGACGCCGGTACTGGGGGTTGTTTCGCGCTTCGCCACGCAGAAGGGATTCGACATGCTGGCGGCAATTGCCGACCAGCTCGCACAGCGGGAGATGGTGCTGGTGGCCCTGGGAGCCGGTGAGCCGTACTATGAGAATTTCTTCCGCAGCTTTGCAGCGAGATATCCGGACAAAGTTGCCGTGCAGGTAAAGTACGACGACGTGATCGCACACAAGATCGAAGCAGGTGCGGATATCTTCCTCATGCCTTCGCGCTATGAACCGTGCGGCCTGAATCAGATTTACTCGATGAAGTACGGGACGGTTCCAGTGGTGCGCGGAACGGGCGGACTGGAGGATACGGTCGAGGAGTGGAATGCGGATCAGCGGACAGGAACCGGCTTCAAGTTTTACGGCTATCATCCGGGAGATTTACTGTGGGCAATCGACCGTGCGCTGTGGGTGTTTGCCAATGATCCAGACGGGTGGAAGACGCTGATGCGGAATGGAATGGCGCGGAATTATTCCTGGGAACATCCTGCGCGGGAGTATGTCGAGGTGTATGAAGAAGTGCTGCGTCGACGGAGTTGATCCAATTGGATATCAAGAAAATAATTGGGAGTTTTACGTCGAACGGGTGATTCTCGAATTGCCGAGGTTATTACCTGATCGTATTCGAAACAGAAAGATAACTGCCAGGTCCACAGTCTCATCGAGTATGCGAATCTATGGATGCTGTTTTTATTATGTAGGGGCTGCTACCGCTGGCAAGCCAACGAGCGCTCAGAAACACAGTAACTTCCTGGTGATCTACCATTCATACTCGAAGTACGCGAAAAAGACTTCAACTCGCTCAGATCGTCCAGTACGGACTGCCAGCGAGCAGGGTCGTCCTTGGTCTCGATCGGCAGCGAAGGGTCGGAATAAAACGCGAGGATATTGTTTCGCAGTTGAGGCGAAGTCCCGTCGAACTTCTGAGAAGCCAGGGTGATCAACAGTCTCGCATACGTCTCATCTGCAAGCGTGTATTCCGCCGCCGTGGTTCTCGTGCCGTCATCAAGATTGAAGTTGGGCAGAACCAGAGTACCTGTGCGTACTTCTTCAAGTAATGCGCTGTAACGATCAACCGTAGTATTAATGCTCTGAATATACAAATTTTCCGTTTGGGGGGTCGGATTATTGAATCCCAATCCCTTGAATGGCCCGACTTTGGGCAGGAATCGCAAGAGCGCCGATAGCAGCCGTGTGCCAAAACCAGGCTTCGAATAGGTCTTTCCCCACTCTCTCTCGTAATCTGAGCGCGATAGGCGGTATAGGAATTTCTTCTTCGCGAAGTTCGGCGTCTCTCGCATCAGATCCTTCTTGTGCATCTGGAGAGCCACCTTCGTCATTTGGGGGATCAGCCTGCTGACGGAATAGCGATAGGAACCGATCGCCAGCTCCTGATGTGGGAGTACGTCTTTCAATGGCATCCCGTATACGATCGCAAAGGCTCGCTCCAGTAAAGGCTGCGCGACATGGAAGCCTATGAAATCGTGGTATTTTTCTGACGCATAACGATTCTTTGCCACCTGCAATGTGTCGAAGCCAAACTCTGTTTTCAAATGAGCACTCTCGTCCTGTGCAAAGCGAACGGACATTCCGTATTTTGCGCGCAGCTTTGGATAGTGGATCGCTACAGCTTCGTTCACCGCCGGGTGGCCGTAGACGTCTGCTGCATAGTGCGACAGCGCGCCCAGCGCGAATGCATATTCATCGGCATTCTGACTTTGATAAATCAACTCAAGAACAAAATCTCCGCTGCGAACGTAATGCGCCAGATCGCTGAACTCTTTGTTGCCAAAGGGATAGTAGCCCAGATCCTGGATGACGGAGCCTCCATACGCGTATGAGTGCGCCTCCCGGAGCTGATCTTGGGTCAGGCCAGAGAAACGTTGCAATAGAAGCGGCAGATCG
>JAJYSL010000377.1 GCA_021793595.1 Acidobacteriota bacterium
GCGCTCAGTTTTCCCAGCCAGGTTGAGGCGCAGTATACGTCACCGGCAGAGGGTCGATCAAGCGCTGCGAGCAGATGCAGCAAAGTACTTTTGCCCGCACCCGACTCGCCAACAATCGCGATCATTTCGCCCTGGCGCACCGTCAGGTTTAGCCCGTCGAATAAGACCAGCGGCTGCAGCCCGCTACGGTACTCCTTGCGCAGATTTTCGACGCGCAGCAGGACAGCATCGTCGTCGCCCTCCGGAATGTTCAGGCGCGCTTCTTCGACCCGCTCAACCTCCTGGGTCGAGCCAATCTCGCTGCTGGAATGTCCGCCCATATCCTGCCTCTATCATAGAGCCGCGACGGACAATCCCACGCCAATATGCCGGGGTGGGATGTGATTCACCTTCACGCTCAAATTCCCAAATCAGCGAGACACCACGAGAAACCCTTGCGGACGCAATCGAATCGGATTGATACATGATTGACCGATTCTATAGGCATCGATAAGGACGATGGCCCTGTCAAGCATGATATGGGGCGGAATCCGGAGCCACTCCATCTCACCTATTGCGTCGGCTGGGAGGGATTTTCTTCATCCGGCAGGAATAGGCTGAATACCGTTCCGTTGCACGCCGGTTTCTGGCTGCTCTTTAGCCGCAGAGACCCGTGATGCCGAGACACGATGCCATGAGAGATCCACAATCCCAGGCCCGTGCCGTGGACTTCTTTCGTGGTGTAGAAGGGTTCGAAGACATGCCGTTGAACTTCCGCCGCCATGCCGTGTCCCGTATCCGCAACAGTAAGGCAAACCCCCGAGCGGCCACTCTTCCACTCCGTGGCATCGCGGCTGCAAAGGAGTAAACGGCCGCCATGCCGCATGGCGTCCATCGCGTTGGCAATCAGATTGTTCAACACCTGCCGAATGTCGCTTTCAAAGCACAAAATCCGCTTTGTGGACTTATATCTTCGGGCCACTTGAATGTTGCAGTTGAGCAGGCGGCCATGGTAAAGGTCCACAACCGACTCAATCAATTCTGGTGGATCGACTCGGGTTGGATTCATCGTCTGCCGATGAAACCGCAAGCTCTGCGTAGCGATGTGCGACACGCGGGTCAACTCACCCTGCGCGGTTTCAAGATAACGCCGTGTAGTCTCAGGCAGTTGCTCGTGATTCAGTGCCAGGTACAGCAGGTTTGTCACGGCTTCCAGCGGGTTGTTGATCTCATGCGAAATGGAACTCGCCAGGCGTCCCACCGCGGCAAGCTTCTCACTTTGGATCAGTGCTTTCTCGGCGCGCTTTTGCGCAGTGATTTCCAATGAGGCGGCCGTAATCGCGCGGACCTTTCCATCCCGCCCATAGACGGGATAATAATTCACCGTCCAATAACGATGAATGCCGGGCTGCATCGGCAGTTCACCCTCCAGCAAGTTATTCGTGATGGGCGTGCCCTGCGCGACCTGCTGAAACATTTCCTTCAGGCCCTCAATAGGCGCGATTTCCGTCAACGTCTTGCCAAGAATGTCTTCCATGGGCAGTCCGACAATCTCCGCCTGACGGTCGTTCAGGCGCAGATAGCGAAACTCCACCGGATCGAACAGAGCCAGTCCAATGGGCGCAGTCCGATACATAGACTCCAGTTCCAGGCGTTGATGCTCCGCCTCCTGCTGGCTCTTCCGCAATTCCTCCATCGCTAGCTTGTGGTCGTGTATGTCAATGCAGACGCCAAGCCAATCGAGGGTCTTGTTGTGCTCATCGCGAACCGGCAATCCTCGCACCCAGAACCAGCGAAACATGCCGTCCGACCCTCGCCGAATCCGCGTCTCCACTTGGAAATCGACGTCCTTCGTCAGCGCTTCCATCCACGCGCCAAGCGTCCGCAAATCGTCGTCAGGATGGACTGCCTTGCGCCAGCCTTCGCCGACGATTTCTTCCAGCGTCAAGCCTGTGTAATTCAGCAGTCGCTGGTTGGCAAAGGTCACCTGACCCTGCGTGTCGGCCATCAGTATCAACTGCGGATTGAGTTCCGTAAAGGTGCGATAGCGTTGCTCACTGGCCCTCAGGGCCTCTTCTGCCCGCCTGCGCTTGGTGATTTCCTGGAAGTAGATGCCGATCCCGTTTTCGTTCGGGTAGACATGCATCTCAAACCAGGCGTCATAGGGTTTGCTGTAATGTTCGAAATGGGCCGGGACGCCCGTCTCCATCACTTGCCGAAATCGCCGTTCGATTTCGGTGCCGATAAGTTGCGGCCAGATCGTCCAGATCTTCTTGCCAACAAAGTCCTCAAGCCGCTGACGGCTGCCGCGCACAGCCTGCTGATTGGCAAATGTGAAGGTCCAATTGCGATCGAGCGTAGCGTAGCCGGCGGGTATGTTCGCCAGCAACTCCGCCAGTTGCCTCTCCGCACGTTGCGCGCGCTGCAGCAACTGCTCCTCGTGCTCGCTGGGGGAGGGCTTATTTTCTAAATAATTGAGCATGGGCAATTTGCACAGCGAGACATTCGACCATGATTCTACCCACAATTCCTGCGACTCGTAAGGCTCGTTCTCGCAAGTCCTCTAACGAATCCCCAGAATGTTGCATTTCGCATGGAGCGCCATCCGGTGCGCGGTGCCGCCGATCCATCCGCTCAGTCCGCCAGGGTCACGTCGCAGTCCGATGACCAGCAGGTCGGGCAGGACCTCATCGATCAGATGAAGAAGTCCATCGATCTCACCGCCATCTATGCTCTTAACCTGCACCGCCACGCCCGCTTGCTGTGCAGCCTGTCTGGCCCTGTGATGCAACTCGGCATAGAAGGTTTGCCTTTCTCGCTGTAGGATTTGCGGCACGTCCGGAGCCACGGATGCCACATAACTCGCGTAGGCGGGCAGGCGTTCAATCACTGTGATGACAGTCAACTCTGCCCCGGTAAGTTTGGCCAACTCCAGCGCGGAATGGAAAGCTCGCGCCGCTTCAGGTGACTCATCGAATGCCACCGCAATTTTTTTGAACATGATGGCGTTCCTTTTTTTGGTGAAGCGAAGATGCCGCTTGGAGACTTAGTTGCCTTAGCAACCATAATCGCCAAAAATGCTTATTTTGGTTGCTAAGGCAACTAAACGTTTCCAGGAACGATAGGTGCTCAGATCGACGTCTTCTCCAGGTCCTTACGATTCCAACCGCCAGCGTTTGCACCCGCTTCGTATGTGCTCTGCATAAAGTCAAGCAGCATCTCGCGTGGCGAACTCGCCTGCCGCACGTCATCGTACATCAGCAGAAATTCTCTGAGCTTCGGATGATAGAAAGCCTTTTCCGGCCGAATCGTCCGCGTGGCGAACCCTTCCGGCTCCGGTGCCGCATAGGCGTAAAACGCGGGTTCCGCGATGTCTCCGCCGCCCGGCCACCATCCCGCGCTGATCACTTCGTGTGAATAGGCTTCTCGTGTGATCGGATCGGCGCCCACACGCTCGGGCGCGCGGCGGCCGGAAAACCGAGTTACAGCCAGGTCGAAGCTGCCCCAGAAAAAATGGGAGGGACTCGATTTGCCGATGAATCGCGCACGAAATTCCTTGAAGACGGAATCGCAGCTCACCAGGATTCGCCAGAATCGGTTCGCATATTCCGGGTCGTAGGATTTGTGTTGGGTATCCTGGTCAAACGCAATAGGGTCGGGAATTTCGACCGGCATGGGCCAGATCTTCACCTGGATGCCGAGCTCGGCCAGAGTCTCCATGAACATGCCATAGAAATCCGCCACGGACCGAGGCGCCAGCTTCATCGTTGCGCCGGTTGAATGGTTCGTCTGAACCGTCAGTTTGTGATCGATAAAGTCGAACTGGATCTCAAAGATTCCGCGTGCGTAGGGAATCGGCGAAGTGGTCAGGCCCACCGCATTCACATAGAGCGGGACCTCCCACCAATGGTTCAGCTTCGGGCTCAGTGCCAGGCGGACCTTGCCGACAATCTGGAACCACATATGCAGTGTGTTGCAGGTATCCTGCCAGGCGGCTAATGGAAGCTCCGGCCAATCTTCAGGTCCGGCGACATTGATTTGTGTGCTCATGGTTCTCTCCGCAAACCAAGTGTAAGATGCGGCAGCCGCGAAGGTCGCAAATATTTATTGCCGCTACTCGTAGCGAAGGGCTTCTGCCGGAAGAATGCCCGCCGCGGAAGACGATGGGTAGAGCGTGGCCAGGAACGAAACGCCCAATGCCACTGCGGCAACGATGACGCCATCCTGCCAGCGCGGAGCGAAGGGCAGATAATCCAGCGAGTAGACCGCCGCCGACAGATGGATGATGCGGTAGTGACCGCCGGCCCAAGCCAGCGTATAGCCTGCCACCAGCCCGATGGAAGTGCCAAGGACGCCGATCAGCATCCCTTGCCACACAAAGATCCGCCGAACCTGCGATGGCCGCACGCCATAGGACATCAGCACGGCGATATCGCGGGTCTTCTCCATCACCATCATGGTCAGCGCGATCAGGATGTTCAGCGCCGCCACGCAGACGATGAG
>JAJYSL010000378.1 GCA_021793595.1 Acidobacteriota bacterium
CGATCTACAAGCTGAGAGATTTCATGCCGTCACCCGATCAACTTACCGAAGTCTCCAATAACACTGTCTGGCACCTCAAAGAATCCGAGAGCACCCTTGAACGGGATAGGCTTCTCGAAAGTGACAGGCTCGCGCAACAGAAACCCGTATTCGCCAACGAAGAAAGCACTTGGATGCTGGCGCACACAATCGTAAATCTCAACACTGCGACAATGCAGCCGCCTGCGGTTTTCACCTCTGACCAACTTGGCTCGGGTACCGTGATCTTGTCTTTCTCTGCCATAAAGAGCACATCTTCCCAGTCGTCCTCGATCTCTCCCGACTTCCAGGACTTGCTCGCATGGAGAAGCACTCGTCCACGCACTCGGGTGTACCAATCACGGTTCTCGACGGGCTTTCCGTGTAGGATAGCCCACCACCATGGAGCTCGAATGCTCAACGCTTATCGGTATCCCTTTCCCATTGGAGCCAAGTAATGTCCCAATACAAGGGAATTTATATTTGACTCCCTTTTATCCAATCTCCGCAGCCGTAGCCGACTCGATACTGGGATCACTACATTCTGAGTCGCAGTAATTACATATCGACACAACCGCTGCCGCGGATTCCAAAGCCAAAGCCTCCGCCTCTTCCTTCGTCTCGGCCTCGAAAACGCCGAGATATTTCGATCCAGTCACGGTGCCAGTAACGTTCCACTTTTCACCTCAAACCCTCCGAGGGTAGTCAATTATAAGGTTCCAAAACAAAACCGGCAGGCATCAGCCCACCGGTTCGCGACACAGTGAAACCACGAACAGAGATCTCAGCAGGGAAGGGTGCTTTTGAAGTGGCGGAACTCGTCTTCCGGGCCTTTCTGTTCCACGCTGCGCCGGTTCTCGTAAGAATCGGCAATTCGGCTGACCTCGGAGGGGGCATGGAGTTCGATTTTCCGATTGGTCAGGGCCTCATGGCATGTTTCACAGATGCCGCAATGCCGCACCTTGCCGCTCAAATAGAAAGCGAGGTCGTCTTTCGCGTACTCTTCGACCTCGTTGCCGGTGTAGCACTCCAGTTCATAGGGCTGGAATGGAACGGGGTACTTCTGGCTGATTTCAAGGATTGTCCGCTTGGAAGCGGCAACCATGTCCGGCATCTGGATCGTGAGACTGGGGGCCAGGGCTAACAGTTCCGGCGTGTTCAGAAGGAGCGATTCGACGCTGGAACTGCAGTTGGCTGCGATATACCTGAGAATGTCCTCGCGGTCTTCGAGCACGGTGTCGTCGGTAAATCCTGCTTTGGCAATGGCCCCGAGCAGATGCAGGTGCTCGTCGGAAAAACGGGCGAATCCGGCGCGCAGCCGGTCCGTGTCCTGGGCGATCAGGACATGCAGGATGGAGGTGGAGGATTTCATCGCGTTCGCCAAATGAAGGGCCAGCGGGGGGACAGTGATTGCGGTCCCGGCCGGCTCCGTTTCGGCGGAAATCTCTTTCACCCAAGCCAGCGGATTGAAGAGGTCGTGAAACGAGGTCTCGGACAGAGTGCGGATGCTGTTGAGCACCTTCAATGTCCGGAGAAGCGGCATGGGCTGGGCACAAAGAGGCTGTAAGAGTTGTGTCCTGTAAGAGTCGTAGCACTGAAGCAGGGTTGAGGGGATACAAAGATTCAGTCTCTAAAACTCTTCCGAGAGAGACATCGACCTTTGTGTTTCACAGACCATAAGCATGCCTCCAAGGCCACTGTATACCGACTATGGAGGATATGAAATAGTTTCGCCAACGGGCCAGTCGAGACAACTCGCGGGCGTGCTATTGGATCGATTGGTGGATGCCCTGTGGAAAAGACGCGGGAATAGCCTTCTTTCCCACAAGGAGTCAATCAGCGGCAATACAAGGCATTTCCCGGTGTTGTGGCCGTCGAGAACGCACGGCTCAATACTGAGCTTCCGTGATGTTTTCGACCGGGACGTGAAACTTTTTTGCGGCTTTTTGATAGATATCACCAAGATCGAGGTCGACGCGCTTGCCGTTGCTGTTGAAGGCGGTGGCATGGCCGGTGATGTAGCGCAATTTCTCCGCTCCGCATTCCATTAAGATGACGATTTCGTCTTTGCAAAGATGTTTCGAGAGGGAGCCGACGATGTCCATTTCCAGCGGGTCCCCGACTGCATCGGATTCATCGGGAGACAAGGTAGGCCAACCACCTTTGTCGTCCAAGGCATTGGGAGTGACCATAAAGAGCAGGCCGCTGTCCGAACTGGAAGTCATCACCTCTAAACCGAGAGATTCAGCTTCTTTGCGAAAGGCGGCTTCGTCCTTCACGCGAAAATAGTTGCTACGTGCAGTTCCATACCAATCGGCCATGGGACCTCCTGTTGATTGAAAATTTGAAAAGGAAAGAGTGAGAGGTGGAAAGACAGGGTAATGGGTACGCTCAAGTACACGTTAGTTTCAAGACGCCCCAGGATTTATTTATTGGCCACGTCCACAGGCCTTGGGCGCCTTTTGCGGGCACGGGCTCAATGAAATCGTACAGATGTTCGAGGGCCCAGGCGTAGCGGCCCTCCTCAAAGTTCCCGAACATCCGTTCGTTGACCTGGGGCTGGAAGCCGATGGCGGCCAGCTTGTGGAGTTCCGTTGTCTTGACACAGGCAACAATCCTCACGACGCACAGACCCACGCCCAGCGGAAGGGTCTCCGGTCCAAGATGGCAACCGAGACCCTGGCGAAAGGCATCTGTGGCGGCGAGTTTCTTCGCCCATTTCGGGTAGTTCTTCGCCGCGTGGATGACCATCGGTCCGCGATAGTGGGTATACCAGGAACGTGTCTCGATCCGCTTGGCGAGGCCCATGGTTGCGTGGGTGTGAGCGCCTTGAGGAAGTCCTGGCTCAAGCAGCCTTCACCTGTGTCTCGATCGCGGCGGTGATGGCAATGGCTTTCACCTCGACCGGCAGGTTACGCCAGAATGCGTCAAGCTGGTCCGGAGTGAAATTGAGGGTGACGGCAACCGTCCCAGATCGAGGAGCCTGTGCGGTCTCGATGGCGGTCTGCGACAAAGGCGCAGAAAATTTCACACCGTTGGATTTCTTCACGGCGCTGGAATTCTTTACGCTGGGCGCGGCCGCATTCTTGCCTCTCACGAGAACAATGCCGGCTTTCTTGCGCAGCGTGCAAACGGTTGCATCGCTGATTTTGTACTGGCGCGCCAGGTCCATATTCGAGACGGTTGGTGCCGCGGCGAGGATGGCAGTCTTGATCTCGTCGGAAATTCGTTTTGCCTTCACAGGTTTGTCCTCCACAGGCTTGTCCTCCGTTGGAGATGGAGAGGTGGTGGGTTGTGGTTGCGCGGGAGCGGACGCGGTCTTCCGCTTTCCTTGACACGGTTCACCGGCGTCGCACGCCCAGCAGATAGGGTCATCGCCGGCGTAGAGTGCCGCTGGGCAGCAGCCGCAATCGGCACAAAGGGTCCCTGCGGGTGGCAGGTTCATGATGCCTCCTCTCGGAGATGAGAATTATGATTCCTTTTCTGAATAAGTTTGTCGGATGACATTCAACTGTCGTTGTTAGCGCAGATCCTTCGGGGGCGAGAGTATCTCGACTTTGGGAAAGTAGGTTTGAAATCGAGCAACGTCGCGCGTAAGCAACGCCAGATGTTCAATGGCCGCGTGCGCGCCAATATAAAAGTCCGGCAGAGGAGTGTTTCGCAAGCCTCCACGCCTGCGATAAGCCAGGAAGCACTTGCCTGCCAGGAATCCGGCTTCCCAGGGAAGGGGGTCTCTTTGGTAAAGGCTGCTGGGCAGAGCAGCATTCAGCGCTTCGATGGTCGTATATCCGATCGACACTTCGGCATAGATGATGGGATTGATGATCAGTGCCGCATGTTCGGCACACTCTGCGAGCGCACTCCCCGACCATTCGCTCCACTTCGCGTCATTGGTGGCGATGTCGAGCAGAATATTACTGTCAACCAGGACGCCGCGGCAGTTGCGCAGACGTGCCGGCAAACTCGTCAAAACCGGTTTCACCTGGCTTTCCTGCCGTGGCGGGCCTCCACGCGCGTCAATGCCATGATTTCGTCGGTGCTCATACGAGTGTCCGCCGTGCCACGGAGCGCTTCGAGCGCTCTGTTTCCTCGGATGCCCGCGCCGGCCGCGCGCCTGGCTTTGCGGATACGGGCGTGGTCCCCAGCCAACTCAAACTCGACCTCTGTATGAGGCAGAAGGCCTAACTGATTACGGACATCTTGCGGTATAGTGACCTGCCCCTTGCTTGTGATTTGCACAGTAATACTCCTACCGGTAAGAGTAATGGAAGAATGTCTGGAGCGCAAGTTCCCCTTAACAGCCCGTGGTTAAAGTCGGTCTTTGATGCGATACAAGTATGGGTTCAAAACGTCTAACCAGTATGGCGATGGGCAGGCGTGAAGATCAGCAAAAGCAGGAACCATTATGGATTGCGCATACAGAATTGGCGTCGGCTCCTGGGCATCCGTTTTACGAG
>JAJYSL010000379.1 GCA_021793595.1 Acidobacteriota bacterium
TTAGTGGATTGCGATTTATCAGACTCGAAAGTTTGTATGCCGTACGTAGGTTGTAACTATATCTTTGCTGCGTCACCATCTTCGGTGATGCCGGTCACGTTAGCGCGCCGAATCGCTGTTCAATTCTCGCATTCTTGGCGCATACTGGAAGTAGTCCCGATGTTGATTGCAGGAGATGTTCGGTGCACAAAAACTCTGTTGGAATTCGCGTTGCAGTTGCCGCGGTTGTCATTGTCGGCACCATCTTGTACCTGGCCGTCACCGGCGTCCGGGCAAACAAAAGCTATTACGTCACCATTCAGGAATTGCAATCCATGGGCAATCGCGCCTACACGCGACACCTGCGGGTTGCCGGGAACGTCGAGCCGGGTTCTATCCAGCGCGACGGTGCGCACGCACAGTTCGTCCTGGTAGAGCAGGGCCGGAAGCTGGAGGTAAAGTACACCGGCAGCGATCCCCCGCCAGACACTTTCAAGGACAATGCGCAGGCATTGGCCGTTGGTATGTACGGGCGCGACGGCGTCTTCCACGCCACCCAGGTCCAGGCCAAATGCGCCTCCAAATATGCGCCCGCCAAACCGGGAGAGAAACCCAGGCAAACCGCCTCCATGGCGCAGCCCCGTTGACCCGCGCCCAGGTTCCGGCCGGTTGGAAATCTGTAGTAGACTTTCGAAGTCTCTTCAGGCTGATTTGAAATTCATCGGTATGCAGCAACCACGCAGCAATAGCAACAAGCTCTCTTTCTTGCCATGAAAAAGACCCTGTCGATCGGATTACCGCTGGCCTTGGTGCTCTTATCTGTCGGCTTCTATCAAGCCATCTACGTGGCTCCCACAGAAGCCACCATGGGTCAGATCCAGCGAATCTTCTACTACCATTTCCCTTCCGCCATCATGGCGCTCTTGTTTCCCTACATCAACTTCATCGCCTCGCTGGTATTTCTAGCGACGCGAAATTCCAACCCGCCACGCGCCCAGGCCGCCGACGCTCTCGCCCTCGCTTCCGCGGAAATGACCCTCATCTTTTGCAGTATTGGCCTCGCCACCGGCATGTTGTGGGCGCGACCCGTGTGGGGCATCTGGTGGACCTGGGACGAACGTCTCACTAGCTTTCTGATGTTGTGGCTGATCTACGTCAGCTATCTGCTGCTGCGCCGCTTCACCGCCGGCGGCCAAACGCAAACCCTGGCCGCCGTGTTGTCGATCTTTGCGGCCATCGACGTTCCCATTGTCTATATGTCGATTCGCTGGTGGCGCACCCAGCATCCGTCTCCGGTCATCGGCGGCGGCGCCAACTCCGGACTCGATCCCAGCATGTGGCCCGCGGTTTGGTGGAACCTCGCAGGCTGGTTTGTCTGGGGCGTGATGCTGGTAACGCTACGCTATCAACTGGAACGCAAACGCCAGCGTGCCCAGCAGGAATCTGTCCTGCAAGCCCTCGCCGCAAATTAGAGACGCACCGTCGGCATTCCCCCTCGAGCCATGGCTTTCCTGTCGCTGCTCTTGGCGAAGATCGCCGTCACGCCTGCTTCCAGCACAACTCGACCGACTGCGCTAGCCGCTCCAGCAGAATTTGTTCGCGATCCTGCGATCCTGCGTAGCTGTAATTGCCGCCGCTGCAGCCCCGCTCGGTCGTTTCTGCGGAGACGGCAGCGGCATCCATTCGAGCGCCGACAACACGCTCAGCGGAATTTATACGGAAGCTTGCGAAATCTTGGAGCCAGGGAAGGTTGCCATCGGCTTGCTCGTTCTCTATCGCGACGGGCAAGAGCGTCAGCATCGTCACGCACTCGCCGTCTCGTCTAGACTTGCGCGTGTCGCGCAGTGAAATCAACTCAAGAACAGTAATGTGTCCGCGCCCAAATTCATTTCGGCACACACCTCCCCGCTCCTCCCAATCTGGGAATCAACCATGCAAAATTGTTTTCGATCTCCCGCAGAACTGTGAATGTCTATCGACGAGCAAGAAATCCGGGTGCCCCATATCTACCCGCGTTCTCTGCGGGGAGATGTGGGATCAAAAACAGCCGCGTCACCTCGAGCGCTATTCTCGGATTCCTGAAATCGCCGCAGTCCCCAAGCCATACGGCAAGCTTAGGCCTCAACCCCTCCCCACTCAAGCCAAAGTACGGCTTGAATGGGCCCCCTGCCGTAAGTTTGGGTGATGGACTCAAGTTGCTTTCTCGACGGGTAAGTTTACATCGACGTTTATCTCTCCGTTGGCGTCTTCGTAGAGCTTGATCAACTGCCGGGTGCCCCAGGTTCGCGTAGCTAACCTGGGAACAAGATAGCGCAAAGATAAAGTTGTCATTCCGACCGGAGGTCGCTGCGGCGACCGCAGTGGGAACCTGCGTTTTCTCCTGAACCATCCGTGATCTGGGTGCCCCATATCTACCCGCGTTCTCTGCGGGGAGATGTGGGATCAAGAACAGCCGCGTCACCTCGATCGCCATTCTCTGCGGTTCCGACTGTGAGGGACGAGTCGAGATCGAGTCCGAATGGACTCCAACAAAATCTCCAAATTCTCTTCTTGCAATTTCGCCTTTCATTCGCTAGACTGCAGGCACCATGGCAATCACCAAGCGTCAAAAAGAGGTCCTCGATTTTATTCGGAATTTCGTCGAGCGCTGCGGCTACTCTCCCTCCTTTGAAGAGATTGCCTCCGGGCTCGAACTCAGTTCCCTGGCCACCGTTCACAAACATATTTCCAATTTGGAACGGAAGGGCCTCCTCAACCGCGCCCACAATCGCAGCCGATCCATCGATGTGCTCCCCGAGCGCAAAGCCTCCGCCCACCTCGAAATCCCCTTGATGGGCCGCATTGCCGCCGGTCGCCCGTTGGAGGCGATGGAATATCGCGACAGCCTTTCACTGAACGATATTGTCGAGAACAAGGCCGTCTTCGCGCTCGAAGTCAGCGGCGAGTCCATGCGTGACGACCATATTATGAGCGGCGATTATGTGCTGGTGGAAAAAGCCCAGACCGCCCGCCAGGGAGAAATTGTCGTGGCGCTGGTCGACGGCACCGAGACCACTCTGAAGCACTATTATCTGGAGGGCGACACGGTTCGCCTGCAGCCGGCGAACTCCGAAATGGAACCGATCTATGTTCCCGCAGCCCAGGTCGCCATTCAGGGCCGCGTGCTCGCCATCGTCCGCAAATTTGCGTAGCGATCCCTACTGGCTCGGCCCTTCGTGCAGCGTCGGTCGCTCGTCATCGGAGGACGACGGAACGCCTTCGCCCTGGCCCGTCGCAACTCTGCGCAATACAGGCGCATTCTTGCCCGCGCCCAGTCGCCCCGGCTTCACCGGTCGCCGATTTTCCAGCCGTCGCAGCCGCTCCTGCACCGCGTGAAACTCGGAAGTGTCGACAATATACTCCGGCCGCGGCGGCAGAATCTTCGCAATTTCGTGCTGTGTCCGCTCCACCCGCGCCGGCGTCTGCGGATGGGTTGCGAACGTCTTCGAGATCAACCGCGGCTTGGTCTTCTGCAACTCTTCAATCTTCTCGAAAAAGGCAATCAGTTGCTGCGGATCGTACCCGGCGTCATACATATATTCCACGCCCAGCCAGTCCGCCTGCGCCTCAAAATCCCGCTGAAACTGCAGAAACGTCAGCGGCACCGCAAACGCGGAAGCCTCATATAGTCCGTAGCCCAGCGTACTGTAACCGGTCATCATCACCAGCGGCACCGTCCCCAGGTCGGCATAATGCATGCGCGTCATCTCACGCGCCTGGTGGTGCGCCGCCACGTGGCCAATCTCATGCGCCATCACGCCGGCCAGCTCCGCCTCATTGTCCGCCGCCAGAATCAGGCCGGAATTCACAAAAAAATATCCCCCCGGAAGCGCGAACGCATTCACCTCGTCCGAGTCAATCACCTTGATCGTGAACGGCACCTTGGCATCGGAATTCTTCACAATGTTCTGGCCGATGCGGTTCACGTACTCTTCCACCACCGGATCGCGCACAATTTTTGACGACTTCATCACCTGCTGCGCAATCTGCGCGCCCCACGCCATCTCGCTCTTCTCGGAGTACCAGTTGCCCAGCCCGCGTCCGCCAATCTTCCGATGCCCCACCGCGTTCACGTCATTCAGGCTGCCCTGTTTCACTCCAGGCATGATGCAGTCCGAACTGTCCGCCGAAGCTGGTGCCGTCGTGGAATTGGACGCCGCCGCTGTCGGACACGTCGGTTCTTTCTGCTCCGTTGAGAAAGCAAAGCACGCCGTCGCACCGGCGAAAATCACCACCGCTCCCGCGACCGCCAACCTCCAGCGCCGATATTGTCGGGATGCGATTGCCACGCGAAAATCTCCATAGCTGCGGCAAAGGCCAAGATGCGCTCGCCTCGCCATTCCGAAGGATCCGTCAACAACACGACATTCTGGGTGCCCCAGGTCTCGTATTTGAGACCTGGGCGTGCAGTTCTCCACCACAGTCCTAGTATGCGCCGTCTGCCGCCTCATTTC
>JAJYSL010000380.1 GCA_021793595.1 Acidobacteriota bacterium
GTTTGATCTTGAATGGCTTGCCTGCGAAGAATTCGTGGACGCGGTCAATCCAGAACGCCTCAATCGCGTCGAGATCAACATTCCCTTTTTGATTGAGGACATTGAGAAAGGCGACGTACTCGCGCATATTGTTCAGGCTGCCTCTGGAGGTTCGGCCTCCTTCGGCAGCAAGCAACCGGTCGATGCCATGCCGCTTCAGAATGGATTGCACGGCACCCTTACCCAAGCCGAGAACCTGACCGCCGCCTTCGGTAATAAGAGTCTCTGGGTTCAGCGGCAAGCCCATCGTTTTTGCGTGCTGGGTGACGACCAACGCAACAGAGATGGGGCCTTTTCCGCGAAAGCTCTTTTCTGCGGTAAAGGCCGCGAGCTCCTCTTGATGCGCACGCGCCATTATGCCGCCTGCCTTTTGCGCTTTTTCTCCGAGGCAACAATCGGTTCGAGCAGGCACTCTGCAAGAAATCGGACAACCGGAACAACAACGCCGTCCCCAGCCAGGTGATATGCCTCGTTGTAGTTTTTGGGAAGAATATAGGAGTCCGGCAGACCCATCAATCGCGCTGCCTCGCGTGGCGACAGCAAACGGGAGCGCACTTTCTGGCCTTCTACAATCAAAATCGTCTGTCGGCTGGAGCCTCCAACCGGCGTTCGCAGGCAACCGGAGATATCGTCGAAACGCACTTCAGCGCGCTGCATGCGATCTCCATTCTCATCCGCCCGCGTCCGCCGATAGATTCCGCCAACCACGCGATATCCCAACCGCTTCGCCTGTTCGACTTTTCTAAGATTGAGCGGACTCATCATGGAGATCAGACGTTTCGTTTCTGCCGGTGTGTGCCAAGCGACGCCTTGCGGCTCCTCTTCAATCAAATCCGAAAAGGTGGATCTACGTCGCGGGGGAACCGGCAGTCTCCACCAGAACCACGCATCCTTCACCTTCTGGGGCAGTCTGTCGTAGGCGCGGACAAGGTGCGGCGGATGCCAGATTGAATCCGGTTCTTGCATCGTGAGCAGGCCAGGAACCGTGGCATAGTTTTTCAGGCCAATAATGAAGAGGCGCGGGCGGGACTGCGGCACGAAATGCACGGCATCGATGACCAGTGCGCCAAAACGATAACCACCTTTGACGAGCGCCGCCCCGATGGCCGCAAAATCCTTCCCGTCATGCGACCAGAGCGCGCCGCAAACATTCTCCAGCGCCACAATCTTCGGGGCACGCTGTTCTTCATCTAACGCCATCAAAAGTCGCCAGAAATGCCAGAACGTTCCGGAGCGCTCGCCCTTCAAGCCTGCTCCAGAGCCAGCCAAAGACAAGTCCTGGCAAGGGAAAGATGCCCAGGCCAGATCCGCGCCTTCTGGAATGTCGCCGACGGACAGCGCTGCAACATCACGAACGACCAGTTCTTCCGTTCCCCAATTCGCGGTGTACGCCGTTCCCTTTTTCGCGTCAAAGTCATTCGCAAACCGGCAAGACCAGCGATTTCCGAGACCCGCGCGGGCCATGCCGCCGCCAGCGAAAAATTCATAAAATGCGGGCACGTTACACCCTCCCCTTGAAGAGCGGCCATTTGTCCGATACGTACTGCTCGGCAGCGTCCCGAACAACCCATGCCAGCGATACTTTCTTCTCGCGGGCGATCTGCTCCAAGGTTCGATACAATTCGCGCGGGAAACTGATCGAAGCCCGCACGGACGCGTCCTCGACCAATTCAATCTGCGGTTTCTCGTGAGACTTCCTCGCCGCGTTTCGCATGTCTTCATTACACCACAGTTCACCACCATGGTGAAGCGTTATTTTCGACTCCCAAGATTTACCCTACGTTTTTTGGAGCAGCCGCTGTTGGAAAAACTGGGCAGGCATTCGCAGCCGGTTTCAATTTTGGTGCCGGATCCCCAAATGAAACTTCGCCGTTTTGTTTCAAGGACTTGATTTCAGGCGTGGTCGAGAGATTTGTCGAGTACATCTCGGGTACACAATCTGCTGTTCCCTGCGGTTCTTCGGATTTCTACCAGTACGATCCTGCGCCTGTGGTTGCTTGTGGCTCCGTGTTGAGGACCAACTTTCACGGCGATAGCATGAGTTCGACAATCCTTGGGAATGCCCAATCCTTCCAGACAGATAACGTATCCAGAAATGATGCTTCGAGTACACAGTCGAGTCCATGCTCGTTTACGCAGGCAACGGCTGGGAGATGCGTGGCTGGAATTTGGTCGCGTGGCTTCTGCATCGTGGCCAATTCCTGCCGACCCATGCACAGTAAACGCGATACGTTTTGCGATACGTCGGTTCCTGAGCCTCTACGAACATCCAAGGACTTACGGTGCCATCGGAGTCCTGTATGTGTTTGAAAAGTCAATTACTTGTTGAATGGCATGGAAGAGGTCATCGGTTCGATCCCGATCAGGTCCACCAAAATATCCATAGAAAAATCAATGGTTTACGTCGGCAGGCTTTCCATAGCCCTTCCGGCATTTGGTGTCAATTGGTGTCATTTTTTTCTGATTGCTGGAAGCACCGGCACGGCGCTCAATCTACTGAGTGGTGATGGATGGGTTACTCTTGGCGATTACGCAGTTCGTCATGCATCGAATCAATCATCTGCTTGACGCCGTCAGAAATCACCTGCATGTAAACATCCGTTGTCGTTGGAAGTCGAGAGTGGCGCAGCATGCCCTGAGTGTCCTTGACCGTACCCTTGGTCTGGCTGAGGGTGGCCATGGTCCTTCGGATCACCTGAAATGTTAGTTTCGGAAGATCCAACTTCAAATCCAGCCCCCGCAACCATTTAGCCGATTGGTCAACCCCAGATAACCCCATTTCAGCGGTCGCCGAAATCGCCGGGGTTTTCTGGCGCGGTTGCAAAGCTTTCCCCTGCCTTCACTCCTGCGCCAGGCCGTTGCCCCGTACGCAGAAGAAACTTACTCAGCCGGTGCCGCGCCCGCAACTGATCCTGCTTGGCTGCCTCCCGCGCACGCACCAGGTTCCGCAGCGCCTCCGCACTTGCATCCGGGACCCACACCGCTGTCAACTCGCCCGCGCGATGGCAGCGCGCCAGCTTCACCGCGTCCCGCAGATCCGTCTTCACCCGGTCGCCGGCCTTCACCGGTACCAGCGTCGGAGCGATCACCGCGCATTCCACTCCCAACTCGGTCAACTGCCAGTAAAGAACATATCCCGTTGGACCGGCCTCGTAGCAGGCCCGCAAATCTTCCACCGGCCCCAGCTTCTTCACCAGCTTGCGCACCGACTCCGCACGGTTGGTGATCGTTCCCAGGCTGCGTACCTCGCCGTCTGCCTCGGCTACCGTGACAGCAATCGTCTCGGCATGGACATCCAATCCCAAAAATCGTACCTTTGCTTTCATGACCGGTTCCTCTCCGCTTGTGGCTCTGAACTGTGCTTCTTTTCCAGATTCACAGCTTATTGATCTGGCAACAAAACACTGTCATGCGGCATAGGCGACGATGGGGTCTTTGAAGAAGGCTTTGATTCTTTCTGGATTGTTTTCGATTGCCGACATGTGTTCCGTTGCAGCCTTCTTTAACTTGTCTTTTGTCCTGCAAGGAACGCGAGTTTCGATGGCCTGTTTCAAGTCTCCATTGAGACGTTCATCCGGGTTGAGTTCCGGCGAGTAACTGGGCAAATAGAAGACTTCGATTTGCTCCATGTGTTCAGCCAGCCACTTCTTGACCGGCTTGCAATGATGTACGCCCAAGTTGTCGAGAACCAGGAAGACCTTGCGCCCTGCCTGCTTGATCAAAGCCTCGAAGAACTCGATCAGCCGCAGGTGGTTGAAGTTACCGTCGATGATCATCCAGCTTGCCTTGCCCTGATTGGTCACGGTAGAAATCATCGATAACTTCTGCCGCGTGCCGCCCACGACATAGGCCACGGGTGTTACTCCTTTGGGCGCATAGCCACGGCCACGAACATCCGTGTTGACCACTGCGGTCTCGTCGCCCCAGTGAATCTCGGCGTCTTCTTCTTTGGCGCGTTTGGCAATCTCCGGGTAGGTTTCGTCGAGCCATTTCTGCACGGCCACGGGCGACTTCTCATAGGCGCGGCGAATCGGCTTCTGCGGCGTAAATCCCCAGCGCTTGAGATACTCGCCCACGCTGCGCACCGGCAGGCAAATACCGCATTCGCGCTCGATCAAAAGCATCACCGCAGCGCGCGTCCACAAGGCAAAGTCCATCTTCAACTGCTCAGGACGATGATCCTTGATCAGACGCTGAATATGCTCTTCCTGCTCGACCGTGAGCGTCCGACAACTACCTTTCGGACGCCCACGGCGACCGGAGGATATCCCTTTCATACCATTGGTTTTGTATCGATTGACAATCAAACGTACGGCGCTATAACTCAATCCAAGATCGCGGGCTATCTGGCGCCGCTTCACTCCGCGCTTGAACGCACGAACCACCTGGTTGCGGCGTTCTTGCTGCGCGGCCGGGGATAACTTG
>JAJYSL010000381.1 GCA_021793595.1 Acidobacteriota bacterium
AGCCTGGCTGCGCAATCCAAGTCCGTTCACCCATAGCATTCCCATGCGGTCAGCGGATTTCGGATTATGCGCGCGCCTTCATCTGCCCGGCAGGCTCACTGTGGGCCTTGTTCCTGGCATGAAAACGCTCGCTGCGTACCGTGAGTTTCTCCACCCGGTCTCGCTTCACTTCAAATCCGCGGCCTGCGATTTGAGGTACCTCGATTTCACCCTTACGCGAAACCTCTACGGCCGGCTCGACAATGTCTTCTTCCCAGTAACGCTCCGAGGCGGACACGTCTCCAGGTAAAACAAAATTTTCCAGCGATGAAAGCGCAATGTTATGCGCGCGGCCAATGCCCGTCTCCAGCATCCCTCCGCACCAGGCTGGAATGCCCCGTTCCGCTGTGACATTGTGTACGCGAATCGCTTCGCTGAATCCTCCCACACGACCCAGTTTGATATTGATGATGCGGCACGATTCCATTTCAATGGCCGCCAGGGCATCGCGTCGATTTCGAATCGATTCGTCCAGGCAGATCGCGGTATCCAATTGGCGCTGCAACAGGGCATGAAAATAAAAGTCGTTATGCCATAAGGGCTGCTCGATCATCAGCATATTGAAAGAGTCAAAGGCTCGCAAAAGATTCTGATCTTTCAAACGATAGGAACCATTGGCGTCGCAACTTAAGGAAATATCCGGCCAGCGCTTGCGCACGGCGTCGAACATCTGGATGTCGTGACCTGGCTTACATTTCAATTTGATGCGCTGGTACCCCGCGGCCAGTTCCTTTTCAACCACTTCCAACAACTTCTCAATCGACGATTGAATACCCAGGGAAACGCCGCACGCAATCCTTCTCCGTACACCACCGAGCAGTTCCCACAATGGAATTCTCAACTGCTGACATTCCGCATCCCATACTGCGTTCTCCAGGGCGGCCTTGGCCATTCGGTTCCCGCGCACGTGGCTCAGCGCCTTCGGACACATGCCAGAGGAGTCGATTTCCGCGTGAAACAATGCGGGAATCAATTCATTGGCGAGTATCAGCCACGCTGTATCGGTACACTCTCCGCTAAAACTGGGGTGCTCGCCGGCTGTACATTCTCCCCAGCCCGTCACTCCCTCGCTCTGCACTTCCACCAGAAGAATGCGACGCTCCGTGGTGCGACCAAAGCTGGTCTCAAACGGCTGTACCAGCGGCATGCGGATTTCCCGCAAGACCACACTCTCAATCTTCACAACATCCTCCCCAAAATCTAGATCCAATAGCAGCAGTTTCTGTTGCGAGCCCGCGCTTGATTATTCTCTAACTGTTGCTTCCGCTTCGTCCCAATGGCCAAGCCGATAGCGAGCGGACTCTCGAGACACAGGCTGAAACCTCAACGCCGTATAACCAACGGAAAAAGCCGAGAAAAATTGTTGCCGCACGTTCAGCAGCGATTGTAGCGCTTTTGTAGGGGGTGGCTGGAGTGTATCACTCGGCGCGACATCCTCGCATGTAACTGTAATAGTTTCCTTTATGTCGTATTCGGGCAGGCTCCGTCCGGCCAGCAGCGCTGCGACACGGTCCGACTTCAACCACCATTCCGCGCACATACGATCGGTGGGCAATGTCCCATGCAGCGGCGATGTGGAAGGGCCATAAAAGTCAGCAACATAGCGCCGCACCACCGCCCCGAGCTTCTCGATGTTGAAGTATGCATTTTTGCTCTTCATCGGATCAAAGGTCCATTCGATCAAATCGATGCCACGTGCCAGTGCGTCTTCTCTTTGCGCAAGTTTCAGCATCTTGCCGATGCCGCGATTTTGATATCCCGGCAACACCGCAAGCATATGCGAATGAAGATAAGGCTTGCCCTGGCGCACGCCGGGGACGGCAATCACATAACCAGCAAGGTTCGTTCCATCCCAAGCCCCCAGCACCTGCCCGCCAATGGAGCTGGCAACCACAAACATTCTGCGCGGAACCACGTCGAGATCGCGAAATTGCCACACGGATTGTTGCAGAACCACACATGCCTCCATGTCCGGAATGGAAACCATCTTTCGAATTTCAATTTCCTTAGCCATGGGTTTACTCACCGGATTTGTCCTTTCGTTCCTCCGCTTTCACGTTGTCCCAGAGTCTCTCCAGTTCCTCCGGAGCAAGTTCGGCAATCGACACCGCCGAAGCAGGTCCCTTCTCCATGGCTGCGAACCTGCGACGAAACTTTGCATTCGATCCGCGAAGGGCAAGTTCCGACTGCACTCCAAGTTTGCGGGCAAGGTTCACGACGGTGAACAGCACGTCGCCCAGTTCTTCCTCCTGTTCCGCCTGGCGGCCCACAGCCATTGCCTGGCGCAGTTCATTCAATTCTTCCTGCAATTTTTCGAAAACTGGTGCGGCATTCTCCCAGTCGAACCCGATCGACGCTGCTTTACTTCCCAGCTTGCTCGCCTCCACTAACGCCGGCAGTGCGCGCGGCACCGCGTCAAGCAGCGATTTCTCTCGCGCATTCCGAGACCCAGTGCGCTCCTGTTGTTTGATCTGTTCCCAATTCGCAACTACCTGGGCAGCAGTGTCCACTCCTTCCCGATTTGCAAATACATGGGGATGTCTGCGAATCAGCTTTTCGTTCAGGTTTTCCATCACCTCCTGCAGCGTGAAATACCCAGCCTCCTCCGCCATTTCCGCGTAGAACAGCACCTGTAGAAACAGATCTCCCAGTTCATCCTTGAGCCCCGGCCAGTCTTTCCGTTCAATCGCGTCCAGCACCTCGTAGGTTTCTTCCAGCGTGTGTTTGCGGATCGAATCGAATGTCTGCTCGCGGTCCCACGGACATCCGTTCGGCGCACGCAGCCGTGCCATAATTTCCACAGCCTGTACGAAAGTCTCCTGCAACGAATGTGGTCGACCCTGTTCTGACTGGGGTGGAGTTGCAGATGCGTTCGGTGTTTGCTTCATGGTCCCCATCTTACGATCAGATCCATCCATCGCAATGCTGTAGATTGTCCACTTCCTGCGTATACTGCGGCTGCGTGCCTTTCGCCACTTTTATCCCGGTTTGGGCCTTCCTCGCGACTGCTCTGCTTGCAGGCCTGATGTTCGGCAGTTTTCTCAACGTCTGTATCGCGCGTCTACCGTCGCATCAGTCGATCGCTGTTCCGCCTTCGCATTGTATTCACTGTGGGGCTTCCATCCGTATGCGAGACAATATTCCGGTCCTCAGTTGGCTGTGGCTCAAGGGTCGCTGCCGCAATTGTCATGTGCGCATTTCGATTCAGTATCCGCTGGTGGAGCTCGGCACAGCCGCGCTATTCGTCGCATGTTTCCTGCACACGGGTCCTACGTGGCAAACCCTGGTGGATACCGTGGCCTGTTTTCTGTTGCTTGGCCTGGCAGTGATGGATGGGCAGACGATGCTATTGCCGGACAGCTTTACCTTAACGGGTATTGCCGCGGCCTTCCTGCTGAAGATCCTTGCTCCCGGCATACACGCGCGTGTCCACGTTGCTGTGCAAACTCTGGCAGATGCAGCCATCGCGGCCGCCATGCTCCTGGCGATTCGGGGTTTTTACCTGCTGGTCCGGCGGCGAGAAGGTGTCGGCCTGGGCGATGTCAAACTGCTGGCAATGATGGCGGCGTTCATGGGATTACCCCTCGCGCTGTTCGCCTATTTTTTCGGGGTGCTGGCCGCCGCGCTGTTTGCCATCGTCTTATTAATGCGGCGCAAGGTCCGCGCCTCCGACCGAATCCCCTTTGGCAGCTTTCTTGCGGCAGCCGGCATCGTCGCCATCTTTATAGGCAAACCTGCCATCGCATGGTATCTGACTCTTTTTCATCGATAGAATGGTTAGCCTTGCGTCTTACAAGCTCTCTTACGCATCGCTTTTTACTTAGCGGTTATGCTCGCATTTTTCCGGATGCTCCAGCATCTTTTCCGCTTTCTTGGCATATTTCCCCTGCAGACTGTTCGCAAGGTAGCTTTTGAACTGGGCCATCGCTTCGCTGGTTAAGTTCTCCTTGCACATCGCCTCGGCCAGTCCATACATGGCGGTATCGTTCTGCGGGTCGTACTGCAACGCGTCCTGGTAGCGCAAATATCCGCCGTGATAATTTCCGTTTTTCATGTACAGATCCGCAACATTCAGGTCGTCTTCGATTCGTCCATCCAACGTATGATCCCTGGTATACGTATCCATCCTCTGGTGCTTGCTCGGGTTTCCCTCGCCTAGATTGGTTGCCGGCAGTTGCGCATTGCTGGAGCTGTATCCCCCAGCGGAAGACGACGAACCCGCCTGCGGCTTACCGGAGCCGGCCGCGCTCCCCTGGTCGCCTTTCGCCGCAGCTTCAGATTGCGCTTCCGGAAAGGGATTTTTCTGAGCTGCCGACGACTTGCCCTGGCCCTGTCCAGAATTCGCTGCCGCCTTTGTGGAGTTGGAACTCGAAGAACTGGCCGAGGAATTGTCTTGCATCGGTGCCGTCGTCTGCCTGTTCCCCT
>JAJYSL010000382.1 GCA_021793595.1 Acidobacteriota bacterium
TAGAGGTGGCCGAAGGTCTGGTTGGCGATTTCCTGCTCATGCAGATAATGGAGCAAGCCATGGGGCGGGGCGAAGAGCATGGCGCAGAGATCCATTCGGGCGGCGATCGCCGAACCGGAAATCCAGCTAGTCTTCCACATTAAACTTATTGGTGTCAACGGCATGGCCGCAAAAAGGGGCCTCCCGGAAAGTGTCTGCTTGCACCATTGTACGTGAGTGTGAAGCGCCGTCCATGGGAGTGGCGTGAGCAAGCGGAATTGCGGATGACGATAGGCTGCCGGTCGGATAGAATTCGCAGCAAATGACCGTCTTCACGCCCAGTACGATTGCCGCGCTGATTATTGCCGCGAGTTTTGCCGCGGGATTGAATGTGTATGCCACGGTGCTGACGCTAGGACTGCTGGCGCACACGCATTGGGTGGTGTTGCCGCAAGGCCTGGAAATGCTGGGGGATTGGGTGGTGATCGCGGTGAGCGGAACTTTGTTTGCCGCCGAATTTGTAGCCGACAAGATTCCCGGGCTGGACATGGTGTGGAACGCCCTGCACACCTTCATTCGCGTGCCAGTGGCGGGTCTGCTGGCGTATCGGGCCAGTTCTCACCTGTCGCCGGAGATGCAGTTGCTGGCAACCGTGGGGGGAGCTGCGATTGCGATGGTGGCGCATAGCTCAAAAACCGCGGTGCGCGCTGTAGTGACGCCGAGCCCGGAGCCGGTATCGAATATTGCGTTGAGCACGACCGAGGATGGGGTGGCGATTGGGCTGACATGGCTGGTGACGCAGCATCCATGGACGGCGGCGGGAATTGCGATTGGATTGACATTGATGGCGTTGCTGATGGCTCGCTGGATGGTGAGGACGCTGCGGCGGACGTGGGGCAGACTGAAGACAGCGTGAACGCGCACGGCACATGACGGATTCAGTCGACTGAAAGGGCTGGCCGGCGCAAGTCAAGCGAGAAGACTGATCGTCCACTCCAGCAAAAATCCCGCAGAAACATTGATGAGGAGCGTCCAGCTCTCCTGGATCGCTCACTACGACCGTATTCACGTTCTCCTGCACCACCCAATAGGGCAGTTTGCGCCAGTGGACACGCTGCACTTCGCGGAAGCGTTCCGCACTCACCAGCTTCCAGGAAGGGAAAATGTCGATCTCAGGCGCCCGGATAGTACCAACGTTATAGAAGCCGAGAGCAAGATTCAGGGGAAGAAAGATTTTGGGATTCATGCTCGAAAGGAGAGTCCTTTCGTGCTGGGTCGCGACTAATTCAGAAACATGGTCCGATAGAGGGTGTCGCGCTGGACGGGTTTGAAACCGGCATCTCGGATGACGCGGCGAAGCTCTTCCTCGGTGGTGTGATTGGCGGTACCAGCGGCCTTGACGACGTTCTCTTCCAACATGACGGAACCAACATCGTTGCCGCCGAAGCGCAGGCCCATCTGCAAAACTTTCAGTCCCTGGGTGACCCAGCTGGACTGCACATTCTCGATGTTGTCGAGATACAGGCGGGAGATAGCCAGCACTTTGAGGTACTCGACAGAGGTCGCTTCATCCCAGCCGCGGCCGCCGAGCGCGGTGTTGTGGGGCTGAAAGCTCCAAGGGATGAAGGCAGTGAATCCGCCTGTCTCATCCTGGAGGCGGCGCAGCGTCTCAAAGTGGTTGACGCGCTGCTCGAACGTCTCACCGACGCCGAACATCATGGTGGCGGTGGTGCGCATGCCCAACTGATGGGCGGTGCGATGCACCAGCACCCACTCGTCGGTGCCGCATTTCAGGCGTGCGATACGGTGGCGCACTTCATCGTCGAGAATTTCCGCGCCGCCGCCGGGAATGGAGTCGAGTCCGGCATCGCGCAGACGGGCGATGGTGTCGTGAACGGTGAGGCCGCTGTATTCGGCAATGGCTAAAATTTCGGAGGCGGAGAAACAATGCAGCCAGATGGAGGGAAAGCGCTGTTTGATGCCGGTGAGCAGCCGCTCAAACCAGTCGATCTTGAGGTCAGGATGCAAGCCGCCCTGCATTAGGACGCCGGTGCCGCCCATCTCCACGGTTTCGCGAATCTTGTCGTAGATGGTATCGAAGTCGAGGATGTAGCCTTCGGCGGCGAGCTTGCCTTTCAGCGGGCGATAGAACGCGCAGAAGGTGCAATACTCGGTGCAGAAATTGGTGTAGTTGATATTGCGATCAATGATGTAGGTGACCACGCCTTCAGGATGCAGCTTGCGGCGCACGGCATTGGCTTCCATGCCGAGCCCGATCAGATCGTCGGACTGAAACGCGTCTAGGGCCTGTTGCCGTGTGATCCCCATAGCTTTAGTTTACCTGCTGTGGATCAAAAAATGCAGTCTGCAGGTTATCGACACATTCCTCGATCCCGATCGGGATAGACACAAAGAACTTCTCTTTCCGTATCGCAGTCCCGATGCTACTCCTCATCTGTTCGCTTTTGCTGCGATGTGGAATTGTCGCCGCCAACGGTTTTTTCTGCTGCCGGTACCGGCTTCCCAACATTTCCTGAGGCTTTCCGATTTTGCATTCTGCGCACATCTTCCGGGTTGGAGACGCCGAAGATCGAAAGTGCGCGACCAATTCTGCTCAAGAATCCATTGGACATTTCAAGCCGCCTCTCGTTTTATAAGTGTAGTACGTGCCTGAAGATTCTCCCGGCGCCGACAACACGGACGCAACCTAACTGCATCGAATTTTTTCAGGAAACCATAAATTTATGCGAATTCAAGCGAAAGCCTCCCGCGTTTTTGGCCAATTGCAATCGATCCTTCCGTGCCTTCTGGTGGCCGGCTGCTTATTTCCCACACTTCCCACCCGGGCCGCCGATGCGACCGCCAAACCGAAGCCCGATCTTCTGGTGTTCGCCAATGGAGATAAGCTGACCGGGAAACTGGATCATGAATCTGGAGGAACGGTATTTTTTAAGAGCGACAATGCCGGAATGGTCCAAGTACCGTGGACCAAGGTAAAGGAGATACGCACCAACCAGAAGTTTGCAGTCATCGAAACCGGCGAAGTGGTGGGGCGCAAGAAGAGCAACTCCGACATTCCAGTGGGAACGATCTTAGTTGAGGGAGAAACGCTGACCGTGCAGGCGCAAAATGGCACGCAGCAGGTCCCGGTAAAAAAGATCAGCTATCTGGTGGACCAGGCGACGTATCAGAAAAGCGTGTACAAGAAGCAAGGTCTGCTGCAGGGGATCACGGGCACGCTAGGGGCGGGCGCGAGTACGGTGAACTCGACGCAAAACAGCATCAGCATCAATACATCGGTGGCTCTGTCGCGGGTTGCGCCACCGGTGACCTGGATGCCGGCGCGAGACCGTACGCTGCTAAATTTCAGCAGCAATTACGGCAAAGTGACGCAGCCGAACACACCGACCGTAAAGACGAGTATTCTGCACGGCGGGTTGGAGGAAGATGAGTATTTCAGTCCTCGTTTCTACCTGTTGCAACAGGCAATGTTCGACCACAATTTTTCTCAGGGTCTGGATTTGCAGCAGCTGTACGGACTGGGCGCAGGCTACACGGTGATTAAAAATGCCAAGCAGGAACTGGATGTGACGGCGGTGATGGACTACACCAAGCAACAGTTTTCCGCGACTGGAACCACGCCGGCCACCAGCACCAACCTGGTGGGCTCCAGCTTTGGTGACAATTATGTGCGCAAATTCCCGAAGAAGATTGTGTTGACGGAGATTGCAGCATTCAATGCGCCGTGGAACAGTATGTCGGACTATTCCAGCAACGTGTCGGTGGGCGCGATCTTTCCGGTCTTCAAGAACTTCGGCTTTTCGGTAGGGGTAGTGGACAGCTATCTGAACAACCCTCCGGCGGGATTCCAAGGGAATTCGGTGCAGTTCAACACGGCGCTGACATATAGCATTCAGCGCTAGATGTTATCTGCCTCCGCCCAGACACGACGCCCCAAGCATCTGTTCAATGGCTTGGGTCGTCGGCACCGAATTGCCGTATCCGCCTCCGGGCTATGCCGGGCGAAGGCGGACTTGATATATTTCCGTGGACTACCTACTTAGGCGTGAGCGGCGTTGTTCCTGGCTGGGTCGTGTTCGATGGCTGCGCCGGCAATTGGAACGTCAGGGGCTGGGCCAGAATATCCAATACAGGCTGCGGCAATTGCTTGTTGGCGTTCGCGAGCAGCAAGCTGACCTGCCACATTTGAGTGGACGACAGGATTTGGTCGAATGACGGCATGCCTGTCAGGCGGATCCCGTTGGAGACTTTCCAATAGGTTTCTCCCGGCGGATCGTCACTGACGCCCACAACGCTATGCGTGCCATGAGCATGCCATAGCTGCGGCGCGTGTGGATACATGTGCGGCGCCACCGCTGAATTCTGGCTGTTCAGGCCATGACAAAATGCGCAATCCTGACGATAGATTTGGGCGCCGGCGATGAAGTTTTCAGCTGTGGGCTGGAGAGGCACCGATTTGGGCA
>JAJYSL010000383.1 GCA_021793595.1 Acidobacteriota bacterium
CATCCAGAACGGTGTTTTGGAAGAACTCCCATACAGCACCATGAAACTGATTGGTGCCGCTCTTGGTGACAAAATTGATGACGCCGCCGAGCGTCCAGCCATTCTGCGCATCGAATTGGGTGGTTTGAACGCGTACTTCGCTAGTGGCCTCAACATTGGGGACATACGTGGCCGAGTTCGCTTCAAAGATGGAACTCATGCCATCCACCATGATTTCATTCGCCCTAGGAGGGCCCCCGTTGATCGAAGTGCTGCTTGTTCCCAAGATATCGAAGCCCCGCAATCTCTGATCGGAGGCGGTCACAAGCACGCCCGGCACCGAAAAGACGCCCGCAATTGGATTCTGTCCCATTGTCGGCAAGGTGAGCATGCGCTCTTGATCGATCGTTTCTCCCTGATTGGACGTTTCGGTTTGAAGTTGCGCCGCCTGACCCGTCACTACCACTCTTTGGCTAATATTGCCCGGGGCTAACTCGAGACCCACTGTCGCCTGTTGCGCGGCTAGCAGGATGATACCTTCCCGGACACCCGTGCTGAAGCCGGGCTTTTCCACGGTGATGGTGTATTGGCCCGCGCTGAGTGAACCCACGCGATAATAGCCTTGGGAGCCCGATACTCCAATCGTGGTCGTACCGGTCTCAATATTCCTGACAGTAATTTTCGCGCCCGTCACAGCAGCGCCCGTACTGTCAGTAATCTGACCGCTCAACGACGCTTGCAACACCTGAGCGAAAAGTCCCGTACCGGAAGTAACCACGAGAAGCAAGAAAAAGACTACGCCTGTTGCCCATTTCTTGAAACGTAGATGCATCGATGGCCTCCTACCTATATGTATTCGCTTTTACAAATGCTTTGTGCTCTTCCGCCGTGGGGACGCGGCACTCGGTAGCTATTGCTCCTTGAAAACCTGGACACCATTTTCAGTCTTTCCTGAATAAAGAGCATAGACGGTGCCATCTTTCGCTACGGCCACCCACATCGCCCTACGATCAGGTGTCGACATGCGCAGGTTGGTTACGAAATCACCGTTATCGTTGAATTTCTGAATGCTGATATAGTTCTTTGGATTCGGCTTCAGAGTCTCCACCACTTGTAAAACATCTCCCCAGCGATCTCCATTGAGTGTGTGATAAATAATCGGGCCATCCGGAGGATCCGCATACGCGAATGCCTTCAGGAATTTTCCGTCCGCGGTAAATTTCTGTGCAGGCCCGTAAAAACTATTGACAAAAACATCGTCATTTTTATCCAACGCAAGACCGTGAGGGGGATTCAGATCACCCGGATACAACCCACCCTGTCCCCAGGAATAGAGGAATTTGCCGGAATGGTCATACACGCTGATCCGGAAATTATCCACGTCATCAACAAAGAGTCGTCCCTTAGCATCAAATTGCATTCCATGGGGGCGCAGGATCATGCCAGGGCGGTTGCCTTTCAGCGCGAACCTGCGGAGAAACTTGCCGTCGGGGGAAAATTCCTGGATACGTTCCGCTGTTGCTTCATCGCCGATGAAGATGTTTCCTTCCGCATCCACTGCAGCGGAGCGGGGCTCCTTGAAGTGTCCTCCTGGCTGTCTCTCGGATTCCGAATCACCCGGCCCCAATCCGACCTCGCCAATGAATTTCCCCTCGGGCGTGTATCGCAAGACGTGACCGCTTGTCTCATCTGCGATGATGAGGTTGCCGTTTGCATCGATGTTGATACCATGAGGGCCCTTCAGATGGACAAGTTTGCTTTTGGGTTCCCCCCAGTCCAGAACCATTTTGTAGGTTGGAGCCTCATTCCCGATAATCACAGTCGCCCACAGGTAGCGATTGGGAGCTCCCTCAGCGTCGGCACAGATGTGAATTTCATGAGGCTTTGGCGCTTTCTCGGGCGCCCGGTACATGCCGTTGGAATCGATCGTGCCAATTTCCGCGTTGCCGCCGGGGACGTCGTTTACGGACCACTTCACTCCTGGCATGACAGTCGTTGAAAGTAGCCAGTGCGGCTGCAAAATTCTGAATTGTTGCTGTTGACCGGGGTCCACATGGACGACAGAGGGACGAATCCTTGCTGGGCCGGCCGGCACGCCCGGCTCGGACGCCGGTGCCCAACTCGACTGCGCCATCAACAGCGGAGCAGTCATGGCGACCGCCGCAATAACACATAAACTGCGGAAGGATACTTCCCTGCTCGCAACAAAGTACTGTTTCATTTCTTCCTTTCACATCCGTGAACCAGTTCAGATCTCGGATTTACCTCCGACCGGCTACGAACGCATCGACAGTTGACCAACTGTAAACAACCGAATACCGACTGTCAACAAGTAATATTCGTATTGTCTTATTCGTCGATTTATTAGTTTTGCCCTCGCGCTTTAAAAAAGTACGGCGTCTAAATACTACTTGTCAACAATTAATATTCATATTGTCTTATTCGTCGGTTTATTAGTTTTCCCCTCGCGCTTCAGAGCAGGTTGATCAAACGTACTCATAACTGTTGGAGTGCCCGGCAAAACCTGTACCAGTGGGGGTGAGACAAACTGATATGGAAGGAGCAAGGAATGGGCAAGGCCAAGAAGCACACGCCTGAGCAGATTCAGTGATCCGCGTGCAGACTAAAAACGACTGAACTCAAAGAAATCTGGCTACTTAAAAACCATGAATTGCCGGTTTTTTTCGCCACTCCTGGAATCTGCCCCCAAGGGCACCCACCACCGCTCGGATCTTTGTACCGCCCTACCGTCCCGGGTCCCAGATCGTTGCGGCGATGTAGCCGTCCATTTTAGGAGACCGGTCCCAATAATAGACCGTCACAATTTTTCCATCCGGGCGTTGAACGGTCCGCACATAGCCGATGTCCCAATTGGCCGCGCCCGTGCGGAGAACAAGGATCGAACCCCAGGCCTTGCCATCGTCGTTGCTTATGCGCGCTTGGATTTGATACGGTGGTACGCGCACTCCATAGGTCAGCGCGATGCGGCCGTCGCGCAACCGGATCATCGAGGGAGGATTGCCCTTTCCCGTTTCCGTTACTGGCGTGTTCACGTACCGCCAAGTCTTCATGTTGTCGTCGCTACGCCAGATTTCAATCCAATGCGAGTGCCGGATGGCAGTGATGAGTGAAGTTGGGGATAGGCGAACTGTTGACGGCATGATCGCGTAATCACCCGCGGGCGTCTCCGGACCGATAAACGATACAAAATGCCATGTCTTCGCGCCATCGTCCGTTTGCACCACCATCACGCGTCCCTCCTTCCCGTTGGCCTTGGAGACAGTGAGGAAAAGGGTCAGGCTATGCTTGCCGTTGATCAGATAATCGGTTCTGGCCGCGGTGCTCGGTTGCCCGAAATTGGGGAGCCGGTAGGGTCCCTTCCAGCTCCTGCCACGATTCATGGAATAGTAAAAGCGGGATGTCCCGCCGTTCTCATCCGACATAACGGCGGTCAGCGCAAAGTTGGGATTTGAAAAATCGATCCCACCAGGGCAATCCGAATCGGGTTTTCCTCCTCCCACAATGGAAATTCCGGCTTCTTTCGTTCCTGACGGAGGAAGCAAATCCGGGTGCTTTTCAATTGTCCACGTTTCGCCGCCATCCAGACTGCGCGCCAGCAAGTCCTCAGCGGGACGCTCGTGGGAGATGGGGTGCGCGTCCGGACCGCGCCTCTTGAAATATCCGACTTCAAATCCCACCAGGATCTCATTTCCCCAGGACCAGATTCCGTGGTTGGCCGGCCATGCGGCATAACGCCCCGGATTCCAATAAACCACTACCGAGTGCTCGCTCGCAGGCTGCTGCGCCTGAAGGTTTCCCGAGAAAAGAACAGCACAGGCAAAGGCCACCAGGACGAATCTAAACGCTTTCACGATACCTCTCCCTCTTCGACTCGATGTATCTGACCCGTTCGGCATCTCTCATCCAGAATTTCCTTTTTTGGCATTTCTGACAGCCAAAATATACATCACTCGCTGCTCCATACAGGTTGATTGGAGTGGCCATGCTGGTGGTGATCGGCGCGGCGCTGTTTGGCAGGCTCCCAGAAACCGCCTGATGCCGTAGATCACTGCTTCTCTTGGCGTTCCGATGCCCCATGCCATCGAGAGAATCATCGTCGGTTAGTCTCGCACCGATGATGTTTGGCATGCTCATACAGAATCTTCGGTAGCGCTATCAGGTCATAGTTGGCATGGATCAGCCACAGAATGTCCCACAGCAAAATTGCATGCCATTGCAGGCCCACAATGGAAAACATTCCAGAAGACAGGACCGGCGACGGTGCGTCTCAGCCAAAGCTCTCAATAGATAAGCTTGAGTGAAAACTGAATCTGTCGTGAGGTGCCGGCGGTTTTGCTGATGACGCCAAATCCCGAGCCCTTGATGGTGTTCGCCGGTAGCCCCATGTTGACGATGTTAAACAAGTTGAAGAATTCTCCGCGGAACTGCAGGTCCATCATTTCGAGACCGCT
>JAJYSL010000384.1 GCA_021793595.1 Acidobacteriota bacterium
CTATCACCATGAAGGAACTGCTCGAAGCGGGAGTCCACTTCGGGCATCAGACAAAGCGCTGGAACCCAAGGATGAAGGAATATATCTTTGGCGAACGGAACGGAATTTACATCATCGATCTGCAGAAGACCTTGAAGATGTTCAAGGAAGCCAGCAAGTATGTGACGGATCTGGCGCTCGACGGCAGGACGATTTTGTTCGTGGGCACCAAGCGGCAGGCGCAGGATGCGATTGCCGAGGAAGCCACCCGTTGCGGCATGTTCTACATCAACCAGCGTTGGCTGGGCGGTCTGTTGACGAACTGGACGACCGTGCAGAAGTCTGTGAAGCGCCTTCAAGAACTGGATGAGATGGCTACCGACGGCCGCTACGACCTGATGACGAAGAAAGAAGTCATCAAGCTGGAACGCGAGCGCAAGCATTTGCAGGCGAACCTGGCTGGCATCAAGAACATGCGCCGCTTGCCGGACGCGCTGTTTGTCGTGGATTCGAACAATGAAACCATCGCGGTGAAGGAAGCCCGCAAGCTGGGCATTCCGGTGGTGGCAGTGGTGGATACGAACTGCGATCCGACGCTGGTCGACTACATTATTCCCGGCAATGATGACGCGCTGCGCGCGATTCGGCTGTTTACCTCAAAAGTTGCCGACTCGATCGTCGAAGGCGTGCAGATGAGCGGCGACAAGCAGCAGGCGGAACTGGCCGGAGTCACGGCGAGCGCGGACGAAGCGGCTGGCGATGGTGTTGCGTCGGCTTCGGACAGCTTTAACGCAGCCAAGTACGATCCGGAGCTGGCCGATGACGATGTCGACCTGGAGCAGGTGCTGGGCGGCGGAATCCGTAAAGCTCCCACGGCGGTTTCTGCGATTGCGGATGAGCCGGAAGCGACAGCGGCTGAGAGCGGCGTCTAACGCTGCTTCAGCGAAGCTGCCAAATGACAACCCGCGCTGCCCAGTTTTTCTTGCAATGTATTTTCAAACACCATGTTCGTCATTCTCAGGTCGCGGCGGCGATCTCAGGATGACAACTCCTATTTGATTAAGATTGGACGTGTAAAAGGATGTCGACTGTGACAGAAACAATTTCAGCTGGAATGGTGAAGGAGCTGCGCGAGAAGACCGGCGCTCCCATGATGGACTGCCGAAATGCATTGACAGAAGCCAAAGGCGACATGGAAGAAGCCGTAGTCGTGCTGCGCAAGCGCGGCATGGCATCGGCAGCCAAGAAAGCCAGCCGCACGGCCAGCGAAGGCGCCGTGGGAACGTATATCCACGCGGGCGGCAAGATTGGCGTGTTGCTGGAAGTAAACTGCGAGAGCGATTTCGTCGCCCGCACACCCGACTTTCAGGAGCTGTTGAAGGACATTGCGATGCACATCGCTGCCACCGATCCGCGTTACATCCGCAAGGAAGATGTGACCGCGGAAGATCTGGACCGCGAGAAAGAAATTTATCGCGCCCAGGCCGCGCAGACGGGCAAGCCCGCTCCGGTGATTGAGAAAATCGTCGAAGGAAAGATGTCGAAGTTCTACGAGGAAGTCTGCCTGCTGGAGCAGCCGTTCATCAAGGAGCAGACGGTGACCATTGCGCAGTTGATCGCGCAGAAGGTCGGCAAGCTGGGAGAAAATATCCAGGTACGCCGCTTCGCCCGCTTCAAGGTAGGCGATGCCAACTGGACTGTGGCCCAGATCAAAGCGACTGCATAGACAGTATTAGTTCGAAGAAAAGCCCGACATTGTGTCGGGCTTTTTTATTTGGGAATCCCCTCTATCGCGGCAATTCGTTGAATCCAACGGTTACGTCGCCGCGGCGACAATCCAGGGCACGGCTTCTTTCTTTCCCGGCTACTTATTGGGCCCAGGCGAGGCCGTCGGCACCTGCGCCGACGTTAATCAGCTTCTGCACCTTCCACTCGGAGAGATCGATGGCGGCGACCTGGTTTTTCACATTGCAGGAGACGTAGGCGATCTTGCCGTCGGGACTCATCAGGATTTCTTGCGGGGCGCTGGGAACCAGAATGGTGTTGACCACATTCAACGTGGCAAGATCGACAACGGCCACCAGGTTCCGGCTGGGAATGGCCACCAGGAGTGACCTGCCATCTTTCGTGGGTGCGGTGCCGTAACCCGTTCCCGGCAGGGGAACCCACGCTTTCACTTTGTTTGTCGCGGTGTCGATGACAGCCAGGCGGGGCTGCGTCTGGTCAGACGTAAATGCCATGCTGCCGTCGGTCGATACGGAAATGCGCTGTGTCTCGCCGGAGATGGGAATGACGGCGAGTTTCTTGCGGGCTTTGATATCCAGCACCGATACGGTGCCGGGGCCGACGTTGGCGGTGTAGCCGCGGGTTCCATCGGGGGAGATAGCGAGCATGTGCGACTCCGGCTGTCCGGTGGGGATGGCGCCGACGATTTTGAGGGTGCGCGGATCGACGAGGGTGACATCCTGATCGAGTTCAGTAGTTACGTAGAGCAATCCATCATGTTTGTTGTAGATGACGCAATGGGGACGGACGCCATGGCCGAAGTCGACACGGCCGATGATTTTGCGCGAGGGAAGGTCGATGACCAGCATTTCGTGGCCGTTGAGCCCTGGGTGACCGACGCCGACATTGCCGTAGATAGGAACGTAGGCGGTGCGGCCGTCCGGGGATGCAGCGGCTTCATGACCGTGCATGGCCGCCACGCCTTCGGGAATGGTCGCGACCTGCTGTTCGGCAGCAGTGTCGACAAGGCTGATATTTTTATCCCCCTGGTTGACAACGATCAAAAGAGGCACGGTCTGGACTCCAGTCTGGGCATGTATGGCCGGCGTGAGGAGGCAAACACCGGAGAGAACAAGAGACAACGGGATGGATGGGCGCATGGCAACCGCAGTATACCTTTGCGGAGCCGGAGCCGTTCCATCCGGGAGGCGCCAGTGCAACAAAAAAGCTGGAGCGCCTGACCGGTCGGATTTCCCGCCTTTCTTCAACTTCTGCGATACTCAAAGGGCATGTACAAACGAGTTCTTCTCAAGCTTTCGGGCGAGGCATTGGCGGCAGACCGCGGCTTCGGGGTCGATGTCGCGCGGGTTCACGAAATCGCGGCGGAGATTGCCGACGTGCATTCGATGGGCGTGGAACTGGCGATTGTAGTTGGCGGCGGGAATTTTTTTCGCGGCGTGGCGGAACAGGCGCAGGAGATGGATCGTGTTTCGGCGGATCACATGGGCATGCTGGCCACCATTATTAATGCGCTGGCGGTGCAGGATGCCCTGGAGAAGCAGAACGTTTTTTGCCGAGTGATGAGCGCCATTGAAATGAACCAGGTGTCGGAGCCATATATCCGTCGCCGGGCCATTCGGCATCTAGAAAAAGGAAGAGTCGTTATTTTCGCCGCGGGCACCGGAAACCCTTATTTTTCCACCGATACCGCCGCCTCGCTGCGGGCGATGGAGATCAAAGCCGACGTGCTGTTGAAGGCGACCAAGGTGGACGGCATCTATAACGCTGACCCGGTGGTGCACAAGGACGCGGTGAAGTTTGAGGAAATTAGCTACATGGAAATCCTGCAGCGTAACCTGCGAGTGATGGACATGACGGCTGTGAGCCTTTGCAAAGATAACGATCTGCCGATGATTATTTTCAGCATGAACCAATCGGGCAACATTCGGCGTGCAATCGCCGGAGAAAAAGTTGGCTCGCTGGTCACCACGTAGGCACAATGGCAGTTGCTATCTCTCTTCCCCGCCGGCCTGCAATCCCCGCATTGACGGGCCTTCGCGCCTTTACCGCGACGAATATCGTGTTCTTTCACTTTTGGAATCCGGCGTGGTTCGGCCCGCTGGCTCCCATGATGGATAACGGTTACGTGGGCGTGAATTTCTTTTTTCTGTTGTCGGGATTCATTCTCGCCTACAACTATTCCGACCGCTCAGATGCCGGCCAGTTCGACCGGAAGCAATTCTGGCAGACGCGGTTTTCACGGCTATATCCGGTCTACGTGCTGGGGCTGCTGATTTCCATTCCGATCCTGGAACTGGAATGGAAATACCGGACCCATGCGCAGTTTTTTCAGGGCCTGGGACTGACGGCGATCATGCAGCAGGGCTGGAGCCCGAAACTGTGCACGTTCTGGAACACGCCGGCGTGGACGCTGTCGTGCGAGACGGTGTTCTATTTGCTGTTTCCGATGCTGGTGGCGATCCAATGGCCCCGGCAAACGCGCAAGCTGCTGCTGATCCTGGCAGGATGCTGGCTGGCTTCGCTGGTGGTTCCGTTGGTCTACATGTGGGTGCGACCGGATGGCCTGGGGCCAATCACCCGCATGTCCAACAGCTACTGGCTGCGCGCGGTGAAGATGACGCCGCTGCCGCACCTGCCCACGTTTACCGCCGGCATCGTGCTCTCCAAACTGAATGATCGGATGCAGTTGGCCAATCGCACTCGTTACTGGTTGGCGATCG
>JAJYSL010000047.1 GCA_021793595.1 Acidobacteriota bacterium
CTGACCCGAACGCGGATGTGAGCAATATCTCCAACCTGGCGATGGCCGATCTACGGCGTTTGCCGCCGGGGACGTTTCCGCCGGTGGTACTTTCTTTCGACGCCTCGAACCTGCCGGTCTGCCTGATTACGATGGAGGGCCAAGGGCTGAACGAAATCCAGTTGAAAGACTACGCGATGTTTCAAGTTCGCGACCAGGTGGCCAACGTCGAAGGGGCTTCGGTGCCTCAGCCCTATGGCGGGACCTATCGCCAGGTGATGGTGTACGTCGATCCGCTGAAGATGGAAGCCAACGGGCTGAGCGTCAACGACGTATACAAGGCCGTGAACAGTTCCAACCTGATCTTGCCGGCCGGGGATGTTCGGATTGGGCCGAAGGATTACAACATTTACGCCAACAGCCAAGTCGTCAAGCCGTCGGACGCGAACTCGATCCCGCTGAAGACGGTCGGCAATTCCTCGATCCTGGTGGGCGACGTGGGCCATGCCGAGGATGGAGGACAACTGCAGTACAACATCGTACGGGTGGATGGCGAGCGGTCAGTATATCTGCCGATCTTCAAACAGGGCGGCGGAGCAAACACGATCACGATTGTGAACGGCATCCGCGAGCGAGTGAAGCACCTGTTGGATGTACCGGCACAGCTGAAGGCGCGGGTGGTGTTCGACCAGTCCATCTTCGTGAAGATCGCGGTGGACAACGTGATCCGCGAGGGTGGCATAGGACTGCTGCTGACGGCGATCATGATTCTGCTGTTCCTGGGGAACCTGCGGGCCACGGTGGCGGTGATGCTGTCCATTCCGCTCTCTGTCCTGGCTGCATTTCTCTTATTGAACGGTCTTGGGGGGACGATCAATACGATGGTGCTGGGCGGGCTGGCGCTGGCACTGTCGCGCCTGATCGACAATTCCGTGGTAGTGCTGGAGAACATCTTCCGCCATATGGAGATGGGCGAGCAGCCGATGGTCGCCGCCGAACAGGGCGGAAAGGAAGTGCAACTGGCGGTGCTGGCAGCCACGGTATCGACCTCGATCGTATTCTTTCCCGTGGTGCTTCTGACAGGGGTGAGCAAATACCTGTTCACCGCGCTGGCGCTGGGCGTCGTGCTGGCCATGGCTGCCTCCTATATTGTCGCAATGACGGTGGTACCGTTGTTCTGCGCAAAATTCATTACCGTCCACGGACATGGACAGGCGAAGTCCGGGCACACGCCCGAGGATACGGATCCTGCTGAATTGGTCATTGATAACCGGGAAGAGGAAGAGACGCGCGAGCATAAAACTCGCTCTCCTTTTGAATACGTGGTTTGGCAATTCAACCATTTTTTCCATTGGCTGCAATCCAGGTATGACAAGGGAATTCTTGTTTGTCTGAATCGCCCGGTGGTGGTTACGCTGGCGTTCACCGCGTTTGTGGTTTGTAGCTTCGCCTTGTATCCATTTTTGAACCTGGCGTTTTTTCCGCGCACGGACCCAGGCCAGTTTGTGATCAACTTCAAGGCGCCGCCGGGCACGCGTCTGGAGTTGACCGACCATTACTGTGCCAGGATTGAAAACATCGTTCGTCAGGTGGTCGCGCCTTCCGACCTCAACATGATTGTCTCCAACATCGGCGTCTATCCCGATCTTTCGGCCATCTACACCACCAATACAGCGATGGACAACGGCATCGTCCAAGTGAGCTTGAAAGAAGACCATAAGATCGGCAGCTACGTGTATATGTCGCGGGTTCGGCGGCGTCTGCGCAAGGAGATGCCCGACATCGAGACGTATTTTCAAACCGGCGGGCTGGTGGACTCGGTGGTGAACCAGGGAAAACCGGCGCCGTTCGATATCCGGGTCGGCACCATGGACCTGAAGACGGGGTACGACGTGGCCCGGGGGCTTGCCACAAAGATAAGCAAGCTGAATCGCGTGAGCGACGTATTGATCCCACAGGACGTCAATTACCCCGGCCTGCAGTTGAATGTCAATCGCGAGAAGGCCGCGATGCTGGGGCTGACGGAACAGAACGTTGTGGACGGCGTGATTACAGCGCTGACCTCCAACGGCATGATTGCGCCCAGTTACTGGATCGATCCCAAGTCGGGCAACAACTACATGCTGACGGTGCAGTACTACGACAGCCAGATTCAGACGATGAAGGATTTCAAGGAAATTCCCTTGCGCGCCCCGCGGCTGACGGCGCATCTACAACCCGGCGCAGCGGAAAGTCCCAAGGAGACCGTTCCACCGCATGACAATATCATTCCGCTGGAATCTGTGGCGGACATCAAATATATCAATACGCCCACGGTGGTGGACCACTACCAACTGCGGCGAGTTTTCGACATCTATGTGATGCCGAAGACGGAGGACCTGAGCCGGGTTGGCAAACAGATCCAAAAAATCGTCAACGGAGTCCACCCGCCGCATGGCACGCTGGTCAGCATCACCGGCTCGATCAACGACATGAGGGACTCCTTCCGGAGCTTCGCCGTCGGATTGACTCTCTCGGTGGTCCTTGTCTACCTGGTACTGATGGCGCAGTTCGCTTCGCTGTCGGATCCGTTCATCATTCTGCTGGCGGTGCCGCCGGGGATGTCGGGTGTGCTGCTGTTCCTGCTGGTCACGGGGACTTCGCTGAATATCATGTCGCTGATGGGCTGCCTGATGATGACCGGGATTGTGGTGTCGGACAGTATTTTGATTGTGGACTTCATCGGAATCCAAAGAAGCGCGGGCAAGCCGCTGAAACTGGCGATTGGAGAAGCCTGCCGGGTGCGTCTGCGGCCCATCATGATGACTACGCTGGCGACGGCGCTGGGATTGATTCCAATGGCCCTGGGCCTGGAGGCCGGCAGTGAACAGTATGCGCCGCTGGCGCGAGCCATTCTGGGCGGACTGACCGTTTCGGGCGTGGTGACGGTGTTCCTGGTGCCGACCGTGTATTACCTGATTCACCGCAATCAAGGACATGACTCCGGCGAGAACAACACGCAGGAGCTGGAGGTGCAAGCATAATGCAAACTCACCCAAGATTTTCAATCATGGGACTGGCACTGGTCGCACTCGTGTGCTGCCCGTGGCCTTTGCGGGCGCAGAAGCTGGCGGACGCTCCGTCGGCGGTGATGTTGGCGAAGAACATACAGCAGGTGGACACCAGTGCGTCGCCGGTGGCGCCTCATGCGGCGGCGATGGCGGGCGACACGCTAAGTGAGACAACGCCGAATATGGGATCGACCAGCGGTATGACAGGAGGCCGGGTCACGTCAATTCCAGCGCAATTGACGCTGCACGACGCAGAACAGATTGCGATCCGCAATAATCCAAGGATCCGTGTAGCGCAGTTATTGGCACGAGCGCAGCACCAGGTGTATCGCCAGACGCGATCCGCTTACCTGCCGCAATTGGTGGGTGGCGCTGTGGGATCGAAGGCGGATACCGGCAGCCGATTCACCTTCGACGGATTGCGGTCGACACGATTGATCACGCACGCGGGCGGGGGCTTGGACTTCCACCAATTGCTGACGGATTTCGGTCACACGAGCAACCTGATTGCATCTTCCAAGCTGTACGAGAAGGCGCAGAATGCGCAGGCGCAAGCGAGCACGCTGGATATTGTCCTGATTACCGATCAGGCGTTTTACAACGCGCTGGAAGCTACAGCGTTGGTCAAGGTGGCGCAGCAAACAGTGGATACGCGCAAGACCACCGACCAGCAGATTACCGAGCTAACCAACAACAAATTGCGTTCGACGATCGATCTGGCATTTGCAGACGAAGACTTGGCGCGGGCACAATTGCTGCTGCTGGACGCGCAGACGCAATATAACGACGCGCTCAATGCCCTGACTTCGGTACTTGGATTCGATAGGCCGATGACCTATACGGTGGAGGAAACCGGGGGTACCACATCTACTCCTCCTCCGGACCAGGACCAACTGGTGCAAATTGCGCTGAAACAGAGGCCGGACTTGATGGCACTGGACTATGACCAACAGGCAGCGAAGAAGTATGCACGCGCGCAGTGGGAACAACTGTTGCCAACATTACAAACCATGGCGGTCGTCGGTGGAACACCGGTGCGCGACGACAAATATTTCACCAGCAACTGGTTCGGTGCAATTGGGGCCGATCTGGAGGTACCGCTCTTCAACGGATTTCGCTACACGGCAGAGGCACATGAGGCGGAAGACCGGGCGCGCGCGGCGCAGGAAAACCAGCGCGATTTGCGTGATCGGGTGGTGCGCGATGTTCGCAATGCGTGGATGCAGACCAACACGTCCTACCAGAAAATCGCAGTGACGGAGAAGCTGCTGAAAGCGTCGAATATGGGGCTCGATCTGGCACAGGCACGCTACAAGCTGGGGTTGAGTTCCATTGTGGAACTGAGCGAGTCACAACTGGAACAGACGCAGGCGTCGATTGAAAACGTGAATGCTCGTTATGAGTATGAATTGTCTCTCGCGGTCTTGAACTATCAACTGGGGAATCTGCCGTAGGGTTGCGCGAGCGGAAGTGACTCTCAGGGTAGCTGTGCGAGCCTGGGGCACCCGGCACTGAATTAGCAAGTGGGAAAGCTGCCGTAGGCGCAGACTTCCCTATCGTTCGACCTGAACTGAGAAGAAATGGGCCGTCCGCCCGGATGGCCCTCCCCGAAACGACGCCAAATCCACACCTGGCGCACGAATTCATCTCCCATTCATCTTCTGTTTTTGGGATATTCACGCAGCGCTGTAAGACTAAGCGCGGTGTGAATGAACATCCCTGTCAGCGATATGTACTCGCCAGCCGCCGAGAACCCCTGCGCTTCAAGCGTCGGGGGACGGGTATCGCATCTTTTTGGATCTTCAATCAAACAAAACGAGTGAGAGGCCGAATGAAACACGGACCGAACAAAGTTAGAGCCCTGATTCTTGCATGCTGCGTGGCAATAGTGCCGCAGGCGGGCTTGTCTGTATTTGCGCAATCGAGTACGGACACGACCACAACCGTTCACAAAAAGAGTGTGAGCAAGAGGCCAAGCAGCATCGAAATGCAGATGCAGGAGATGCGGCAGCAATTCCAACAGCAGCAGCAAGAGATTGACCAGCTGAAGCAACAACTGCAAAGCCGCGACCAGCAACTGCATCAGGCGCAGGACACGGCGCAACAGGCGCAACAAGCTGCCCGGCAGGCACAGACACAGGTGCAGGCGGTGCAGCAGAGCTCCAGCCAAAGCAATGAGGCCTATACCAGTTTGAAGCAGGCGGTGCAGGGCGTGCAGGCAGACACCGAGCAGGCAAAGTCGGACATCGTTGCGGTGCGCCAGATGGGCGTAGGTTTGCGCGAAAATTATGCCAACCCCATCGCGCTGAAATACAAAGGTGTGTATATAACACCGGGAGGCTTCCTGGCGGCTGAAACTGTGTTCCGCCAACGGGCCACGGGCGGCGGTTTGAACACGCCGTTCAATGCAATTCCCTTCTCGGCTTCTTCGCTCGGCAAACAGTCGGAGTTCGTGGCCACCGGCCGTCAGTCGCGGATCACCCTCAACGTGCAGGGCAAGGTGGACCATGCGACCATCGGCGGCTACTACGAGGCTGACTTCCTGAACGCCGGCAGCACCTCCAACAACAATGAAAGCAACAGCTATCCGCTGCGGCAACGGCAGATGTGGGCGCGCTATCAACGGGACACCGGCTTTACCATTGTCGGCGGGCAAATGTGGTCGTTTTTGACGCTGACAACGATAGGGTTTGAGAACAAATCCGAAGCGGTTCCGCTCACCATCGACCCTCAATATACCCCGGGCTACATCTGGGCGCGACAGTACGGAATGCGCATCTACGACAGCTTCTTCGACAAGAAGATGCTCGCTGGAGTGGCGTTTGAAAATCCGCAAATGACCTTCGGCGGGCACGGCTATAGCAACAATTTTCAATTCGGTACGGCGGGCAATCCCGGAGGACTGTTGAACCCGGACACGAATTACTCCACCAATATGGCCCCGGACATTATTGCCAAGGTTGCGGTCGAGCCTGGATTCGGCCACTATGAGGTGGCTGGAATCGCCACTTTCCTGCGCGATCGCGTCTTCCCGAATGCGACCAGTAAGCCTGCCTCGGCCACAGGGGCCTATAACGACTCCAAAGTTGCCGGAGGAGTGGAAGGCGCGGCGTGGCTGCCGTTCAAGAAGGGGCTCTACAATATTGGCGTTCGCGGACTGTATGGACAGAGCGTGGGGCGCTATGGCGCATCCACATTACCGGACACGACGGTACATCCCGACGGCACGCTGGCTCCCCTGCGCAACCTGATAGGCATGGGTTCTCTCGAGTTTCATCCTGGCAAGCTGGATTTCTATTATTACTACGGCGGCGACTACGCGGGTAAGAACTGGAGTTTGAACGGTGCGGGCAAGCCGGTCGGATACGGATCTCCGCTATTCAACAACAGTGGCTGCAGCACGGAAACGGTGCCCAGTTCCTCGCCTTACGGTCCGGGCGGACTTGCCAACTGCACGGGTGACACGCGAGCGCTGACAGCGCATGATATCGGCTTTTGGTACAACTTCTATCGCGGCAGCAAGGGTAAACTGGTGTACGGCATGCAGTATGACTATATGCAGCGCAAGACCTGGGCCGGCATGGGCGGCCAACCGGAGGCGATTGACAATATGTTCTGGACCTCGTTCCGTTACTACATACCGTAAAAGCAAGACGGTATATCGCGAGAGTAAAAGAGGCATGGAATTTTTCCATGCCTCTTTTATTTTTCTTGTAATCGATTTTATTTGAGCTTCGCCAGTTGTTGGGCGTAGAGAGGATTGTTAGGAAATTCCTGCGCAAGAGACGACAACAATTCGCGGGCTTTGGTCATGTCTTTATCGCGAACTGCAGCGACAGACAGCAACAATTTGGCGAGCGGCTGCAGATAATGGCCCTGGGCGGCGGTCAGTTCCAGGTCGTGCTCGCCCAGCACCTTATTGGTTTCTCCGCCCGCCATTTGCAGCAACCAGCGGACCGGCGCGGGCTTCAATCCCAGAATGTAATTTTCCATGCCGACGGCCAGATACGCATCATAGTCGGTGGGATCGACGGCTAGCAGACGATGGGCAAAGGCACTGCCCTGCTTGGTGAATTGAAATCCCGCGATGTCGCGACGTTCAATCAGGGAAGCATAATCGGCGCGCATGCCCAAGGCGAGAGTTTTCGCAAACAGGGCGGTTGCGTCGTCGGGGTGTTTGGCCAGAATGGTGTCGGCCAAACCATTCGCCTTATCGAGAGCAGCGTCGAACGCATTCTTTGTGGCCGGATCCGGGACGGTCTTGTGTTCCAGGTAATTTGTGTCGTTGGTGAACAATTGCATGTCGAGAACACCGGTGCGGTGGAACTCCGAAAAAAGATAGGCGGCGGCATCGGAGACCGGCCCCATGGGATCTTCGGGATGCTCAACCATGTATTTTGCGAAGATGGCATGTGCTTCCTGGAAGTGAAGGTTGTACATTTCGTGAAAACCCTGATCCAGCATGGGAGGAGTTTCTACACTCTGGCTTTGAGCCCACAAGGACTGGGAAATGGCAATGCCGAAGCACAAGACAAGCAGAGGGAGTAGAACCTTAACTTTCATCGCGAACATCCTAGTTCCTCAATCGACTCAGATAGATCAGCATCTATGGCCAACGGTTTGCCGCATTCAACATGTGGAGATATAGCGCCATTATTTCACTCTTCCGTGAGGATTTTACAACGCGGGTACAGCGAGCGAACCGCAGCCGGACCCATCTTCGCGACGGCGGGTGTCAAGAAAGGTATGGAATCTGTTGTAACCTGATAGCGGTGGGCTGCGTCTATTAAGGAAGCACTCAAAAAGTTTACTCACACATACTTGGATGGTCAGTTTTGCAATTGCGGCAACCCTTATCTTTTTTCCCCGTATTTTTAGTACTTTGTGCGACGGCTTTGTCGTCACCACACCAGGCGGAAGGACAGGGATCTGACGCGCCATCGCGCCCCGATATCGTCGCCGCAGTGGACGCCGCTTCAACGCCGCTTCCTACCGCGCCAACATCCCAACAAGCCCAGCACCCCGCTGCTCCGACAACTGGAGTGACAGGATCGCCAGCCATCCCCGGAGACAAGGGCGACCGGGTCCACTACGATGTGAACGGAAACCCGATCCAGAACCCCAACGCGCCTCGGCCAGACTACGGGCAGCAACCGCAACGCATCATGGGGTGGATTCCGAATTATCGGGCAGTCAGTGTAGGCTCTAAGCCGCCGCCCCCGAGTTTCAAAGAGAAATTCATGATTGGAACGCAGAATACCTTCGATTATTCTGCGTTCATCTTCAATGCGGTGGATAGCGAAATCCCGTACGTCTCAAAAAGCTATCCGGAATTTGGCAATGGGATGGTTGGATACGGCCGATACTATTGGCACGGATTTGTGGACAAAGGCATTGGAAATTACATGACCGATACCATTGTCCCCACGCTGACCCGCCAGGACTCACGCTATTATGCGATGGGAACCGGGCACTGGTATGCGCGCGCTCTCTACGCCTATACGCGCGTTTTGATTACGCCGAACGATGCGGGAAGAAACACCTTCAACTATTCGGAGATTGTGGGTAAGGGCGCAGCAGCCGGATTGGGCAATCTGTATTATCCGGCCCGGTATCGGGACTGGACGAAAACCGGGCAACGATGGTTGGTGCAGGTGGCGATCCGCGATGGCGGGTTCAACGTTTTTCGTGAGTTCTGGCCAGATGTCGCAAAGCACGTTTTGCATCTGAGCGCCAAAGCGCAGTAGCGCGGGAGAGGGTCGTGTCGGTTTGCTCTGGCACGACCGCGCTGATTATCATCAGGCCATGTTGAAAATAGGGTTGCCCGCGAATATCTCTGAGGAGTTCCTGCTCGATTTCCCGAAAGAAAACATTGAACTGGTTCGGTTGCCGGACACGCTGGACCATCCGGTAGAGGTGGAATTCTGGATTCCGCCGATGTTTGGATGGCTGGCCACGCCGATGTTTCCGTATCTGCGCGGAGTGAAAGTGATCCAGTGTTTGCTGGCGGGGGTGGACTGGATTTTACCGTGGCTGCCGAAGGGAATCCTGCTGTGCGACGGCCAGGGGCTGCACAATATTCCGGTGGCGGAATACATTGTGGGGGTCATTTTAGCGAGCCTGTGGCGCTTCCCGCACTACCGCGATCGCCAGCACGAGCAGTACTGGGATGGTCAGGTATTGCTGAAGGGCGCAGGTGGGGCGCAGGCAGCTCCGCTGGACTCGAAGGCGGGCGTGCATTCGTATCGCATCCTGGCGGATGAACTGCACGGCAAGAAGGTGCTGATTGTTGGCTATGGTGGGATTGGCGCGGAACTGGAGCGCTTGTTGCGGGTGTTCGATGTCGAAGTGATTCGCGTAGCGCGGACGGCGAGGCCGGGGGTTTCGGCCTTTGGCGATCTGGCTAGTTTAGTGCCTGAAGCCGATGTGGTGGTGCTGCTGGTACCGCTGACGGATGCCACTCGCGGCATGATGAATGCCAACATGCTGGCGCAGATGAAATCGGGCGCGTTGCTGGTGAACGCGGCGCGAGGGCCGGTCGTCGATACAGAGGCGTTGTTGCAGCAGCTGCAAGCCAAGCGTATTCACGCGGTGCTGGATGTGATGGATCCGGAGCCACTGCCAAAGGGGCATGCTCTTTGGAGCGCGCCGAATTGTTTCATCACGCCGCACATTGCAGGATCAGTGGCGGGATTTTCGATCCGCGGATACAAGTTCGCAGGCGAACAGGTTCGGCGCTACATGGCAGGAGAGCCGATGCTGAATCAGGTGAATGACGCGGGCTATTAGTCGTTACGTACGAGAACCTGGGAAAGATGTACGGCACGGCGATCGGAGAGTTGCGCGATCTGTTCGCGGCAACTGAAGCCATTTGTAATAATGACTGTTTCCTTTTCTGCCGCTTCGACAGCGGGTATCAAAACGCGATTGGCGAGCTTGGTGGAGATGGTGTATTTCTCCTTCTCAAAACCGAACGGACCGGCCATGCCGCAGCAGCCGGAGTCGAGCAGCTCGACCTGAGCTCCGGAGGCTCGAAGTAATTCGATCTCCTCCGTCATCTTTGGTTTCTGGTGGCAGTGGCCATGCAGCAAAATGTGCTGATCGTGGCGAGCAGGCGGCGTGTAGTGGTCTGCCTTGTGCACCAGAAATTCGCTGAGCAAATAGGTTTGAGCGGCGAGCTTCCTGGCAGGCTCGGCGTAGCGAGGATCGTTAGCGAGCAGGCTGAGAGATTCCTCGCGAAAAACACTGGCGCAGCTAGGCTCGAGAACCACAACGGGCGTGTTCGACTGCAACTGCGGGGCAAGCGCATCGAGCACGCGCAACAGATATTGTTTCGCGCGGTCCAGCATGCCGAAGTCATAGAGCGGGCGGCCGCAGCAGAGATGGCCGCGCGGAACCTGCACGGCAAATCCTGCATCACCCAAGACCTGGGCAGCGGCTTGGGCGGCTTGCGGATAGAAATAGTTGTTCCACGTATCCGGCCAGAGCAGGACGGATGGGCGATTGTCTGTTTGAGCCGGGGCGTGGGAATGGAAACTGCTCTGAAATGTTCGCCGAGCAAAGGCTGGGATGGTGCGCTGCGGCGCCATGCCGATGGCGGCCTTCACGAGTTCTCGCACGCCGGGGAGTTGACCGGGCAGATTGGCGAGGCGAGGCATGGCGGAAGCCAGGCGGGCCCATTGATCCATCATGCCGAAGGCGTACGCATGGATGGGGCGACGATGATGTTCGTAATAATGCGATAAAAATTCCGCTTTGTAAGTGGCCACGTCGACATTGACCGGACACTCATGCTTGCAGGCCTTGCAGGAGAGACACAGCTCCAGCGCATCTTTCACAGGTTCGCTCTGCCAGCCCTGGGGACGCAATTCACCCTGCAACATTTCCCATAGCAGATGCGCGCGACCGCGGGTGGAATGCTGCTCCTCCCGCGTGGCCATGTAGCTGGGGCACATGGTGCCGGTCGTCTCTTTGCGGCAGGCTCCGACGCCGACGCAACGCAGGGTGGCGTTGGAAAAAGAGCCACCGTCGTCGGGAAACTGAAAATGCGTTTTTACCGATTGAACTTCATATCCGGCCCCGAGACGGAGATTTTCCTGCGGCCCATACACAGCGATGGGATCGGCGAGCTTGCCGGGATTCATCTTGTTCGTAGGATCCCAGATGGCCTTGAATTCGCGGAAGGCCTGTACCAGCTCCGGCCCAAACATTTTGTGCAACAGCGCGGCGCGGGCCTGGCCGTCTCCGTGTTCGCCGGAGAGCGAACCGCCGTGAGCGATAACGATGTCTGCCGCTTCATTGATGAACTCAAGATATTTGGCAATGCCGGCTGCACTTTCCAGATCGAAATTGAAGCGCATATGAACGCAGCCCTGGCCAAAGTGACCATAGATCGGCGAGCGATAACCGTAGCGCTTGGCTATGGCGAATAATTCGCGCAGGTAGCTGCCCATTTTTTCCGGAGGAACGGCGGAATCTTCCCAGCCTTCCCAGCCATGCGGTTCACCGGGAACAAAGACGGTAGCGCCCAGGCCCGATTCACGCACCTTCCAGACGCGCGCGGCTTCCGATTGGGAATATTGGCGGACATGCGGCGCGGGAGAGATTTTCTTTGTGGCCTCAATCATGGCCGTGGCTTGCGCTTGAGCATCGTCAAGCGTGTCTCCGCCAAACTCGACCAGCAAGTGTCCGTTGCCAAAGGGCAGGAGTTGCAGATCGTTTTCGACGAGATGCTTGCGCCGCATAAATTCGACGAGCAGGCCGTCGAATCCTTCGAGACCGATGGGCTTGTGCTGCAGCACGAAGGGCACATAATCCGCGGCAATGTAGGCATCGGGAAAGCCGAGACCTACAAGAATGCGACAGGGCGGGCTTGGCATGAGACGCAGGGTTGCATCGAGCACGGTGACGCAGGTGCCTTCGCTACCAACCAGGGCGCGGGCGACGTGGAAACCGTTTTCCGGAAGCAGATCGTCGAGGTTGTAGCCGGAGACACGGCGAGGAATTTTGGGATAGCGCTCGCGAATCAGGTTGGCGTATCGATCGCGGAGATTTCGCAGGGCAGTGTAGATTTCTGCGCGACGACCACCGGCGGCGAGGATGGATTCGAACTCCACGTCGGAGGTGGCGCCGACTTCAAGAATGGTGCCGTCGTAGAGCAGGACGCGCATGGAATCAATGTTGTCGACCGTTTTGCCGCCCATCAGCGCATGCACGCCGCAGGAGTTGTTGCCGATCATGCCGCCGAGCGTGCACCGGCTGTGAGTGGCGGGATCGGGGGCAAAAGTCAGGTGATGTCGCTCAGCAGCCTCACGCACACGATCGAGAACGATGCCGGGTTCCACCCGCGACTGGCAACGCTCCACATCAAGTTTCAGAATGCGATCGACATACTTGGAAAAATCGAGCACGACGGCCACATTGCAGCATTGGCCGGCGAGACTGGTCCCGGCGCCGCGAGAAAGAATGGGCGCGTTGAATTTTCGGCAGGCGGCCACGGCGGCTTCAACATCCGCGGTATCGACCGGCAGTACCAGCCCGATGGGAAGCTGGCGATAGTTCGAAGCGTCCGTCGCGTAGAGAGCACGGCTGCCAGAGTCGAAGCGTACCTCGCCGCGCACCGACTGGCGAAGGGCTGCTTCCAACTCGCGATGGCCGGAGAAATGCTCGTGCGGATGGAGCTGTTGTTGTTCTACCAGAATGGGAAATTGCGGCTCGGACATTTCATTTCCTCTGTCTGTTGGACGTCGACGCAGAGTGACAGACGCCAGCGGCTCGAGCTAGGGAAGTGCGGCGGGATGATTCCAGTCGTCCACGACGACGCCCATATCCTGCAGCGCACGAACGGTGATGTCGAGATGATTGGGAAACCAGGCGCGATTTTGGGGCGTGTCTTTTTCTCTACCGATGGCGACCACACGGCCGTAGGGCCATGCACCGGCGGGGAGCGAGGACAGAGCGCGGGGCAGTTCCGCCAGGCGAACATTGACCACCTGCTTGCGCGCGGAACTCAGGCGGGTGAGTCCGCCGCGATCGATGGCGCTGGCGTTTTCATCCGGCAGATAGATGCGCAACTGAATCATGTTCTGCTCCACGCTGAGAAAGGGATTCTGCCACTGCGCTTCCTGATCGATGTTGAGGTAGACGCTTTTCAATGGCGGCGGAATCTGGGTGAGTTCCTGACGGGCGGAGGTTTTGTCGGCTTCCCATTTTGCAACGTGGTGGGACATATCAAAGGTGTTGCCGGAATTTCGGCATCCGCTGACGGCGAGGGACGCAGAGATCGCGGCCGCAAGCAGCATAGCGCATCGAAGACCGGAGAAGCGAAGATGAACACGAAGCATTGCCTCCAGAATATCAGCGGGGCATCGATGATGATGGCACTAGCGGCCCTGCCAGATGGGGGCACGCTTGGCGAGAAAGGCCGCAGTACCTTCACCCTTGTCAGCGGTACCGCAACTGAGGCCAAAGAGAGAGGCTTCCAGGAAGAGCGCCTCCTGCAGCGGCAGATCGTAGCCGCGATCGACGGCCTCCAGCGAGTAGCGGATGGCGAGCGGCGCCATACCGGCGATAACGCGAGCAATGGCCTCTGCGCGCGGGAGCAATTGATCGGGGGCAACAACTTCATTGACGAGACCGACCCGCAGACAGTCGGCGGCGGAAAGAATTTCTCCGGTAAGAATCATCTGCAGGGCGACTCCTTTGCCGACGAGGCGAGCGAGGCGCTGCGTTCCACCATAGCCGGGGATCAGCCCCAGCTTCACTTCCGGCTGACCCATTTTGGCGTGCTCGCTGGCAATTCGAAGAGTGCACGCGAGGGCGAGTTCGCAGCCGCCGCCCAGAGCAAATCCATTGACGCAGGCGATGACCGGTTTCCCGCAGCTTTCAATGGCGCGTAAGACAGCCTGGCCGCGCAAGGCAAAATCGCGGCCTTCGACGAGATCTACCTTGGCGAGTTCCTGAATGTCAGCGCCGGCGGCAAAGGCTTTTTCGCCAGAACCAGTGAGGATGGCAACACGAATGGAATCGTCGGCCTGGATGGTGTCGATGACGGATTGCAGTTCGCGCAGGGTGGCGGCGTTGAGAGCGTTCAAGACCTTGGGTCGGTTGAGGGTGAGGAAGGCGATGCCGTCGCGGATTTCGAACTGAATATTTTCTAATGTTTGTTCTGGCGTCATGTTGTCGCGGACCTTTCGATCAAGCCTTCACAATGCAATTGTTGGAAGACTGGTGAGTCTATCAACTTCTGAACCGAATATGCAAAACCCGAGAGTTGAACCCGCTAGGGTGCTGGGGGCTGCGACGTTGTACCATCGAGACATGATCAAAGGAATCACATGGGTGCGCGCGGCGCGCACGGCAGAAGAACTGGAGACGCTGGAAAGCTTTTTTTCAGCGCTTGGGTTCGAACCCGGCAAGGGCTCGGCAGGCGAACAATTTCGTACCGCACCTTTTCTTGCGCCGCTGGGCAACCTGGAATTTGTGACTGGAAAAATGTCGGCCACGCCGGAAATTCTGATTGAAGCAACGGGTTTGGAGGCGGTGCATGCAGTCGCGGAGAATTGGGTCAAGAAGAACTCCTCGGGGCCGGAGAGCGCACAAATGATTTCGCCGATCATGCGCACCCATTGGAACTCTCGCCTGTTTACCGCGGAGCCGGTGCCGGGAATGGTGTTCGGATTCTGGGAGTCGGAGAATGTGCATCACGGCAAGCCAGTGGCGCTGGAAGGCGACCTGAACGCCGCGGGGATGCGTTTCGGAATCGTGGTGTCGCGCTGGAATGCGGTGATTACCGACCGGCTGCTGCAAGGATCGCTGGATGCGTTGCTGCGCAGCGGAGCGAAGAAAGATGCGATTACGATAGTGCGCGTTCCAGGATCGTGGGAGATTCCTGCGGCGGCGCGGTTGCTGGCAGAGAGCAAGAATGTGGATGCCATTGTGACGCTGGGAGTGTTGCTGCGCGGTGAGACGGCACACTATGAAGCCATCTACACAGAAGTGTCGCGCGGTATTGGGCAGTCGCAGCAGGACACGGGTGTGCCGCATGCGTTTGGAGTGCTGACCTGCGAGACGCTGGAACAGGCGCTGGACCGCGCCGGGCTGAAGATGGGGAACAAGGGATTTGAAGCCGCGCTGGCGGCGATTGAGATGGCGGCGGTGAAGAAGAAAATTGTAACTCCCACAGTTGCAGATATGACGACGGAGCTGTAAACATGGGAAAACGTCGCAAATCCCGTGAAATTGCCATGCAGATGTTATTCCAGGCGGACCTCGGTCGACAGAACGCGGAGGATGTGCAGCGCACATTCTGGCAGGCGCGCGAGCAAGTCGATCCCGGCACGCAGGCCTTTGCCGAAGATATTTTCCGCGTCGCAATTGCGCGACAAGAAGAAATTGACACCTACATTGCCGCCGCCAGCCAGCATTGGCGCCTGGAGCGAATGGCGGCTGTCGATCGCAACCTGCTGCGAGCGGCGATTGCGGAGATGTTGGGTTATCCGACAACCCCGCTGCCGATCATCATCAACGAGACGCTGGAAATTGCACGGCTCTATGCTGCGCCCGAGTCAATCCACTTCCTGAACGGAATTCTGGATGCGGTGGCGCGTGCGCTGCCACGCACCGCAAAGCAGCTCACGCCGCGTTCTGTGAAAGAACGCCAGGCGTAATTTCACCCTTTGATCCCCAGAATTTCTTTGATTGTCGAAACCGAAGATCCCGTCACGCGGGTCACCGCGACTTCGGCCGGGATCACGCATTTGTTCAATTATTCAGGCAGGAAAATGGCTTGCCCCTTTGTGCCACCGCAAAGAGATAAACCAAAGATACAAGACGCAACGGAAGCCGGAATGACGTTGATTGCCATTCCGGCTAGAGACGCGCGGCTAATTCTTTTGGGCGGAGGTGGTGGGCGATCCTTGCGTGGGCCGTGGACGGGCCGCCAGGAACAGCGCGGGCACCGGACTTCCTGCCGTACAGGCCAAGTATGGATTGGCTGGTGCCGTTGTCGTAGTGGCGCAGGTGAGGCCGGGGTTGAACGTCTTGGTATCGGTCAAGGTCGACGTATCGATCAGATGGACGAGGTCATCTTGACCGGTCGACGCGTAGAACGTGGTGGTGTCTGGGCTGAAGGTACCACCCACAGGCGCTCCCGCCTGACCCGTCAGGGCTACATTGACGACGTTGCCGGTAGTCGGCTGTCCAGCGGGACAGTTCCCTTGCGATGACTGAAACGCCGTGCAGGGAACCTTGTACGCAGGCAGAGTGTTATTGCCTCCCGTTGGAGTTGTCGGTTCGAAGGTGACGAAAGCCAGTTGGGAGTTGGGCGAAACCAGCACCTGGTTGATGGAGCCTACGTTGTGCGTGGCCAGACTGAACTGCTGCGAGCTGCTGGGGAAATTCAACGCGGTCTTCAGCGGACATTCGCCGTCGGGAATCTGGACAGCAATATCGTTCAGCTGCCCACCGCTTCCGGCAGTGGCGCCGATGATGTGATAGCCATCGGTGGTGGCAGCCAACTCGTCGGTTTGCGCAGCCACGGTGGCAGCGTTGGGATAATATTCCGTCGGATCGACCGCAGCGGTTGGATCGGCCAGGCCGGTCGGCGGCGGACCGGCGTTTTGGGCGGCATTATTTGGGCCGAGGGCGCAATATCCGAAGGCCGTGGTGGGAGAGCCGGCGGCGTAGGCACCCACACCGGGAATGGTGACGGCGACGCTGGTAGGACTGACGTTCGTGGGATTGATCGGGCAATTGCCGCTTTGACCGTTCTCAGTGCAGACGTGCCAGCCGGTGAAGGTGTTGTAGGTAAAGAGCGTATTTTCGCCCACGATGTAGACGGTTTGGCTGTCCTGGGTGAATTGAGCTGCGTACGGCGGATGGACCTCGACTGAAGGATCGATGGGCTCACTGTTGACGTCACAAGGGATGGTCGGCCCGGGTGCGCCGAAGGAGAGCGACGTAGCGGCAAGCTTGCCGACTGGCGGGGTGTAGAGATAAAAGAGTTGCCGGCAAGGATCGTGGATGACGACCAGCGTGTCATTGGGAGCCACAGCCAGCACAGTACCGGGGACGCCGGGAGTCTGGGCAGTGAGGGTGGTACCGGAGGTGGGCGAGATCGCCGCAATCATCAACTCGGCATTGCTGCCCATGAAGAGATTGTTGCCATTTTCGTCCATCACCATGGAATTCGGCTGATAGGGCAAGCGGATCGGCGTGCCCACATTGCCACTTTGGAAATCAATCGGCACCAGGTTCAACGACTGTGGGCTGGACATGTAGAGAATCGCCTGGCTGGGGCCAGGCGTATTGATATCGATTGGATTGCTGCTGATGGGCAGACCCGTGCTGAGATTGCCAATTTCGTTCTGTGGCGCGGGATTGCAGACAGAAGGCAGACACTGCGCGACAATCGCCGCATCGCTGGGATACGCCGGATCCACCGACCCCGTGTTGCTGACGGGAATATTGATGGGATCGTTCGAGGTGTACTGCAGCGGCAATCCACTGATGGGGTTACCCTCGGTGTCGAGGATGGTCGTGGTCAGCGGCTGGATGTTGTTGATATTGACCGTGACATTTTTCTGTTTGGTGGTGCCTACGCTGAGCTGAATGCTCTTGGCGGGACAGGTGAAGAAATATCCGGCGGTACTGGTGGCCTGGGCGATGGTGGCGTTGATGACGCTGGCACCCGGGAGATGTGCGGTGGCGACGCCGTTCTGGTCGACCGAAACCACGTTCGAATTCTGTGGGCTAAACGTGAGATGACCAGCATTGCAGGTAATGTCGTTCGCCGATCCGGAGGCGCAAGCACCCGTGCCGGTACAAACCGTGGCGGCCAACTGAGCTGTCTGGTTTTGCGAGAGGCAGCTGTTCAGAGCATAGACGGGAACATTCGAGGGCGAACCGGTGCTGGGGTTGTTGGGACACGTGTGTACCGCGCTTTTGCCACCTAACAAGACACTGGTGATGGGAGGATGGACGAAGACCGGAACCGGATTGCTGGTCGCTCCGCCGCCGCTGGCGGTAAGGTAGGCCACGCCGCCGTTGGCTTGGAAGATGGGGCTGCCGGGCTGCGGAGGAATGCAGGTGGTGAAGTTGGGAACGCCATTGCCGGAATTGCGGTTCCATTCGCCGCCGCACACCTGACCCGAGGGCGAAACGTCAGCCAACAGAAGGTTGGTGGTGCCGTAGCTGTAGGTCCTGATAGTGACAGAGGTGCCCTTGCAATTGACAGCGGTGGGTGTTGAGAGAGAGGCAACCTGCCCATAGCTCAACGAGAGCCCGTAGACGGCAGGCTCAAGGTCAATCTTGGCGGGTGCACTTAGCTGCTGGCCGCTCTGGAAACCGGTGCAGTAGTTCTGCCCATAGTTGTTGACGCAGCCGGTGGTTGACAGCCCGACGGGCAGGGATAGAGCTAGGAGAACTACAGAAAATACGAACCGCCGCATTGAACCTCCCCGCCGCCGCTTGGCGCGGACTGGCGGTTACTAGTACAGCTGTGGTGACTGTGTCAGCTTTTTATTTTAGAGCATTTTCAATTTTACGGGGTCGTATTGGAAGCAATTCCCTGCAGCTTTCTTGATGAAAGCGTTGCACCGAGGTGGAGATGGCAACTGGGCACCGAAGAATAACCGCAAAGGAGTAGAACAACCGTGAAACCGCAGGTCACTCGACGGAGCCGAGGGAGCAAAAACAGGTTCCTCCGCTACGCGCGCCAAAACGGGCGCGCTCCGGTCGGGATGACAACTCATGTTTGGTCTGGAGTAGCGCTGCGTTTACTCCATCGGGCTGCCGGAATGCGGATGGAATTGGCGGTACAGTCGCGCACACCCTGACAAGCGGTGGGCTGCAGATCTTTGCCAAGACAGAACTCGACCGCCGAAAGATAGCGATTGTGACATCTGACGGCGATATCGTCGGAAAAAATTCCTAGATTGGCGTCAGTGAACATCTGCTTGATCTGACCAGCGCTGCGGGTGATTGTGCGGCTGGGGCTGACCAATGGCAATGGAATCTGGATGGAGTCGTAGGCCTTGCGGATGACGCCGAAGTAGTGGCTCGCGGTGAGGCCGGAGCAGGCGCCGTGCGTGGCCCACTCATGCTGGATGAGGTACGCGGCGGGCATGATGTCGAGCATGCTGGAGGGATCCGACAATCCAGGCGCACTGGGACAGCCCGACGGCCATTGACCATTCTTGAACTGCGGCCACAAGCCGTGGACGACAAATCCCGGATGAGCGCCGTCACATTCCGGACTGTTGGAATGGCCATGACAATATTCCGGAGACCAGGAGAGGGTAAACAGATAGTAGTCGAAGTTGCCGCTGGGGAAAGCTGATCCCTTGTCGGCTGCCAGTACCCCGGACTCGGCTGGGCGCGCGCGGGAAATAATTTCCGCGGGAAATCTTCTCGGCTGCTGGCAGCCTGAAGAAATCAACAAAACAACCACGCAAAGCGAGAGCGGAGTTCGACGTTGCATGTTTCCTTCCTCCTGGGGACGGGGCGAAACACGGAGCAAAAAGCTACGGCAATGCAGAGAGGCTTCTTTAGAAGTGGACGCAGGAACCTGCACAAAAGACGCAAACAACTTGCGCTTCGACGATAAACAACTCGGCGCGACGAGCCGCGCGAAGATCTATCGCTACAACGACACCGATAGGAAATTTGCGCTAATGTACCAACTCGAGGACGGATTTCCAGTGCTTCCCCTGGGATTCCGCAACCGGCTTGCAAGTGAGCACGCCATCGTAGGTGTTGACGCCATCCTGCAAGCCGGGGTCGGCTTGAATGGCAGCCTTGGCACCAAGCGTGGCCAGCCGCAGCACATACGGGAAGGTCGCGTTGGTGAGGCCCATGGTCGAAGTGTGCGGCACCGCTGCCGGCATGTTGGTGACGCAATAATGCACCACGCCATCGAGGACGTAGGAGGGATCGCTGTGGGTGGTGGGACGAGCAGTCTCAATGCAGCCGCCTTGATCGATGGCGACATCGACGATGACGGCACCTTTCTTCATGGTGGAGACCATCGCCCTGGTGACGATCTTGGGCGCGGCGGCACCGGGGATCAACACGCCGCCGATGAGAAGATCGGCTTCGCGAGCAGCCCGGCTGACGTTGTAGGAGTTGGAGGCGAGAGTGTAGACGCGGCCATTGAAGATATCGTCCAGTTCGCGCAGGCGGTTCAGGTTCATGTCGATGATGGTGACTTTCGCGCCCATGCCGAGCGCGACTTTGGCGGCGTTGGTGCCGACGATGCCACCGCCGATGATGCAAACATTTCCGGGAGGTACGCCGGGGACACCTCCGAGGAGAACGCCGCGACCACCCTTTTCTTTTTCCAGATGCGCCGCGCCTACCTGCACCGACATGCGACCTGCGACTTCTGACATGGGCGTCAGCAACGGAAGCGTACCGGCTTTATCGCGGATGGTTTCATAGGCGATGCCGATGACTTTCTTCTCCAGCAGCTTGGCGGTGAGCGCGGGTACAGGAGCGAGATGAAGATAGGTGAAGAGAACCAGACCTTCACGGAAGTGACCGTACTCTTTCTCGACCGGCTCTTTGACCTTGACGATGACGTCGGAAAGGCGCCAGACGTCGTAGGCCGAACCGACAATTTCCGCGCCCGCCGATTGATATTCGTCATCGGGAAGCGAGGATAAGGCACCCGCGTTGGTTTCTACCAGGACAGTGTGGCCGGCTTCCACCAGGGCTTTGACGCCGGCGGGGGTGACGCCGACGCGGCTTTCGTGATCTTTTACTTCCTTGGGAACACCAAGAATCATGGATGGTCTCCTAAACCCGTGCTCAAAATAAACCGTCTGTCATCCAGCAAACTTTCCATTCTAGTCTAGACTAGGGGTCTTCAGCGGATCGGCAAGCGTTTCAGTTGTGAAAGAACGCTTGCATCCGATCGCAAAGCTTACGGCGAAAGGCCCGGCGTTTTTTACGAGACTTGCGCAAGCTCAGACGACGCTATTCACCGGTGTCGATTTGCGCGCGTTGCAGGCGATCGGAATAATCCACGTAGACGGACTTCCAGGTGGTGTAGAAATCCAACGCGCCGCTGCCGCCTTCGCGATGTCCGTTACCGGTCTGCTTGACGCCGCCGAAAGGCAGATGCACCTCAGCGCCAATGGTCGGCGCATTGATGTAGACGATGCCGGTGTCGATGTCGCGCATGGCGCGGTAGGCCTGATTGACGTCGCGAGTATAGATGGCGGCGGAAAGACCGTAGTCGACATCATTGGCGATTTGAAGGGCGTGCTCAAAGCTGTCAAACTCCAGCAGACTGAGCACGGGACCGAAGACTTCTTCGCGGGCGATGCGCATGGTCGATTTCACTCCGCCGAAGATGGTGGGAGCGAAGAAATATCCATCCGCATAGGCTTTGCCCTGGAGACGCTTGCCGCCGGTGAGAAGTTTTGCGCCTTCATCGATTGCGATTTTGACATACATTGAGCTGGTTTCCACTTGTTGCTGATTGACCAGCGGACCGACTTGGATGCCTTTTTCCAAGCCATTGCCGATGCGCAGCTTGCGGGCGCGCTCGACTAACTGCTCGGTAAAACGGCGAGCGATTTTCTTGTGAATCAGGATTCGACTGGTGGCGGTACAGCGCTGGCCAGTGGTCCCAAATGCTCCCCAGAGCGCGCCTTCGACGGCGAGATCGATGTTGGCATCATCCATGACGATCATGGCGTTTTTGCCGCCGAGTTCCAGCGAGCAGGGCTTAAAACCCGCGGCTGCAGCCATGCCGACGGCGCGACCGACTTCACTCGATCCGGTGAGACTGATGGCATTGACGTCGGGATGCTCGACCAGGGGCATACCCACCTGGCCACCGGAACCGGAAACAATGTTGACGACGCCATTGGGGAGGCCTGCATCGAGCAGCGCCTGCACCAGGTTGTAGGTGGAAAGCGGCGTGGCCTGCGCGGGTTTGATGACGCAGGTGTTGCCGCAGACGATGGCCGGCAGCAGCTTCCAGGAGGGGATGGCCATGGGAAAATTCCACGGAGTGATCATGCCGCAGACACCGACGGGCATGCGCACGCTCATCGCAAATTTATTCTGCAACTCGGAGGGTGTAGTGTTGCCGAACATGCGGCGACCTTCGCCGGCCATGTAGAAAGCGGTATCGATGGCTTCCTGCACATCGCCGCGGGTTTCTTCCAGCACCTTGCCCATTTCGCGGGTCATGTCTCGGGCGTACTGCTCTTTGCGTTCGGTGAGGATTTCGCCGGCTCGGAAGAGAATCTCTGCACGCTTGGGTGCCGGGACGAGGCGCCAGGTCTTGAAGGCTTCCTTGGCGGCTGCAACAGCGTCGGAGACATCTCGTGCATCGGACGAGGGAAAGATGCCGACGAGGTCGCGATTCTTCGCGGGATTGCGATTCTCAAACGTTTTGCGGGAGTGGGCGCCGACCCATTTTCCGCCAATCAAATTCTTAAAATTTCGGGTAGTGTGTTTCGCGGTTGCCATTGCTTTCACTCAGCTTTCTCTGATTCTGAATTGCAGTTTGCCTTGCTGCCCGATAGAGGATACATCAAACCCTCCCCGCCGGATGTGATTGCGGTCCTATGTGACGGGTGCGGGGAGAGGACCGGTCGATCCATCGGACCATGGCAATTCATGTTGCCGGGTTGAAACGAGCATCGGGCATGGTTAGGAAGGGGTGGAGTCACAAAAGTTTTTAATCCCACTCAAGCCGACCCTGTCGACTTCGCTCAGGGTGCGCTTGAGCGGGACACCGTCGGATTCTGGCGCGGCGATCAGTCGGAGGAATCCCGTGCCTCAAGAGCGGACCCGTTTGACTCGCCTTCGGCTCGCTGAGGGCGGGCTATGGAGGATCCAAGTTTTTATTGCCCGTGACAACCTGTTGTCTCTCCGCACGGCCTACGGGGCCTACTGCCGTCCGAAGCGGTAGACCATCCCCAATGCCAATCCCTGATTATGATCGAAATTTCCGCCAAAATGATCCATCAACATGTGCGGAGAAAGCCGAACGGCCAGGCCGGGGCTCAGGTTGTAATCCAGGTGAAGGCTGGCGATGGCAGCGCCGACGTTGCTGGCGGGATAAAAGCCCACCGACGCGGGCGGAAAGGCACCGATATCCTTGTCAAAGTATCCGTAGATATCACCCACCTGCAGGGCGGCGCTGACAGAAAACTTCGACGAACCATAAAAGCGATAGATGGGGCCGATGGTGAAGGGGAACACGGCGAATTTGGCGTTATAGGTATTATTGCCACCTCCATTGACTGCGCCAAGAGAATTGTTTCCATACAGGCCGCGCGCATCGGCGATGATGCCGAAGCGAGGATTGAAGTAGCGGGTTGCGCCTACGATCCAGCCACCCATGCCGGAGTTATGCAGATACGGGCCGGGGCGAAAGCGCATGTACTCGCCGCCGACATAAAATTCCCAGCGATGGGTATAGGTTCCCGTCACCAGAGCGGCTTCGCGGCGTCGCTTGGTGGCCAGGCGGCGATTTTCCAGACTGCGCCGGGTGGCCGGCGTCTGCTCCGGAACGGAAGACGACGAGGATTGCGGCTGCAATTGCGGGGTAGTGTCCTGCGCCTGCAAGGAAGAAGCCATGAAGGTGACAATGCATACCAGGACGAGACAGGCGAAGCTGAAACCGAGGGAGCGAAAACCGGAAACAGCGGCGCGGCGCGATGACATGGACCTGAAAATTGGCGAGGGAAAGGATCGGGCTCCCTGGGTGAACTGAGACAGCACTTTTTTCTCCTAAGTCTCCATTAAATCATTTAAATCATTTACGAGGGTTGCGGGACGTAGGTAGTCTATCTGTAAGACGACGAGAGAGGCGAAGGCGGCGCACTTTTCTACATCTTAAAAATTACGAGGTCAGGAGAGTTTATGAAGTTTTTGATTGGGCTGGTGATCGGGCTTTTGTTGGTGCCTATTGGCGCATTTTTCTACCTGAACTTTGGGAATCCCCCGGTCGCGGTCGCCGATGCGCCGTTCCCTTTTGAAAAGCAGATTGTGCACGTGCCGCTGCAAGATC
>JAJYSL010000385.1 GCA_021793595.1 Acidobacteriota bacterium
CCAAGATCGCCTTGGCCTTCATACAAACCGTTGCCTTTGTCGCTGAGCGTGACCGTCGTCTTCATGGCGGACATACCCATTGCGGCCATCGCGGGCATATAGAACGTGACAGCCACCTGCGCTCCGGGAATCGGCGCGCCCGATGTATTCGTGAGCTTGACGCGGAAGGTATTGCCGCCTTTATGAGGTGGATTGGGGTCGGTGGTGAAATCGATTTTGGCTTGCGTGCTCGGTGCGGAGTTGTCACTTCCCGCGCCGGGCGGAGGAGGAGCAAACGAACCGGCTGCGGCCTGGAGCTGGCTTTCCGAATCGATGAGGAAGTTCGCCGAGGTGACAATCTTCTGGTGGGCTTTGAGCCCCTTCAACACGACAAACTCATCTCCTGCGCGTGGACCAAGTACCACCTCCGTCGGATCGAGGTTGCCATCGCCTTGATCGAGGAACACCAACGAGCGTGTTCCCGTTTGAAAGACTGCGGATGCCGGAACGACTAGCTGACGGCCCAATGGAGACTTCAGGTCGACATTCACGAACATGCCGGGCTTGAGCTTCAGACCACGATTGGCAATCACTAACCGAACGCGCACGGTCCGCGTTGCCAGGTCAACCTGGGGCAGGATGTCAGCAATCCTCCCGGAGAATGTCTGTCCCGGATATGAATCGACGGTGATCTCGACCGCATCTCCCGGCTTCAGTCTTCCGATGTCATCCTGAAACACCTGCGCGTAGACCCAAACCCTCGATAGATCGGCGACGGTGTAGAGGCGGGTCGAAGGCTCCACATACATATTCGGCAGCGCGTTGTATTCCGTGATGTAACCCGAAACCGGCGAGTTGATGGTCAGGTCGACAATAGGCTTGCCCGTTTCCTTGAGTCTTGTCAGTTCACTCTGCGGCACCTCCCACTGTTGCAGGCGTTGTTCCGCAGCCGCTGAAAGCGCCGCCGCCCCAGCCGCGACTCCATCGACGGTACTCGTACTTAAAGCCTTCTGGTTTTGCTTAGCCAGCAGATACTCCTGCTGCGTCGCGACCAGGTCGGGGCTGTAGATAGTGAAAAGCGGCTCGCCTTTGCGCACATACAAATACGTCGCATTTGCAAACACTTTGCGGATGTACCCAGGGAAGCGCACCTGCACATAGGAAAGCAAGCGCTCGTCGATATCGACGTTTCCGGTGGCTCGGACATCGTTGTCGAGATGCTTATACTCAACCGTGCCGACTTGGACCCCAATGCTCTGCATCCTTTGCGGCGTGATCTGGACCGGTGTCAACGGCGTCTGCATCGGCGTTTTCGCGGTGGTTCCGGTTGGAGATTCGCCCGCGGCAGGCGTGCTCCCTGACTGGGATGCAGGGGTCGGCGCCGGGCCTTCCGCCACCGGCTGCTCATCCGAAGACCCGGATGACTTCATGGATGAGTTTGTCTTTGCAGTCGTTGCAGCTTTGTGGGAGCGGTAGAAGAGAAATCCGGCAATGGCGATCACGACAATGCCAATCCATACGAGAGAAGTGCGGACCACATATTTGTTCATCGCAGTGTCGCTCCTGTCAGAGTTTCCAAGTGGGCCAGTGCAGTTTCATGCTCCGCAAGCACTTGCGCTTCGTCGAGCTTGAGGTTGAGAACATTCACGAAATAAAGCAGTACATGGGTAAACTGGTCTCGATTGGCGGCGTAGGCGTTCAGCGTGGAACGATACGCTGCGTCCGACTGCGGAATGAGCCCTTCGCGGTACTCCTTCAGCAACTCGCTGTCGCTGGAGGCCGTCACATATTGCTGCTTCACTTCTGCAAGCTGCTGTTGCAGGTCCGCATCCAAGGTTGACTTCGACTGTGCGAGCATCTCCGCAGTCTCGGCCACCTCGGCCCGCACGCGTCTCCGCCGTGGCAGGCGAACATTGAGAGTAAACATGTAGTAATCGGAATATTTTGGGTCGGTCTTCTGGTACATGTAGGCCAGATCGAAATCCGGTTTCCCCTCACGTCTGGCGGAAGCCAGCGCCGCATCCTGCTTGCTGATGGAACTGGCATCCACCTGGACTTGAGGATTGTGCCCCCGCACCGTCTGCAGCAGTTCAGTAGAGGTAGGCAGCAGAGGGCTTTCCACCAAATCTTCCGTCACGATATCTGGAGAGTCTTGGTCTCGATGCAGCAGTCCTTTGAGATTGGCTTCAATCTGTCCTACTTGCTGGTGGTGGAGTGTGATTTCGCGGACGATCTTCGTCCGCTCCACCTGCGCCTGCAAAACGTCTTCCTGCAGACCCTGGCCTACCTGATAATGGGCGGTCGCATCCTGGATAAGCTGGTCCATAACACGCTGGTTTTCAAGTAGGATTCCCAAGGTCTTCTGCATGTAGGCAAGCTGTATATAGTCCGCTTTTACCGCATCGGCAACAGTGGTTCTGGCGACATACAGTTGGGTTTCTTTAACATCGGCATCTCGCTTGGCAACCTCGCCACGCAGACGCAGCTTGCCCGGATACGGCAACTCCTGCGACGCGCCAATCCCGATGTAGGCGAAATTGCTCGTCGTGTATCCGGCAAAAGGCTTGGGACTGCCTACACCCAAATTCTGATAAGTTAGGGTGGGATCGGGCAGCGTCGTCACCTGACGCGGGACATCCTTTGCCGCTTGCCAGCTATGGGTGGCCGCCGATATCTGTGAATTGTTGGCGCTCGCCTCAGCCAGAAGCTGAGACAGCGGTGTGGGCGTACTTGACGGTCTCTCTTGCCCGAATGCGGCAAGCACCGTCGCGAGTACGAGCGTGGTAGTCAGGAACCGGGCCACGTTCATAGGCAATCTCCAATCTTGAAAACAGTAATGTGCCAACCTATTCCGGCCCCGCAATATCTTCTTTAAGTAGATCTGTATTGATTGCGAACGCGGCTTCCGCACCTTCTGCCGCGGCAACAATCGCAAGCTGTACCGCGCGAGAGGCATCTCCCGCCACATACAAACCAGGGACATTCGTGGATTCGTATTTTCCAGTCGCCACCGCTCCTTTTTCAGTAAACTCACAACCAAGCGCTTGAGCCAAAGGGGAATGCTGGTGCTGCCCGGTGCTGAAGAACATGGCGTGGCATGCAATCTTGCCTCCCGTTTCCAAGGCAATTTGCTGCAACATTCCGTCTCTTCCTTCGAGGCCGACTATCCGCTCATGACGTGTCTTGATGAAGTGGGATCTAAGCCGCTCCATGTCGTGTGGTGTGAGTTCATCGGGTCCATCGGTCAATAGCACCAGGTTTCGGCTCCATGCCGTGAGTTCCAACGCAAGCCCTCTTCCATGCTCGCCTCGACCGTATATCGCGATTGGTGCATCCCTAAACTCCCAGCCATCGCAGTAGGGGCAGTGAAATATGCTACGTCCGTAGAAAGACTCGATGCCTTCGATAGGTGGGAGGATATCTACCACTCCCGTGGCGATCAGGAGCTTGCGGCAGAAGACCATCGAATTCCCAGCAAGCTGGACTTCAAAATGCGGTCCGCTTCTCTTGGCCGCCACGACCTCGATCTTGCGTAACTCAATCGTGCGATAGCGGTTTATCTGTTCGCGACTGATCTCTAGCAGTTCGAGGGGAGCGATGCCGTCACGACTAAGAAATCCATGCAGTGCGTGTGATGCAGCATTCCGGTATTGCTCCGTATCAAAAACCAACACGTTACGGCGACAGCGGCCAAGGATCAGGGCCGCACTCAGCCCGGCAGGGCCGGCGCCGATAATCACTACATCCTTCACATTCATTCGTATTCCTTTCCAACCTGCGGCAGACAAAAGCTGGATTAGCAAAGCGGTATTAGGATGATGGGCGGGCCGTCCCTCAGAAACGGCCATTCCATCGCAGTTCCGGCCAGCCGAGTTGCCGGATGGACTAGTTTTGTGGTGTACCTTTCTGCTCGTTGTTTTGCATGCCCATCATGCCTCCCTTGCCATGCATGTTCTGCATCATCTTCATCATTTTCATGCAGCCTTTCATGTGCTCATTCATCGGACTGAGGGCCTTTTCAGCTTCATCGAGCGCTGCCCGCATCTTCGCCGGATCATTGGATTGCTTCGCCGCTTCGATGTCTTTCGTGGTTTGCGCGTTCGATTTCATCATGGACTGCATGTGCTTGTGACAACCCTGCATCATCTGATTCATTGACATTTTGCCATTGTGCATTTGGCCATTCTGCATCTGCATGCCTTGCATGCTCTGCATTGGCTGAGAGTTATTGGTGCTGGGTTGCTGCGCCAATCCTGTAGCTGCGATCATCAGGCTGGCGGCTATTGTCAGAGATAGAGTTTTCAATTGTTGTTTCATGGTCTTGTTCTCCTTTAGTAAGCTGTTATTGGTGCTGGGTTGCTGCGCCAATCCTGTAGCTGCGATCATCAGGCTGGCGGCTATTCTCACAGATAGAGTTCTCTATTGTTATGTCATCGTCCACTTCTCCTTTATTGAGT
>JAJYSL010000386.1 GCA_021793595.1 Acidobacteriota bacterium
TGTGACAGCTATCATGCTGGGCATCAGCAACAACTCCAAAGCTCAAACCAACGGTATCGGCGCAGACTTGGTGGTCCGGCCTGCCAATAGTTCTTTTCTCGTCGGCGTCAGTGGTGCTCCGGTTTCGGCTAAGGTCGCCGATGTTTTGGGACGCCTGCCCCACGTCAACGTCGCCGCTCCGGTCACCGTGCAACTCACGGTCGGCACATCCGTTGAAAATATCTACGGCATCGATTTCAAAAGCTTTAATGCTTTGAAGCCTTTTATTTTTCTTTCCGGCACTCCTTTCCAGCATCCATTCGATGTAATTGTGGACGACGTGTTCGCCAAAAGCGATGGCGGCCATCATGTGGGCGACGAAATCTCGATCATGAAGCATCCATTTCGCATCTGCGGAATCGTACAGCATGGCAAAGGGGGGCGTAAGTTCATTCCCCTTGCCACCATGGACGAGCTGATTGGCGCAGAGGGAAAAGCCTCTATCTTTTACCTGAAACTGGATAATGCAACGAACGACAAGCTAGTGGAGCAGGAGATCAAGAGCATACCCGGCATGGAAAGCTATCAGGTGCAGACGATTCAGGAGATCGTCTCTCAAGTGAGCCCAAGCCGGTTGCCCGGCGTTGGACCCGCGGTAAACACCGTCATCGGCATTGCATGCATCATTGGTTTTCTTGTCATTTTTCAGTCCATGTATCTGGCCGTCATGGAACGGACGAGGGAAATCGGCATCCTCAAGGCCCTAGGCGCATCGAAGGCGTATATCGTTGTGATCATCATGAAGGAGACTGGAATGCTCGCGGTAGGAGGCGTTGTACTTGGCTTCGCCCTAAGCTACGTCGTGCGTGCTGCGGTGACAACCAGATTTCCAACAATTGGGTTTCCGATCACGCTGCACTGGGCGATATGGGCCGCCGCTCTTTCATTAATGGGCGCGGCGGTCGGCGCTATCTATCCGGCCTATATGGCGGCACGGAAAGATCCCATCGATGCTCTGGCGTACGAATAGAAGCGATGCCTGCGGCAGAAGACGACCGTTCCGCACGCCAGAAATTCATTCAGCGACTTCCGGATCCGATGCCATGGGGTAACGGAAGGCGTGCTGCTTCCAGCGTGCGATGGGACCTTCAAAATATCTCCAGGAAAGAGAGGAGACCCCGAGCGCGGCGGCCAATCCCACGATCAGCGCAACACTGTGCGGCAGGTAGTTTCGCAGGGCAAGGTAAATGGGGTAATGCACCACGTACAAGCAATAGCTGATTCTGCCCAGCCAACGCAGCGACCGCAGACGCAGCAGCCTTGGCATGGCCGCGGAGGTTCCGCTGACCGCCAGCGTGACCGCCAGCCAGAGCGACCAGGCAAACCAGAGCACGGTATAGTCGGTGGCGTTAAAAATGCGCTGGTCGAAAACGCTTCGCTTGGTGATCCCCGTGGCAAAATCGATCCAGATGGCCAACGCAAGCAACGCCGCGACGCATCCATACAGCCAGCGCGCCCATCTCTGGAGAAGAGGTCGCCAGCGCGCAGCATGATCTTGCCACAAGACGCCCAGTAGACATCCAGCCGCGAGTGAATCCATTTGTGCAAGAAACAGCTCCTGACCGCCCTTAGGATCCGGATAGAAGAATCGCAGCCAGGGAGTTACCAACAGAATGCACGCTAGAATGGCAAGCAGAGGAGTTCGGCGCGCGCGTGTGAAGGCAACCACAGGAGCCCAGAGGATATAGAAATATTCTTCCACGGACAAGGACCACAAAACGCCAAAACCCATCACTACCCAATCAGGATAGGGGACAATCTTGAGATGGGTAATCAGCGGCGGCAGGAAGGCCTGCAGGAAAGTAACGTAGAGAAGGACTGTTTTTGCAGGCTGCGGAGTGCCGACGCTGGCCGAGGCCACAAAGTAGACCAGCAGAGCCAGAAAATAAAGAGGAAAAAGACGCAGCGAGCGGCGCGCGTAAAAGATTTTCAACGCACCCGGCTGGTCTGTGAGCCGAAGCAGAATGGACGTAATCAGGAATCCAGAAAGAACGAAAAAAAGATTGACGCCCATCCAGCCCCACTGCGGCCCCAACAGAAGCAGGCTGGGATGATGGATATAGTGACGCATCAGCACCATTGCAATAGCTATGCCGCGCAGACCGTCAAGTTCCGGAATTCGCTGCGCCGATGTTTTGCCGATGGATGGGATTTGGTCCGTTCTCCGGGAAAGGTTTCGATCTGCGCGATATTTAGAACAATAACGGGGTCAATCTACCCTGTTTGCTGCCTTTCAGATCGCCACTTCCTCGAGGTTGCTTCGACTTGGCCAAGGGATTCCGAAAGCCAGCCACCCGGATTTCGCTCTATGCGGCAGAATAGCATCGACCCTGCAAATTTCCGCTGGCAAAGTGCCGCATCGTGGCTCCCGCGCTCCACGGAAAACAAGGATCTTTCTCAAATACATTTTCCCTTATAGGACGAGTACGAGACAATGGCATTGACCTTTCAACACATGTTCGACAAACATGCATGAGTAAAACAGCGATCATTATTGGCGCCGGACCTGCTGGCCTGACGGCGGCCCTGGAGTTACAGCGGCATTCGGATATTCACCCCATCGTGCTGGAGGCGACCGACGAAATCGGCGGCATTTCGCGGACGATCCGACACAACGGCAATCGCATGGACATCGGCGGCCATCGTTTCTTTTCCAAGTCCGATCGCGTGATGGAATGGTGGCTGAACGTGATGCCTGCCGCCACGACAGACGGTGCCGGCGGCGCGATTCCCATCAGCTACCAGAACAAGCAGCGGACGATCCAGTCCGGCGAGAAGGCGGTGGACCCGGAACATAACGATCTGGTGATGCTGGTGCGTCCGCGGAAAAGCAGAATTTATTTTCTGCGAAGATTTTTCGATTACCCGATCAAGTTGACTCCGGAAACACTGCGTGGCCTGGGGATGCCGCGCACGATGAAGGTAGGCTTCAGCTACTTGCGGGCGCGGGCCTTTCCGCGCAAGCCGGAGCACTCGCTCGAGGACTTCATAGTTAACCGCTTCGGCAAACAGCTCTATGGTCTGTTCTTTGAGTCCTACACCGAGAAGGTGTGGGGTGTGCATCCGCGGCACATCAGCGCGGAGTGGGGGGCGCAGCGCATCAAGGGATTGTCTTTGACCAGTGCGGTGAAGCATTTTGTGAAGCAGGCGTTCTCCGGCAAGAAAAAGCATTCCGGCGATGTGAGCCAGAAAGACGTGGAAACGTCGTTGATCGAGCGCTTTTTGTATCCGAAATTCGGGCCGGGACAGCTGTGGGAACATGTGGCGTCCATGGTGAAGAACAACGGCGGCGAACTGCACATGCGGACTCGGGTAACTGAGCTGCGCGTGGAAGGAAATCGAATCTCCGAAGTCGTGGCGATAGATGCGGAAGGGAACACCCACGTCTTCCCGGCGGACTACGTGATCTCCACCATGCCGATTCAACACCTGATTCGCAGCCTGCAATGCCCAGTGCCCGCGGAAGTGAAAGAAGTGAGCGAAGGGCTGATTTATCGTGACTTCATCACGGTTGGCCTGCTCGTAAACAAGCTGCTGGTGACGGAGCCGGATGGCAGCCCATTGAAAGATACCTGGATTTATATTCAAGAGCCGGATGTGACTGTGGGGCGTTTGCAGATTTTCAATAACTGGAGTCCGTGGATGGTGGCTGACCCATCCAAGATGTGGATCGGGCTGGAATATTTCTGTAACGATACCGACGCGTTGTGGAAGATGCCGGACGACGAGATCAAGAAATTTGCTGTGTCTGAAATGGAGAAGATCGGCATTCTAAAAAAAGAGGACGTGCTGGACGGCCATGTGGTGCGTGTCCCCAAGACTTATCCTGCGTACTTTGGGACCTACGATCGGTTCGACGAGATCCAGAAATTCACCGATGGCTTCGACAATTTGTTCCTGGTGGGACGCAATGGAATGCATAAATACAATAATCAGGACCATTCCATGCTGACAGCCATGGCGGCGGCGGAAAATATCATGAACGACGTGCATGACAAGTCCAACCTGTGGGCCGTAAACACGGAACAGGAATACCACGAAGAAAAAAAAGCATGAGAACTCGCCGGCATGCGAACTAGATGGCGTCTTGTACTGCTGATCGCGGCGGTTTGTCTGTTGGGGCTGCGCCTCTGGCATATCCGCGCAGACTTTCCCAACTACCAGTTCTACAGCCAGGACGGAGCCAGGTTCACGGACGAGGGGTTTTACACCAGCGCCGCCCTCAACTACTTTACCTTTGGTCACGCCTATATCCCGGGCGGCTGGAATCCTGGTGTGTTTATGCCGGTATGGCCCTTCCTGGTGGGGCTCCTGTTCCATTTCACTGGGATCAGCGTGGTCGCGGCACGCTCACTGGCGGTGATCTTCACAGGCTGTAGCGTTCTGCTCGCCTATGC
>JAJYSL010000387.1 GCA_021793595.1 Acidobacteriota bacterium
GAGACAATATTTTGAAGCGGCTGCTGATCCACGTCGGTGCGTTCAATATCAGCCTGGTGTTGCGGAAAATGCTGGGAGCGGGAACGCCGCGAGAGCTGAAGGGCCGCGCTGCAAGTCTCATTTTGCGACTTTTTGAGTGGCTCACCAGCGGCTATCGACCAGATGGCGCAGTAGAATCCCGCAACGACCCAATTCTCGCCCTTGATCGCAGCCACCTCTCCCTCGGCTCATTCGATCCGCTCCTCGCAGATTTAGACACTTGCACCACGGACTGCTAGGCATATAACCCCTCCATACCATTCAGAATCGAGCGAAAAACAAGTTTTTCCTGTTTGCGGCTACTAACCAGTGAGCGGGCGTTTCGACAGCTCTCCGCCAGTCAACCCCCTAGGCAAATACCCCTCCATACCATTCAGAATCGAGCGAAAAACCATGGAACGAAGTGTTGAACGACTTGCGTACACAAAAGCCGAAGCTGCCCTTGCCTTGGGAATATCTGTTCGGACCATCGATAATTTGATTGCCGCCAAGGAACTCACCGGGCGACGGATTGGGCGACGTATCCTGATACCTGCAACCGCACTCGCTGCATTCTTGCGTTATGACCACGACACAAGCCGACGCGCAGCTTGAGATATAACGGATAGATCATGGGACGCAACCCTCGGGGTGTCTTCGAAAAGAAAAAGGGAAGTGAAGTGTGGTGGATTTGCTACTTCGACGCGAGCGGCAGAAAGCATCGCGAAAAAGCCGGTTCGAAGTCTGTAGCGATCAAACTTTACATGAAGCGCAAGCAACAAACCTTGGAAGGCCGCAAGCTTCCAGAGAATTCGAGAGCTAGAAAAACCAGTTTTTGTGACTTGCTGGATGTGGCGATAGATCACAGCAATCGCAGCGTGCCAAAGGGAAGCAAAAAACGATACACCTGCCGCACGGAGCTACTGAAAAAGGCATTTGGGACCTTGCCAGCGGACGAGGTCAAGCCGGACATGCTTTCCCGGTGGCTCTCCGACGCGCAAAAGGAACATGGGTGGCGTCCTGCCACGGTGAACAGGTACAAAGCCTTTGTCTCGCTGGCGTTCAGGCTCGGGATTGAGAACGGGCAGTGCCAGAGCAACCCAGCCAAGCTGGTGCGACGGCTGCGAGAACACAATGAGCGCACACGTTTCCTCTCCATAGGTGAGGAGCAGCGGCTTCGGGTGGTGATCGAGCGCGACCATCGGACGCACATGCCGGAGTTTGAGATTGCTCTCCATACTGGAATCCGAAGCGGAGAACAATACAAGCTTCTTTGGTCGGACGTTGACTTGCAGAGGCGTCAGTTAAAGTTGCGTGAGACGAAAAACGGAACAGTACGACATGTGCCATTGAACTCCGTAGCCGCTGGCGCGTTTCGTTCGCTGTGGGAGCGGTCATCCGGTGAGGGCAGGGTGTTCATGGGAGAGCATGGGCTCCCTCTAGAGCGGCCTCGGTATTGGTGGGAAGCTGCGCTCGAAACCGCCAACGTGAAAGATTTCCACTGGCATGATCTTCGCCACACGTTCGCCAGTAAGTGTGTCATGGCCGGGGTCGATTTGAGGACTCTCCAGCAGCTTCTTGGACATAAAACCCTCCAGATGGTGGTTCGATATACCCATCTCAGCCAGTCTCATGAATTGGCCGCAGTCGAGCGTCTGTGTGAAACTGTGGTGAGTGTCGAAAAACGAAGTGACACCAGAAGTGACACCAGCATGGAAGAAGCCAAGAGGGTGATTCAGTAAGATGCTGATAAACTCAAGCAATAACACGTATTTAAACAGTTTCGGGCCTGTAGCTCAACGGTTAGAGCAGAGGACTCATAATCCTTTGGTTGGGGGTTCAAATCCCTCCGGGCCCACCATGAAGATCTTCGATCTATACCGCATGGCGTCAGGGCGGCGTTCACTTTGACGCGGTTCCATCATGGTCGGTCCACGCAACAGCTCCGCGATCGATTTGCGGAATTGTGAACTTCACTCGATCGCCGGAAACTGTACCGTTCAAGTTGACCGCAGTGCCAAGAAACGGCAAGAAATGCAATGTGGTGCCGCCGCGCAGGGGAGCCTCAAGAACTACGTTCTTCTCTGGTACTGGTACGGTGGCAGCGCCCTGTTTCAAGCCCCTGAAATTCGCAAAGAACCAATGGGTCTGGTTCTGCACGGTTGCAATGTAGACAACCATGTCCGGTGAGGCTTGGATCGAAAAGGCGGAATCCTTCACCATGGAATTCAAAAATTGCGATTGAGTGTCTGGAGAAGCGCCCTCGAAATCTTTCTGCGCCAGGGCAAGATAACTGGTGCCTGGATCGCCTTGAATTTGAACCAGGTCCTTGAGCTTAGCGAGGCGAGGGTCGGTGTTTCCAGTCGAAATGATTTTGCAGGACGCAGCCAAGTGATGTATCCCGTCGATCTCCGACTGACCGAGGATTCGAACGTCGGGCAATATCAGGGTTGTGCCATGAAACGAAGCGAGCGTTCGAGGCGTGACGATTTGAAATTGAATATGGCTGTGTAACAGCAGCAGTAGAACGCCCTGGTAGGAATGAATGAATTCATCTGGATAGTAGTTGCGCGTCGAGTCAGAGAAATACACGCCCACCTTGCCGACCGGTGTTCTAGGCGAACTGAACGTTGACTGATTGGCCGCGATCCAATGGAAGATCTGGGTTCGCGTGGCCATGTCGTTCGAGCCCGCCATGCTGTGGCCGGGAGCATCCCAGAAGTTCGCGCCTGCCATTATTTCCGACATGGCAAGGTTCTTCATCGCATCGCTGGGAGTCACTCGCGGATTGCCATCCCAGGAATAGTTCAGCATCCAGGTCGGTTTGTTTCCGGCAAACGCGCGAAATGACTGCATTCCCACCTGGTACAGAAACCAGTCGAATTGGCTTCGGCTCGCGGCGGTGTGGTCCTCTCCTTCGCCGAATTCATATTCGTGTGCAACTGCGTCGACGACAGGATAGAGTTGATACACGTCGGCACCAACTCGCACCGCGGATTCTTCGATGCCGGGATAGATTTCAGGAATGACCGCAATGTTAGGATTCACGGAGATCGCATTTTTGCGAACCTCCGCCATGAAATCGGTGATGGTCTGAATGCGAAAATCAATCCACTTGCGAAAGCCTGGATCATTAAAATCGCCGAGTTTGATGTCTGTTTTGGCATTCAAACCAGTGCGATCATGGAATACCTTGACCGTGTAATCGTCGAAGCTGGCCCAACTCTTTTCCCATCCGGTGAAGTGTGTCATCCAGTAGGGAATGTCCACGTAAATGCCGTCGATGCCGGTGGCAGCAATCTGACGGACACGTTCCATATAAATTTTGCGCCATTCCGGTGCGTACGGCGTGACCCAAACATCCTCATCGCCCTTCCTTATCCAGAAGGCGGCATTGGCAGTGAACATCGCCGGTTCGCCAGAACGCTTGCGCTGCAGCCACGTTGGATGATCTTTTGCCATCGTGTGCGGAGTGTTGGCCGCGTTGGCCGTAATGCACTCAAACCCCGCAATGTACACAAATGCGTGATTTCCGTGTTCATGCGCCAACTCTGCGACCTGTCGAATGGCCTTTAGTTTGGCCGTAGGATCGACGAAGCTTTCATAGCGGCCGGGAATATCGTTGTCGACTTCAATGCCGTAGACGCCACTGCTGGCCGCATTGTGAACGATTTGGGCTGCATTTGAATCGCTTAGCCCGTAGGCACCGATGCGAACGTCGTTCATCCACCCGCGGGAGTTATTTGTGGACTGCTGAGCGGATATACGTGTGGTAGAGAATAGGGAGGCAGCTACTAAGGTTATTGTTGCGATCGACACGAAACAGGACTGTTTTCGCATGAGCAAGCTCCCATAAAGTTAGGCCACTTCTTTCGAAGTGACCTAACCAAGGTAAACTCTCTAGATTTTCGAGAGTTGGATTGGTGGTGAATCCAGATGCGCTATCAGTACATTAAAATTGATACCGCAACCCAAGCTGCATGTTCCTGGGCAAGTAGCCGCCAGCCGTTGACGAAATAATGCCGAATGTTGAGTCTTCATAGCCAGTGTCGGGCAGTCCGAAGCGCTCGGTATTTGTGCAGTTGAAGCAGTCGGCATGGGCTTCGATCTGGCCCTTGCGTCCGCCGAGCTTGTAGATCTTCTGGAGAGAAACGTCGGCTTGGCGAATGCCATCCGAGCGTATTTGGCTAAAGTATCTCGGAGCATCTCCCGCTTGTTGATCTCCAGGATCGGAGAAGCAGTTTGAATTCAGCCAGGGAATCCCATAGCGCCCAGCCTCATGAATACTGATGCCGGTCGTCAGCCTGGTTGACATTGGACAGACCACGTTTGGACGTTGGGTTCCATCGGCGAGCCTGGGATTGCCCATATAGATATTTAAAGGCTGTCCTGTTTGGAAGGTTGCCAGCG
>JAJYSL010000388.1 GCA_021793595.1 Acidobacteriota bacterium
GAAGACCCGCAAACCGTTGCCGATTCGTGGCGGGACGGTATCGAACAGTTCATGGAACGCCGCAAAGCCTACCTGATCTATTCGGAACAGTGATCGTCAGTGATGATTCGAAATCAATGCCGTGGCAGTGGCTGGTGTGCTGGCTGCTGACTTGTAGCCAGCGTGCCCCATTCGCTATGGAGAAGTTTTTTATTTTGACGGCGCGATTGCGAAACCCTGCCACTTTCTCGATATCGCGGGGTTTCCAGGCATCGACGAGGCTGTGATCCGTACCGGACGCTGCTTCTTATTTCGGTTCGTTGCGAATGGCTGGGTTCGCTCGATAATAACTGGCCGATTGGCGGGTATAGCGGCGGTTTATGGTGCAAGAAGCCACAGCCACTGCGCGCGGTTGTGCGTGTAACTGGTGGACGACGACATGGCAGGAAAAACAGAAAGCCCTAGGTTAGGAAGGCGCTTCGTGCGGAGCACTACTTGCCGATTTCCTTCAACATTTTTTCCCGTAGAAAGATGTTCACTTTTGTCTGGTATCCGCTGCCCTGCGACTTCAGCCAGGCCAGCACATCGGCATCCAGACGGATGGATACAGGTTGTTTTACAGGTCGATACCACTTACCCTGTACCGCGTTCTTCCAGGCACCGCGTGGAAGCTCGGAAATGTCCGAAGTGTCGATTTTGTCTTCGGGCATGGCGGCCAGCGCCTGAATCTCGCGTTTCTGGCGTGCGGTCAGCGGCTGGCCGGACTTCAACTCGTAAACGACCGGTTTAGATCTTGCTCGCTTCTTCATATTCGATATGAAGCAACGGCGCTTTCAGAATTGACGCTGGATGAGCCTCTGCTGCCAGTTGTAAAGCATCTGTTCGTCTGGGTCATTCCAATTAAAGAACTCGAAGATATTTCGGACGATCCGACGCGCAACTGTCTCTGGATCGGCGCGAAGCTCTGAAATCGCTACATCCTCTGTAAATGCGAATCCAGGCACTTCAATTCGAAAGTCACCATACAGCTCGACGCGAGGATCTGCGGAAACCAACTTACGGCCCTTGATTTCTGATGCTTTGACCGTGAGGTGGATGCGTTCATCGACAGAAAGAATCGATTCAAAGAAGCGCTGAGCAAAGAGTGCCCATTCTGTCACTGAATAGATGACACCAATAAATGATATGACGTTTTGACCTGCCAACCCTTGGCGATAGTCCTCCACCATCCCCGAACGCCATATCACGAGGCCGCTCTTGTAGGCGCGTAGCGCCTCGGGTCTATGCCATGGCCCACTAAAGAACGACTGACAGCCACCATCGATGTTCGTCCAGCCCGAACCGCTGACCCTTCCAGCGATTGGGAATGTCCAGCCGCGAAGACTTATCGCGGATTCCTGAATATGCTGCTGCAGCTTCATCGCCGTCGGAATCCGGTTGGCGATATATGAGTCCGGCGTCATCTGCACTGCCCAATGCGGCAGTTGAGCAAAGGCCCCGCTGTCGAGCTCCATAAAGTAATGGTCAGCGCTCTCGATTTCCGCCTTGAACTCTGCTCCCGGTTCAGGTGCCTGAATGCTCAGGTTCGGCTGAACTATCTGTTTGATAGCCCTGAAAAGCTCGTCCTGACGACGCAAGAGCCCACGATTTAGCAATTCCCGCATCTCATCTGCGTCTTCGACTACTTCGGAGGTCGCCTTTTCCGTCCTCTTGTATAGCGCCGCCTTCTTCAGAATGAGCCTGCTTGGATTCGCAGAGCTGTTGGCATCGCGTGCACAGAGGATGGGTACATCGGAGAATTCAGGAACGTCGATAACCACGATACGGTTGTCATCAACGATGAGTCGATGAATTTTTGAAGTGTGATGAGGATCGGTGTATTTATGGATAAAGCTGTTGAATTTCGTTTGATCAAAGGATGCGTACTGATCTTCTGTGAGGCCTTCAAATGCACCCGATTTGTCGTTAACGCCGATCAGAATTACCCCACCGTCGCGGGTGTTTGAGAATGCAAGAACGTCCTTGGCAATTTCGCACTTCTCGTCATTGTTAGTTTGGTCCCACGAAAACGCTCCCTTGTAATCCAAGTTCCGGTTTTCATTTCCTAACCGAATGAGTTCGCGGATTCTGTCATGGGAAATCACAAACTTATCATAATCTTTACTCGCCCTACTTTTCTTTGGTCGTCATCCGGCGGTAGCATAGAGGCAGGCGGCTATGAGCTGCCGGATCGATATGCTCTTCGTGCCCAAGGTCATCTTTCTGAAACGCTGGCACCGCGGGAAACCGGACCGCGGCTAGAATTCTCTGTGTGGCATTTCGCGCCAGGACTGCAATCCCAATTGCGGTCGCGCCTAGCCAGCGCGCGTTCTCTGGATTCTTCCCCTTCACGTTGTTCAGGGTCAGAATGACAAGCCACTTTTCTGCCAACCATACAGAGGAGCCACGTTATGAACAGTTTTCAGAGCCGGTCCGAATTGAAATCCGGCAATCGCACCTATGAAATTTTCAAACTGAGCGCGCTTGCGAAGCACGGCGTGTCGCTCGCAAGCCTGCCGTACTCGCTGCGCATATTGCTCGAAAATCTTTTGCGCCATGAGGACGGAAAAAGCGTTACCGCCGACGACATTGAATTTCTGGCCAAGTGGGACGCCAAGGCCGAGCCTTCGCGGGAGATTGCCTACATGCCGGCCCGCGTGCTGATGCAGGACTTTACCGGCGTGCCCGCCGTGGTGGACCTGGCGGCGATGCGCGATGCCATGCGCTCGCTGGGCGGCGACCCGGAGAAGATCAATCCGTTGCAGCCTGCGGAGTTGGTGATCGACCACTCGGTGCAGGTGGACCAGTACGGCACCGCCGATTCCTACCAGATCAATTCCCTGATGGAGTATCAGCGCAACGTGGAGCGGTATGCGTTTCTGAAGTGGGGCCAGACGGCGTTCCATAACTTTTCCGCTGTGCCGCCGGGCATGGGCATCTGCCACCAGGTGAACCTGGAATACTTGGCGCGGGTGGTGTTCACCACGCAGCCGGACGCGAAGGGCGTCGCGCAGGCCTATCCCGACACGGTGGTCGGCACGGACTCGCACACCACGATGATCAACGGCCTGGGCGTGCTGGGCTGGGGCGTCGGCGGCATCGAGGCGGAAGCGGCGATGCTGGGGCAGCCTGTTTCCATGCTGGTGCCGCAGGTGGTTGGATTCAAGCTGGAGGGCAAGCTGCGCGAAGGCACTACGGCGACCGACCTGGTGCTGACCGCGACGGAGATGCTGCGCAAGCACGGCGTCGTCGGAAAATTTGTTGAGTTCTACGGCTCCGGCATCAGCGAGCTATCGCTGGCCGACCGCGCGACGATTGGCAACATGGCGCCGGAATATGGCGCGACCTGCGGCATTTTTCCGGTGGACGCGGAGACGCTGCGCTATCTGAAACTGACAGGCCGCAGTGACGAACATATCGCGCTGGTCGAGGCCTACTACAAGGAGCAGGGGCTGTTCCACACGCTGAATGCGCCGGAGGCGAAGTATTCATCAACGCTGTCGCTCGACCTGGCAACGGTGGAGCCGAGCGTGGCTGGACCGAAGCGCCCGCAGGATCGAGTGAAGCTGAGCGATGCTGCATCCAGCTTCAAAAAGCAGTTGCCGGCGCTGAAAGGTCCGAGCGCCAATGCCAATGCGGAGCGGCAGGTGCAAAGCTGGAACGGGGAGGGCGGTCATCCTGCGGCGAACGCCAACGCCAGCATGAAAGGAACGCCGGAGCCGGGGCACGCGGCGTCGATTCAGGATCGCTTTGGCGTCGACGTGGACAAATATCTGGACCATGGCTCGATTGTGATTGCGGCGATTACAAGCTGCACGAACACTTCGAACCCTTCGGTGATGCTGGCGGCTGGCTTGCTGGCGAAGAAAGCGGTGGAGAAGGGCCTGCAAGTTCCGCCGTGGGTGAAGAGTTCGCTCGCGCCGGGTTCGCGCGTGGTCGCGGACTACTATGACAAGGCTGGCCTGACAAAGTATCTCGATGCGCTGCGGTTCAACATTGTTGGCTACGGCTGTACGACGTGCATTGGCAACTCTGGCCCGCTACCGCCGGACGTGACCAAGACGATTGACGATCATGGCCTGGTGGCTGTCTCGGTATTGAGCGGCAATCGGAATTTTGAAGGTCGAATCAATTCCGATGTGCGCGCGAATTATCTGATGTCGCCGCCGCTGGTGGTTGCGTACGCGTTGGCGGGGCGCATCGATCACAACTTCGAGCATGATGCACTCGGAAAAGACAAGCAGGGCCAGCCAGTCTATCTGCGGGACATTTGGCCGTCGCAGCAGGAGGTGCAGGCGACGCTGGCCAGCTCCATCGACTCCGATATGTTTCGCAAGGAATATTCCACGGTGAGCGATGGCGACAGCAACTGGCAGAGTCTCAAATT
>JAJYSL010000389.1 GCA_021793595.1 Acidobacteriota bacterium
GAGCACGAGCGAGACGACAAGGATGCGCTTTGTCTTGTCTGTGGTGTGCCCATGCACATGCATAGCTTAAGTCTAGTGCAGTTTCATGGGCATACCAAGCCGGGAGGCTAGTCTGACAAGACCCCTGGTTCAGGCAGGGAAATCTTTCCTCCGGATCGAGGCATTCGATGGCAAATGGCTAACCCGATTGGGGTTGCAGGAATCCTAGTTGGAGTAGGAGTTCAACCGGAGACACCCAAGGATATCGATGGCCGCCCTTCGTACGACCGCAATTTTTCTAGTGTGCGGAATTGTTTTGCTTGCCAGCGTGCCTGCCGCAGCTCAAAAGGAGCAAGACGCGCGGGCCCTAGTGCAGTCCGTGGTCAACAATGAGCTGGAAAAGGATGCGAATGACCATTCGAAATGGATGTATCGCGATGTGAACAAGGAGCATGGCACCACCACTGTGAAACTGGTGGTGCAGACTTCGCATGGCGACCTGTCGAAAACGCTGGAGATTGACGGACATCCGTTGACGGAACAGCAGAAACAGCAGGACCGGGCGAAGATGCATCGGTTCGTCACGGATGCGGCAGTGCGGCAGAAACAGAAACAGAGCAGCCAACAGGACGACCAGAAGGCAACAGCCCTGACGCGGATGCTGCCTGATGCATTTCTATGGACGAAGGAGAGCCAGAACGGCGATGAGACGACGCTGTCTTTCCGACCCAATCCGAAGTTCAACCCGTCCACGCGCGATGCGCGTGTATTTGCTGCCATGCAGGGCACGATGGTGGTGAATACGGAACAAAAGCGCATTCAATCTCTGAAGGGAAGGCTGACGAGAAATGTCAATTTCGGATGGGGCTTACTGGGCAGGCTGGAAAAGGGCGGGACATTCGATGTGGAACGGACCGACATTGGGAACGGTGTTTGGGAAATTACGGGGACGCATGTGCACATCCATGGACACGCGCTGATTTTCAAGACCATCAGCGAGGACCAGGACGAGGAGACCAGCCATTATCATCCGACGCCGCCTTCCACGACCTTGGCCGAGGCGGAAAAGATGCTGGAGGAGGGAAAGGTTGCGAAGGAGCTGGGCGTGAAGCAGCCATAGGCACCGCACAACACTGGTCGGGAAACGGCAGGGTTGTCGCGATTTAGAAACAAGGCGCAGGGATGCAGCGTTTACGAGATTGCCTAGAGCATTTTCGGAAAATCTATCGACTTTTGGAAGACACCGCAGGTGGCTTTTTCTTAAGGAAAAGCCACTGAAGTCGACGGCTTCGGTCTCCAGCAATTCCGAAATAGCTCTAGCCGGCGTCGGGATAGCGCAATCCGCTCCACGATTCGGCGACGATGATGCTGTTGGCGGGATTTTTGGGGTCATAGCGCACGGAGGCAGGGGTGCCCAGGCAGGATGCGTCGACGGGAACGGAATTCTTCAGGAAGGTCACATCCTGGGCGGATTCATAGCTGACGCCGCCGATGGTATAGCGATAGAGAAGGGTACCCAAGTCGCTGGAGTTGGGCTGCTCGGACCAGTCGAGGACAGAGCCGTCGATGATGCGGCCGTGGCGAATGAGATATTCGCGGCGCTCGCGCTCGCGCTCTTCCGCGGATATGCGATGGGTGAGGACCCACCAAAGTACAACACCGCCGACGGCAGCGGCGGAAGCTGCGCATGTGGCCAGGACAGGAACGTGGTGCGACAACCAGGATTGCATACGTTGCTCGTCTAAGGTAGTTAAGCTGGTGCGAGCTACTTTTGAGAATAGTTGAATTGCATGGATTGTGGGTAATGCGTCGTCAAAAAGATGAAAAACAATTGCCTTATAATCATAGTTGACGATGCTCGATTTTCATTTACACCCGGACGTGTGCCCCGCCGCAACCGGTTCTACCGTATCCCGCCGCAGAAACGCAGCCGGACAGCCACTTGGAGCTGGACGAACCCAACGATCTGAGCGAAACAGGATCCGCTCTACGACGGTTTTGTGTGTCCGCCGCAACGATCGCGTAGTAATGGCGGCCGATGGCCAGGTGACGCTGGGGGAGAGCGTTATCAAGCACAGTGCTCGCAAGATCCGCCGCCTGTATCAGGACAAAGTACTGGCTGGATTTGCAGGATCGACTGCGGATGCATTCTCCTTATTCAGCCGATTCGAGGCGAAACTCGAGCAATATGCCGGGAACCTGGGCCGATCCGCAGTGGAGCTGGCCAAGGACTGGCGGACGGACAAGATGCTGCGCAATCTGGAGGCGTTGCTGATCGTCGCTGATCTGCATCAGACATATTTGATCAGTGGCGCGGGCGATGTGATTGAACCAGACGAGGGCATCACGGCGATTGGCAGCGGCGGCTCCTACGCCCTGGCTGCGGCGCGCGCGTTGATACAGAACACGGAACTTCCGGCGCGCGAGATTGCGGAAAAATCCTTGCGCATCGCAGGCCAGATCTGCATCTACACCAACGATCAAATTACCATCGAAGAACTGTAGGCCGTGCTGGCCGTGCCGTGAGGGCGCGGCACAGACCAAGGAGTGGATATGGCCATTTATCTTCCGGGAGTTGAAGAAGACCAGGCGCTGTCGTTGGATGAGATGACGCCGCGCGAAATCGTGTCGGAGCTGGACAAATACGTTGTGGGCCAGCATGCCGCCAAGCGCGCCGTAGCCATTGCCCTGCGCAACCGGATGCGGCGGCAAAAGCTGGGTCCGGAGCTGGCGGACGACATCATGCCGAAAAACATCATCATGATCGGGCCGACCGGTGTTGGCAAGACCGAGATTGCGCGCCGGCTGGCGAAACTGACCAACTCCCCATTTTTGAAGGTTGAGGCGTCGAAATTTACCGAGGTCGGGTATGTAGGACGCGATGTGGAATCGATGATTCGCGATCTGGTGGAGATCGCCATCGACATGCTGCGCGAAGAAAAGCTGGAAGAGGTGGAGGATAAGGCGGAGCTGAATGCCGAGGAGCGGCTGCTGGATCTGTTGCTGCCATCCGCCCCTGTGGCCGCGCCCATGCCCGCTCCATCGCCTATTTCAGCGGTAGAAGACATCAACGACAACACCATCGCTTTTCCCGCACCGCCGCAGACCGCACCCAGCGATTCGCATCAACGCACGCGGGAAAAGCTGCGGGTTCAGTTCCGCGAAGGCAAGCTGGATGAACGCATGGTCGAAATCGACGTGCGGGAGCGCAATACGCCATCCTTCGAGATCATCTCCAACCAGGGCATGGAGGAGATGGACATCAACTTCAAGGACATTTTGCCCAATCTGTTCGGCCAGCGCACCAAGAAGCGCAAGATGAAGGTGGGAGAGGCCTTCGAGTATCTGGTGCAGGAAGAAGAACAACGCTTGATCGATATGGACCAGGTGACGCGGGTCGCGGTGGAGCGGGTGGAGAATTCGGGCATTATTTTTCTGGATGAGATCGACAAGATTGCCGGACGCGAGGGCGGACACGGTCCTGATGTTTCGCGGGAAGGCGTGCAGCGCGACATTCTTCCCATAGTGGAAGGGACGACGGTGAACACACGCTACGGCATGGTGAGCACGGACCATATTCTGTTCATCGCCGCGGGAGCGTTTCACGTATCGAAGCCCAGCGATCTGATTCCGGAACTGCAAGGGCGCTTCCCTATCCGGGTGGAACTGCAATCGCTGACAGTCGAAGACTTTATCAAGATTCTTACTGAACCCAAATCCTCCCTGGTAAAACAGGCGACGGCGCTGCTGGAGACGGAGGGGTTGAAGCTGGAGTTTTCCGCGGAATCGCTGAAAGAGATTGCGAACTTTGCCTTTCGGGTGAACGAGGCAACGGAAAATATTGGGGCGCGGCGTCTGCACACCATCATGGAACGGGTACTGGACGAAATCAGTTTTGATGCGCCGGATCTGGCCCGGCACAATCGTTCCGCTGTCCCTTCCAAAGGCGCGGTAGAGAAGCCCGATACCGGTGCTGAGGACGTGACCGTGACGCTGGCAGCCAGTGCGGAAAACACCTCGGAATATACCCCTGGAGCTTCGATTCCGCTGGTCGAACGCGAAGGAGCCAATGGCAGCGAGAAGGTGATCGCAGTGGATGCCGCTTACGTGCAGCACATGGTGGCCTCCATCGTGAAAGACCAGGACCTGTCGCGGTATATCCTGTAGTGCCCATACGGCAACGTCGGCAATTCCGCGGTGTGTGTTTTTAGCGAAGCCGACAGACTGGCGAACATTCTGGTTTTGCTGAAAGCGCGAAGGCATGGCCGATTTCCGACGGCAACAGATTCTGGCGACAATTCCACTGGTGGGAACCTTGTGCGGCATCGCCGGGGCGGTGGATGTGATCGCCTATCTTCTGTTCGGCAAGGTCTTTATTGCGAACATGACGGGCAACACGGTATTGTTTGCGGCCTCCG
>JAJYSL010000390.1 GCA_021793595.1 Acidobacteriota bacterium
TGCCGTGGCGAAGCTTTTCGGCGTGCGCGTCGAGACTTTTTCCATTGGATTTGGCAAACGCCTGTTCGGTTTTCGCCGTGGCGACACCGATTACCGCATCAGCCTGCTGCCGCTGGGCGGCTATGTGAAAATGGCGGGCGAGCTGGGCGGCGATGGGAAGATTCCCGTGAGCAGCGGGAGCGCAGCGGACACTGCCCCACGCGACCCCGGCGACCTCAATTCAAAAACCCGTTGGCAGCGCATCCTGATTGCCTGCGCCGGTCCAGCCGCCAATTTCCTGCTGGCGATTCTGCTGATGACCGCGGTCTATATTGGCCATAATGAGGTTCAAAACTATCTCAGCGATCCGGCCGTCATCGACTACGTTGTGCCAAATTCGGTGGCCGCGAAAACCGGATTGCAGCACGGCGATCGGATTGTTCGTTTCGACACAGTGGAAAATCCCACCTGGGACCAGGTGCTGGAACGGTCGGTGCTGAATCTGAATCACTCCGTGAGGATCGTGGTGCAACAGCCGGATGGCGCGCAGAAGGAGACGTCGCTGTTTCTCAAGTCCCCGGCGAATCCCGACGACTTCAGCCTGGGTGATGTTGGACTGACGCCGGAGATCCAGAAGGCTCCGTTGAGGGTCGCGATGGTGGAAGCGGGCATGCCGGGTGCCAAAGCTGGCCTGGAATCCGGCGACGAAATTGTCTCCATAGACGGAATTCACCTGCATTCCCTGCCGTCGATGGTGCTGTATCTGCAGCAGAACGGCAACAAGCCGGTCACACTTTCCATTCTCCGGAACGGAACTCCAACCACAGTGACCGTGACACCTCACAAAGCAGTCGGTCCCGACGGGCAGCCCCGGTACCAAATCGGATTCAATACCGATCCGCCGCCGTCGCACATCGAGCGCCTTTCCCTGCCGCAGGCGTTCTCCAAAGCGGTAAAGGAATGCGTGAATGAATCGACAATGCTGATGGATGTGCTGCGACGAGTGGTCACACATCGAATGTCGGCCCGGACGCTGAGTGGCCCGGTCGGCATAGCCCGTCAGACGGGCTATGTGGTGTCGATGCCCGGATGGTCCCCGATGATGGCATGGACGGCGTTCATCAGCGTGCAACTGGGCATTTTGAACTTGCTACCGATCCCCATTCTGGATGGCGGGATGATCCTGTTCCTGCTGATTGAATCCGTGATGCGCCGCGACATGAACGAGACCCTGAAAGAACGCGTGTATCAAACCGCGTTCGTCTTCTTCATTCTGTTGATGGTGTTTGTGCTGTTCAACGATCTATCGAAGATCCCCAGCATCGCACGCCTCAAGCTCTAAACCGAACACCCGCCGCTCCCGCTATCGCTGGGCCATGAAGTAGGACCCGATGACAGCGACGCCGGCGATCGCCTGGGCAACCAATGTTTCCACGGTGGGAAAAACGGAGAACCATAGTCCCATCCAGTTCGGAATGATATTCGCCAGCCAGGGTATGGGTGTGGTTGGCAGCCAGTGCGCCAGTTGCATCTCCTGCGCCTGCTCTCCAACCATCACCAGCAACACGCCACCCAGCATGATTCCGGTAAACACCAGCATCTTTTTGTAGGGTAGCTTGCGATGGGCCACAAACGTGAGCCCGGCCACAATGCTGGTAAAGATCAGCCCGAGGATAACTCCGTACAGAACCGGCTGGCCACCGAGCCGCAGGCGATAGCTCTGCAGGAACAGGACGACTTCCACCCCCTCGCGATAGAACGAGGTGAATCCCAGCAGCGCCATGCCGAGGAAGACCCGACGCAGAGAGGTATTCTGCTCCGTCGCTCCTTTGAGAAGGTCATGTTTACGCTTGTTGTGCAGCGAAATCCAGCCGGTCCAGTACAGCTTGTGAAAGAACCAGTTCATCACGATCAGCAGCACGATGATAGCCAGGAGGCCGGTGGCTGCCTGGAGGTAGAGCGCGTTCACGTTCTGTGCCAGGTCGTCGATGATGCCAACCGCAACAAACCATGTAGCCAATGTTGCCCCGAAGCCCACGCTGACCCCGGTCGCGACCGGACGCCAGTAACCATCCTCGGACTTCATCAGGCTGGCTGTAATGGCAGAGAGAACAAGAATGCACTCCAGCCCCTCCCGAAAGACCAGGATGGCAATATCCACGATTTGTGCGGTGGAGCCGATTTGTGCGGTGGAGCCGCGACCCAGCACGGTGGATTCAGGAACGCCGGCGGATGCAATCACCTGCCAAGTCACCAGCCCCAGCAACAGGCAAGCGCCTACAGCCAACGCGATCGGAAAAAAGCGACTTCTTACCGGATATGAGCGTACCGTCGTGTCTGAAAGCATGGAAGTTACAATTCGTACCTATCTAGGACCATTATAGTCGTAGTTTTTCGGCCACCTCCTCCAAACACGAGAAATTCCTATGATTTGGGGACTGCGACAGGGATGCGTCCGACCGTCTACGGCAGCGAATGGGCCTGTTGCGGTTCGTCTGGACCCTGGCTGGCCGCTTCAAACTCTTCCTCTTCCATCTCGGATTCTCGGGCGACGTTTCGCAGCGAGACCTGCTCGACTCGGGCAAACGCCAGGCCGGCCGGGATCACTGTAAGAAATGTCACCACATACAACGTAAGCGCACATGCCGTCGCAGCCTCCGGCCCAACATGCAATACGCTGGTCAGTACGTAAATAATGGCCACCTGCGAACCTCCACCGATTGCCGGCAACTGCGCGAACGAGCCAAACAAGCTGCCCGCCATCAACAGAATGGTTTGCGCGGAGGGAATGGAAGCCAGCTCCGGAACTGCAAAGGAATGTACGACAACTACGTAGGCCAGGGCGATCAAGCCCCACGTCAGGAATGAATAGAACAGCGCCTCCAGGAATGCGCCCCAGCCGGCAATGGCATCCAGACCGTGACTAAAGGCCAGAACTTTTTCGTGAACTGCATGGCCGAACTTCTTTGAGAGTAGACCAAGGGAACGGCTTGCAAGATCGGCCATTTTTTGCCCGGAAATGCGAATCGCGACGGCGATCAACGCCAGAACCAGCGCGGCTCCGATACCGAGATAACCAGCGCGGCGAAACTGTTCATGATACGGAAGATGCCGCACCGAGGGGCTGACGGAAAGCGTGACCGCGATGATGCCGGCAGCAGCCAGCAGATCGAACACCCGCTCGACAGCGTACACCGCCAGCTGCGAAGTGAAGGTCACTTGCTGTCGCCGTGCGACAAGGTACGGTCGAACAAATTCTCCCAGGCGGCCGAGAATCGCGACGGAAGTAAAGCCGATGAATTGGGCGGGAACCATCTGGGCCGGAGTCGCCGGCTTGGTGGGACGTAGAAACACGCTCCAGCGAAATGCGCGGGTGATGTATGCGCTATAGGTCAGCAGCATCGCCAGCACCAGCCGCGACCAACGAATGGAATCGAAGGTATGGGTTAGGGTGGACCACTCGAAGCTCTTCAACGTACGAAATTGGATGTAGACCAGGACCACCAGGAGGGCGAAAATCCCTCCCATAACAAGCCATCGATGTCGTTTCATTCAGGTCTTTTCTGGTTCCCTTGTCGGAATTTATTGTGCGGGGGCGTCGGCCATAGCGGCGATTGAAACCCAGGGCGCATGGTTGGATCGCTGGCTGGCTTCCCGCAGCTTGCGCTGATTGAAATCATGGATGACACGTTCCACGTAGCGATGGGTTTCCGCATAAGGTGGGATGCCGTGATAGCGGTCTACGGCTGCCGGACCCGCATTGTAAGCGGCCAAAGCGAGAGCGATATCCTCGTGGTAATACATCAGCAGCGCGTCCAGATAGGCCGTTCCACCGGCGATATTCTGCTCCGCCGCGAAGCTGTCGCGCACCCCCAGGTCTTTTGCGGTTGCCGGCATCAACTGCATCAAACCGCGTGCGCCAACAGGAGAAACCGCGTGGATTCGGCCATCGCTTTCCGCATGCACGACGCTGGCCAGCAAATCCGGATCGATATGATGTTGCACTCCCGCCTGCTGCAGTAGCGCATGGATATCGGCGGACCCGGCAGGTTGCGATGTCCCGGCTGGATGCGGTGGCGTTCGCGCCGGAACGGTTTGCATCTGCACGGTTTCGACCGAGACAATGTCGTCGGCTGCCACATCCAGATAATTCTCGTCCGAAGCCGTCAGATATAGCCGAACTTGCCCATCCAGATTCTTCTCATGATCGCAAACCAGGGCAGATCCATTGCGCAAGGTCACGCGCTGTGCCGCATGTGCAGCCGCGACGGGCGCCAGAAGACCAGCCAAGGCTCCAAGCAGCGCGATTTTGGGATTCGTTTTCATCCAGATTCGGTCATACTTCGATGAACTTAGTCGGCCAGGACTGGGGCTGTATTTTCTCTGGCAGTCCGAAAGTCCTCTTCCAGCATAC
>JAJYSL010000391.1 GCA_021793595.1 Acidobacteriota bacterium
ACCGACGATTGAGCCGTCTTCAGCCATGATGGGAGAAACGCGAATGCGGACAGGTAGGCGGTGCCCCTGTTTATGCCGCAGAAAAACCTCGGCCTCTCGGCATTCGCCGTCGGCCAGAGTTTGGCCTAGGGGGCATCTCTCCAGGCACAGTGCGCAGCCTGCCTTGTCCGCATGCATCAGGAAATTGTCAAAGCAGTGTCTTCCTGCTGCTTCCTGCGCCTGGTATCCCGTCAAATGCTCCGCACCTTTATTCCAGTAAGTGATTCTTCGTTCCGTATCGACGAAATACACCCCATCGTAGAGGCTGTCCAGCAGCTTTTGATGGAAAGATACTGCCGAGGCTGGGCCTCGTTCCGCTTCGGAATGCGCGACGTTTGATAACTCAGGCACACGTACCTCAGGGGAGATGACTTGAGAATCACGCCAACCACGAATGCCGTCAAGAGAAGTGTTCATCAGAAAGGATTGGGGAAGTTACTAAAGTTTCATGAAATGCCAGTTTTAGAGGATGCCCGAACTGAGCGATATCCAATTCAACGGCCTCACCCCCCTTGTGTGATCTATGCACAGGGCCAGCGGCACCGCCCCTGGCTCCCACCTGAGTCGACGTTGATTATGATTATTTCGGCGCAGGCCCCAGCACAACTTGAACAAAATCGTCCGGCCGGATCAGCTTTGCAAAAGCGGTGCGCACTTGATCTGCCGTCAATGCGTAGTAACGATGCGCTGCGAGGCTCGGTTCGTCCAAAGGCAAACCCATTACCGCGCGCCCAAGCAATCCTCCCGCCACGCTGCCTTCACTCGCCTCGGCCAGCGGAATCTGCCGCAGCAGCAAAGCCTTCGCCTGTTGCAGTTCGCCAGGCGTCGCGTCGCTGGTCTGCATTTCGCGCAAATCGCGGGAGATCAGCGCGTTTGCCTTGGACACATTCTCCGGATTGGCTCCATAGTCCACAGAGAAGACAGTTCTTGTCTTGCCAGCGGCGAGCGAGTTCGACACAAAGTACACGTAGCCGGTTTTCTCTCGCAGGTCGCGATACAGCCGTGTTGCATAGAACCCGCCCCCCAGAACATGGTTGCCGAGCTCCAGTGCGTAATATTCGGGACTGTAGCGATTCATGGGCAGCTCCTCCGAAAGCGACACGCTGTCCTGAATGCGCGTCGGGTCGGGCACTTCGTGGGCCGACCCTTGGTTCGGCGGTACCGGCTGCAGTTCGACCGGCGGTTTGGGGCCCTCCGCTTTCCAACTGGCAAAGTCTTTCTCGATGGCGGCGCGTGCTTTCTCCGGAGTGATGTCCCCAATGACGACGATGGTCGTCAGGTCCGGCCGAAAGGTCTTCGCATAATAGGCCTGAACATCGTGCAGCGTCAGAGCGTTCACAGTCTGGGGGGTGGCCTGGCGAAGCGATGGGTCTTGGGGCGGCAGCAATCCCTGCAATTGCACCCGCTGGGCGCGATAGTGAGGGCTCCTCAGCAGGTCGGCCACAGCCTGGGATGTCTGCATCTGCACAATCTTAAAGTCCGGTGCGGGTAATGCAGGATGCAGTTCATTGTCGGCCAGCAGAAACAGTCCACGATCGAAGTATTTTTTCAGCACCTGCAGCGAAAAGTCCGTTCCCGCCGACTCGTCGGCTCCGATGTCGTCCAGCGCTTTCTGAAAAGCAATTCGGTCCAGCGTTGTGGTGCCGTAGGGAAACAAGTCTCCCAGCACAGAGCCGACACCGTCCTGACCCGTGGGCGTTTCCAGATCGCCCTGATGCTTGATATGTCCCATCACCGTGACGGTTGGAGTGGTACGGTCCGTCTGCACGATCAGCCGAATTCCATTGGGCAGCATTGTGTCGGAGGGATGGATGTTCCAGGTTGGCAACGCTAATTTGCTCAGTGCGGCTTCGGCCCACGGCGGCAACGGAACCGCCTTGGTGGGTGCGCTGGTCACCTTCTCAGCTCCTCCGAATCCCTTGCCGGCTACCGGCGCGCCGGACGGCTGCGGTTGCAAGGTTCCGACAATCGCGTTTCGGTCAACCAGATACTGCTTCGCCACCCGATTCACGTCCGCAACTGTGACTTTCCGGATCGCATCGACATCCTCCTCGGGGGATGTGCGCCCTTCGCCTGCCACTGCATTCGACCATAGATCGGCAAGCCCCGGAATCGAGTTGCGATTGAATTCCGACGAGGAAATTTCGCTGCGCTTGGCAGCCGCAACCAGGTCCGGCGAGAGGCCGTCTGCAACATCCTTGGCCAGTAATCCTCGAATTGTGGTATCTATCGCCGCGGCGTTTCCGTTCGTCGGCAACACCACATAGGCCATTCCCATGCTCGCCTTGCGGTAGGTCTCCCCCAGCTGAAACCCGGCATCCAAAGCTTTTCCGTCGGCTGCCAATGCATAAATCGCCCCGCGCTGGCTGGCCAGTACATCTGCCAGAATGCGTGTCGCCGCGTAATCCGGGCTGTCGGAGCCGGGCATACGAAACCCGATTATGCTGATGATGTAAGGAAAATCACTGGGCAGGGTGAAGCTCTCTGGTTTCACCGGTTGCAGGTGGATCGCGGGACGTGCAGGCAGCGGGTGGCTCGGGATGTCGCCGTAGAGTTTTTCGATGGTAGCGATGGTCGCCGTCGGTTCCACATCGCCGGCAATCACCAGGGTTGCATTGTTGGGTGTGTACCACTTCTCGTGGAAGCTCTTCAGCATATCCGCGGTCGTCGCGTCGAAGGATGGCTTCGTGCCCAGCGGATCGTGCTCGTATGGCGTCCCGGCGAACAGGTCCCGGTTCACGCGGGTAATCAGCTTGTAGGTGGGATCGGAAAGGTCCCGGGCCACCTCCTGCTCAATCGCTGGTCGCTCCTGGGCCCATTCTGCCGCAGAATCGGTCGCTCCTCGCATGCAGTCGGAATCTGTATGTAGAGCCACGTCCAGATCATGCGCCGGGACGGTCGCAAAATACTGCGTGATATTTTGCTGGGTCTCGGCGTTGTTATCGCCTCCCAATTGCGCATAAATTGCCGCAATCTGGTCCGCCGTCAGCCCGGTGCAGCCACGAAACATCATATGTTCCTGGGCGTGGGCCATTCCCGGAAATCCCGCCGGCGTTTCGTTGCCGCCCACCCGGTAGTTGTCATACACGGTCACGGCAGGCGCCAGTGGATTGGTCAGGATGATGACATGCAGCCCGTTTTTCAGCGTGGTTCGCGTTACATTCGGTTGGGCTGCGGAAGGCAGTGCTGCCAGAAGCAGCAGAATCAGGGTAGAGAACGCTTGTTTCAGCATAGATGGGTCGTGCCTTTTTGTGTCGAACATGAAAATCGAGAATCCGGAGCCGAAGTGTTGGCGGAGCCTGGCAGATGAAATCAGCTGGCGCTCATCGACTTCTTCTCTAAGAGTTTAGACGAAGCCGATGGGATTTTAGGTGTTCCCAGGAAGCGCAGAGTCCTGAAACCGGGACGACGCCTTCCTGTAGCTGGATGCGCGGAGAGGCAATCATCCTGCTGGCAATGCTGCCTCTCCGCGAAATGGAATTGCCTTTACATCGGACCGCTTCTAGCCTGCTGTATTCGGCGAATGCATGCCGGATCCGGAACCGCCTGCTCCATGTGGGCCAAAACCACGATGCCGCAAGAAATGGTGCCGCATTTCCTGCAATTTCTGGCGTTGCTCCGGGGTAAGGGCGGTACGCATATCCAGATGAAAGTCGACCATCGCTTGTGCCTGCGCCAGTCGCGCCGCGCTGATCTCCTGCAGCTTCTGGTGGATCGCGCTTCGATCCGGATTGTCCGCCGACAGTAACCGCCCCAGCTCCAGTCGCTTCACCGCCAGGTCGGCCCAATTGTCGATCTGGGCTTTACGGAAGTCGAAGGTCTGGTTTTCAATCTTCTGCGCCTGCTCCGGCGTAATGCCAAGGCGCTGACGAAACGTGGGGTCCTTCACCAGGCGCGCCAACATGAACTGCCGGTGCATTCCTCTCCAATTATCGCGGCCCCAACGTGGTCCCTGGTGATCCATCGCGCCGCGCCAACGCATACCGCCCGGATGGAATTGCTGCCCACTCGGCGTGGCCGGAGGCGGCGGAGGTGCAGTCGGTGTCGCATTCTGTCCAAATGCCATCGGTAGCGAAACGGCAAGCGCAACCGCAGCCACTGCAAGTCGTGAATAAATTCGCATCGTTTCTTCTCCCCTGTTGCCAATCAATCCCGTCGTCTCGACGGATCCCTCTTCCGGACAAGTCCGGTACTTATGTATACGTGTGTTCAGGGCAGAAGTTTCGACCGCATCGTTGCATATTTGTTCGCTTTCATACGTCCAATAAAAGGGAGTCACGAAATCCCCTCGGCAAACGGGAATCGTGCCAGGGTAACTTTCCAGGCTCGAGCAGCCTGCAGATTAGATC
>JAJYSL010000392.1 GCA_021793595.1 Acidobacteriota bacterium
GATGCCACTCAAAGAGTCGTGCCTTGAGCCGTTCGACGGTGGCCTGGTGTTCCGGTCGAGCGGCGAGATTGTGCATCTCTTGTGGATCCGAGCGCAGATTGTAGAGTTCCGGCAGGTCGTCGACCCAGTAGGTGTATTTATAGTCCCCATCGCGGATCATGTACTTGGCGCCTTTATTGCCAAGGCTGTACTCGGCAAACACGGGGCCGTGGTCGGCGCGGGACTGGGGCTGCCGCACCAGAGGCGCGAAGCTTTTGCCGTCACTGGGACCCGGAGATGGTACGTCGCACAAGTCGGTCAAGGTTGCTGAAAGAGAAATCAGGCTGACTGGCGTGTCGCATACTGCCGGAGCGCCGCCGGGCACCCGAACCATGAGCGGAACCCCGCAGGACCCTTCATAGAATTGGAATTTGTCCCAGAGTCCCAGGTCCCCGAGCATTTCCCCGTGGTCGGAAGTGTAGATGACGATGGTGTTGTGATCTAGCCCCAGTCGGGTGAGCGCACCCAGAACCTGGCCTACACAATCGTCCGTCTGTGCCAGGTTGCCGTAATAGGACGCCATTCTCTTCCTTGCTTCGGACGGATCGTTTTCACGGAGGCCAAGTTCCGGCGTGGGCGGGCAAAATTCGATCGAGTGCTGTACTCTTTCCGGCAATTGTTGTAGGTCTGCCTTGCCCCAGGTAGGCGACAGTTTCATCTGTTCCGGCTGGAACATTTCGGCGAACCGCGGTGCCGGCATAAATGGTTCGTGGGGCTTGAGGAAGGAAGAGATCAGAAAGAACGGCTCATCGTTTGGCGCCTGATTTTCAAGGAAACGAATGGATTCCCGTGCGACAAAGCTTTCAAAGTGATCCTGTTCTTCCATGATGGAAGGGTGCCCGACGGCCACCGCACCTTGTCGATCATCGTGTTGCCGATGACCTTTCCATGGATCCCCTTCTTCCCGCCATAAGGATGGAATCTGCGGCAAGCCTGCTCCGGAATCGGGGTGTCCCACCTCATCTTCATACAAATGCACCTTCGGCCCCAGATATTGCCACCAGTCGTTGAACTGCAGCTTGTAGTCGAAGCCGTGCGTCTGCGCATCCAGGAAGTGCATCTTGCCGATGAGAGCGGTCATGTAGCCGGCACCGTGAAAGCGATCAGCCATGGTTTTATGTTGGAAGGAATAGGGCGCGCTGTCTCCGTGCTTCTGGAGCACGCTGCGAGAAAGTAAGTTATGCGAATAAAGTCCGGTCAGCATGGACGCTCTGGAGGGTGCGCACACGGGATTGGCGCAATAGGCGCTGGTGAATCGGACGCTTTCCTGGGCCAGGCGATCAAGATTGGGCGTAATCGCGGTTGTATCCCCAGCCACCCCCATGCAACTGCGCTTATGCTGGTCCGACATCAGGAGGAGAACATTGGGCCTGCGCCGATTGGCCGCCGGTGCAACGGGTTCCGTGTTCGCGTCCGTAGCATTCAGCGCAGCCGAACGATCGACATTGACGCCGAGAGCGCCGAGGGTTGTTGCCGCCATCGATAAGAATTTTCTTCTGTTCACAGATTAGGTCCTCTCCCTTATTTAGTTTCGCAAACTGTTCGCAGTACCTGCACCCATCGGTCGCCGTAGTCGTTCCATCCACCCAGGTGTTGGACGCGATCAAGGGCCGCAGCACTCATTTGACGTTGCATCGCGGGATTGTCTGCAAGCTGCTGCAGGCAGGCGGTGAGCGCCTCAACATCGCGTGGGGGAACGATAAAACCTTCGACGCCGTCGCTAAAAAGATCTTCGCTGCCAGTGTTGGGCGTGGCGAGGACGGGACAGCCGCAGGCCATGGATTCGCCCTGCACCAGGGCCAGGCCCTCTTCCAGCGAGGGTAGGACCATAACGTGGCTGGTGCTGAGATAACTGACAAGTTGCTGACGGGAGATGGCTCCGACGATTTCGACCTGCTCGGTCATAAGTTGGGAAAGCGGCGGCTGGGAGAGCAGGATTTTCATGTGCGGAAACATGGGGCCAACGATGCGCAAGCGTTTGCGCGGGTGACGAAGCTGGGCAAACGCCTGCAACAGATAGGGAACGCCCTTGCGCAGGCTGACCTGGCCGACGAAGAGGACATCGAAGCTGTCGGCGGCCGGCGAGGCCACGGGTCGAAATGCGTCCAGTCGAACCCCATAGGGGATGACACGCATTTTGTCCGCTGGAATTCCCTCCTCGACAAAACTGCGGGCGGCGAAGCTGGAGGGAACGGCGATGCAGTCGGCCTGAGCATACTGACGCTCCTCACGCTCGGTGTCGCGCGGATCGTAGATGTCGAGGGGTGCACCCCAGTGCTGATGTTCCTGACTGAGTAGCCGCCACTGGTAGCGGGCGTGGGTGGAACCGCGATCACAGATATATTTTCCACCGCGCGCCTGCAGCAACCGGCCGGCTTTGAGAGCGGCTCCGGAAATGGCAATGAGCGCGTCGCATTCCGCGCCCGGTTGGGCCATACGGCGCGTGATCCAGGCATCGAAGGCCAGCGCGTTCCAATAGTCGAGATGCTCGGTCCAGGGCGAGGGATAGAGGCCGAAACGCGCCAGGCCAGCCAGCCCGCCATGAATCCAGGGGAAAGTTTCGACGTAGCTGTGCGGCAGGCCTTCGCGCTGGAGCCGCCGCCAGGGATAGGTGGAATAGACGGTGGCGAGGCAGTTGTAGCGGCGTAGCTGATGCGCTAATTCAAAGTGGTGGAAGACACCGAAAACAGCCTGCGATACGCGCACCGCTTCTCCGTTCCAAAATGCTTCTTATTTCCCTTTGAGGGTACTGTAATCCATGCAATCGGAGAAAGAGTTCTGTGAATGGCAGCATATCCCTTTCAAATATTCTCTGGGTTCTTCGCTGCGCGCAGAATGACAAACTGCCTTTACTTTACAAAATTTAACCGGCGTACCTCCGCTTGTCTGCTAGTGAGGGATGGCGTAGTAGCCCTGGCGGACCATCACGCGGAGCGACTTGCCATTCTGCCGGCACTCGACGCGAATGCGGTGGTAGCTGCCGTCGAGTGCGCCGTTCGCTGGGACATAGCTGGCGAGATATTGGGTGCGCAACTGGGCTTCAATGGCGTCGAAGGCGGCAGACAGCTTTTTCGCATTTTTGCCGATGGGAAAGACCTCTCCGCCTGTGGCATCGACCAGCTTGCGCATGGCGCCGGTGCCGGAAAAATCGAGAGTTCCGTAAACACCAGGGTCGGAGATCAGCAAGACATAGACAATGGCATCCGCCTTCTGGGCGGCTTCGATGGCTGCCTGGAGCTTCTCCTGGCTGCCCTCGTCCTGACCGTCGGTCAGCAGGATGAGAGCTTTGCGCCCGGTTTCCTGACGCAGTTTGTCGTTGGAGGCGAGATAGACGGCATCGTACAGCAGCGTGCCTTTGGGTTTGCTGATAGAGGGGATGGTGCCATTGGCATAATTACCGGAGTTGGAGTTGATCTGGGCTGCCTGGAGCGCCTGCTGCAGGTCGTGGAGATTGCTGGTCCAGTCCGACAACATGTCGACGGTGACGTCAAAGGAGAGGAGAAAGGCTTCATCTTTGAGCCGGAGAATGTGTCGCAGAAAGGCGGCGGCGTCCTGCTGCTCCTGAGGCAAAACGCGCTCCTGGCTGAGGCTGGTATCGAGCAGAATGCCGAGAGACAGCGGCAAATCGCTTTGCGCGGAAAAATGTTGCAGCGTCTGCGGTTTGTCGTCGTCGAACACCTGACAGTCGGCGCGGGTGAGGTTGGGAATCAGCTTGCCGTGCTTGTCATGCACCAGGAAAAACAGGTCGACCAGGTTGGTGCTGATGCGCAGGGTGGGGATAGCTGCGGTAGAGGAGTTGGCGGCTTGAGCCGCAACGGGATTCGAGGCGGCTGGCGGCGCAGGGTAGTTCGGGCCCGGTTGGGGCGGAGCGTCGGATTGGAGCTGCGAATTGGGCTGAGACTGAGGTGCATGCTGCATGGCCCGACTTGGAGGCGCGTCGGGCTGCGGAGCCACTTGCGCCGGTAGAGAGGACGCGGCCGAGGCTAGGAACCCGAGCGCTGCAAACAAGGCAAACGGCGGAAAAATCCTGGAGGAGCGGGCATGCCAGCTCGGGTATTGGGGCCTGCGGGTCAAGAACGCGCCTCCCACGAGGCGCAATCTGGCGGTAGGAAAAGGAACGAAAGACAACTGTCCCATCCAGGGTCCTGTAAACCGCCGCTCTGCAAGGGGTTCGGGATTGCAAAAAACACAGTTTTGCACTGCATTGACAACTCTGCTGGGCACTTTCTGCTTCCCACCGTACAATGAAAAGAACAAGAACGGAAGAGAGTCAGAGCAAAAATCTAGACGAGTTGCGGAATCGATGCGGTCAGGATATTTCATGATTGGTTGGAATGACTTTGCCCG
>JAJYSL010000048.1 GCA_021793595.1 Acidobacteriota bacterium
TGCTTGGGGAAGCTTCTCACGGAACACATGAGTTTTATCGAGAGCGCGCCAAGATTACCCAGCGTCTTATCCGCGAAAAAGGCTTCCATGCCATCGCGGTAGAGGCCGACTGGCCAGATGCCTATCGGGTGAATCGCTATATTCAGGGAGATGACACGGATCCAGATGCAGTTCAGGCCCTCAGTGGGTTCAAGCGGTTTCCCGCATGGATGTGGCGCAATGCCGACGTTCTCGACTTCATCGGCTGGTTGAGGAGTTTCAACGATGCGTTAGAGCAGACCAAACGTATTGGATTTTACGGGCTCGATCTGTATAGCCTGCACGCTTCAATAGAATGCGTCCTTCGCTACCTCGATAAGGTCGATGCCGAGGCTGCACATCGGGCTCGTCTCCGCTATGCATGCTTTGATGAATTCGGAGACAATCCCCAAACCTACGGATATGTAGCCGGCCTCAAGCTACGTCCCTCCTGTGAGTCCGAGGCCGTATCGCAGCTTATCGATCTGCAGCAGAGTTCGTTACGTTATGCCCGGCTGGATGGGCTGCCTGCCCTGGATCGATTCTTTGACGCGGAGCAGAACGCCCACGTCGTCAAAGACGCCGAGGAATACTACCGCGCGATGTTCCACGAAGCAATCTCTTCCTGGAATCTTCGCGATCACCACATGATGGAAACGCTTCATGCGTTGAGCGAATATCTCGAGCTTCGGTGGCCGCCTTCGAAGATCGTCGTTTGGGCGCATAATTCACATGTCGGCGATGCCCGAGCCACCCAAATGGGCCGTTCGGGGGAATGGAACATCGGGCAACTCGTCCGCGAGGAGTACGGCGCTCAGTGCCGAAGCATCGGTTTCACTACCTACTCGGGGACGGTCACTGCCGCGTCCGCATGGGATAACCCAGCAGAACGGGAACGGGTTGTGCCTGCCAGGCCGGACAGCTATGAAGGACTATTCCACCAGGTCGGGATTCCGGCCTTTTCGCTCAATCTGCAGAAAGATTCTCGGGTGGCCCATGGGCTCCGCGAACCCATGCTGGAACGCGCCATCGGCGTGGTATACCGCCCAGCGACGGAACTTACCAGCCACTATTTCCAGGCAAGTCTCTCCGAACAATTCGACGGTATCGTCCACTTCGATCAAACCCGCGCGGTCGAGCCCTTGGAAGCCATCGGCGCAGAAGCAGCCGGAGAACCCGCAGAGACTTTCCCCACAGGCATTTAGATTTCGATCTTGAATTGCTGCAGTATGACCTGTGCCGATCCGTTCCGTATGAGCTTGATTATTTACGAATGGTTAGGACGGGACACTTCGCGCTGGCTGCGACCTTATAAGCAGTTCCGCCGCCGAAATGGGAGACGATCGAGGTCAGCGCGCCAGTTCCTCGGGCACCCATCACGATGAGATCGACATTTCGACTATTTGCCTCATCGAGAATTACGGCGTCCGGCTTTCCGAACCCCACGAAACATGTCGGGCCTTTGGGCAGGTCAGCATCTTCAGGGACAAGGCCACGAAGCTGCTCCAGTGGTTCCTCGCTTGCCATCGCGCGGTCAAAACTGAAAGGAACATCCTTATCGTCTTTCACGTGTAGAAGTACGAGCTCCGCGTCATTCCTTTTAGCGAGTGACACGGCATACGGCAATGCAATCTCTGCGCCTGAGGAGAAGTCTGTACTATAAAGCACTGTTTTTACCGTAGCCTCACCTTTACCGGTGCAACGGCAATGCGGCCCGACCGTAAGCACCGGAGTCGTGGAGGAACGAAAGATTCTCTCTGCTGTTGACCCGATTGCCGCTTTCACAAGCCCTGTCTCCCCGGATGTTCCCACCACAATCAGGTCTACATGTTTTAAGTCCTCCAACAAGTTCAATGCTTCTCCCATGCTGAGCAAAGTTGTGCAATTTACCCCCTGAAGGAAGCTGGCTTCCGTCTGACGCAGCAGGCGATCTTGCATGGCTTGGCGCATGTCGTCCAGCGGCTGATATGCAAGCGCCGCTTCAGGAGCGACGAATGCGGAGATAGGATTATAGGCATGCGCTAGCACCAGGCCTGCGGCGTACGCTCGTGCAAATTCAACTGCGCATCGCAAAGCCATCTCGGCCCCGCTAGAGAAGTCCGTGAGCACAGCTATGGTTTCGATCTTCACCTGTGACATCGGCGATATTGGATGAGCTGTGACCATATAGTCCCCTCCTCTTCGTGATTGCACCGGCGGTTCTAGAAACCCAATAGGCCCTCTTCGAACCGGGGCAAGAAGCTGTCTCGAAATTGCTCGAAACGGCTGACCTGGGACCCGCGCTCAAAGCGGGTCTCAGGTCGCTAACCGAAATCGCGATGCCATAGATGAGACAGTTTCTAGGCAATCAACAATTCATCCTGGACTTCCGCCACCCCTGGCGCTGACCATGCTGCGCGCGTGGCCTCATTGCGTTCTTTCCAGGAATGGACCTTTCCGCGTAGGGTCACCTTGGAGCCACGGACATCGACCTGGATCTGTTTTGCATCTGATTCGGCGGCGCGGCGAATAGCATTTTCAATGGTGGCCTTTACCTCAGACGAGACCACCGCAGGCGTTACTTTTATGTGGTTTGTAATGCCCCTAACGCCTGCTAGATTGCGAATCGCATCCTCAGCGGAGGTTTGCTGAAATTTGTGGTCGACAGTACCTTTTAGAATGACCCATCCATTTTCCACATGAACCTTAATGCGGTCGTCTGGAACAACAACGTCCCACTGTAGAGCATTTAAGACGGCACGGGCGATGTCTTCATCTGTGCGATGGTAGGTATAGGGGAGCAACACCTCAATTTCGTCCACAACAGCTTTCACGCCGACAACGCGCTCCGCAGCATGGACCGCCGCCCATTTTTCTGCGTAGCTCTTCGCTTTTCCAGAAAGCGTGACGATTCCATCGATCGCACTCACGCCTATCTCGGCGGGGTCCAGAGCCGGCTCAAATTGCAGTTCATCGGATACATCACTTTGAAGTTGCAGGTTGGTTTTCATCTTACTTTCCTCCTATGGTGCTCCGGTCGCAACTGCGACTGGCGAACACTCACTCCGCTTTCGCAGGCACACCCGTAGTGTGTTCGCAACTGAGAGGGAAGTCCGTGATTTCAATCACAGAAATGGAAATAAATATTCGATGCATAAGATGAAGTAGTTACAAGGCACAAGGTCACCGACGAAGCCAAACACGGTGCCTACTACTCGGTCGAGTTATCCATCAAAGTGTGGAAAAGCGACATGTGTGCGTGAGTTCGATCACTGAGCAGTTCAGTCATTTCTGCTACGGTAGGCATCGGATGATGACAGGCTTGTCCGCCATTGTCCGGCGCGAAGCACCCATAACTTCCGCAGGCCTCAATGGAGTTGAGTTATCACGTCGAATGTGCAGTTGTAGTTCGGAGGACGTATGAAACTAACCTTAAGTGTTATCAAGGCGGATATCGGATCCATTGGAGGTCACGTGGCCCCTTCACGGGAGCTTTTGGAGACGGTGCAGACCTATGTCGCAGATCGCTCGACGGGGTTGCTTGAAGATCATTACATTAGCCACACGGGCGACGACATCGCGATCCTGATGACCCATAGGCACGGGGTAGGCGATGAACAGATTCACAAGCTTGCTTGGGATGCATTTCTGGCAGGTACGGCCGGGGCACGAAAGCAAGGATTGTACGGAGCTGGACAGGATCTACTGAAAGACTCGTTCTCGGGAAATGTCAAGGGAATGGGGCCGGCCGTCGCAGAGATGGAAATCGACGAGCGAACAAGTGAGCCTTTCCTTTTCTTCGCGGCGGATAAGACCGATCCGGGCGCGTACAATCTGCCGCTGTATCTGGCCTTCGCAGACGCAATGAATACACCCGGTCTGATCTTGTCTCCTAACATCGGGCGTGGCTTTCGCTTCGTTATTATGGACGTCAACAACACCTCTGGCGATCGCATTATCGCGTTGAATGCTCCCGAGGAACTGTACGACATTGCAGCTCTTCTGCGAGATCCGGAGCGCTACGTGGTGGAGTCGGTATGGTCGCGCGCCACCGGCGAACAAGCTGTCGCGGTGGCGACCTCTCGCCTGCACAATATCGCCGGAAAGTACACAGGCAAAGACGATCCTGTCATGTTGGTACGGGTACAGATGAACTTTCCGGCAACGGGAGAAGTGCTTGCACCCTATGCGATCGGGCATTTCGTGGGCGGCTGTATGCGGGGATCGCACCAGATGCCCTTGATGCCTGTGACTCTCAATACCGGAATCAGCTACTTCGATGGTCCTCCCATTGTGAGCTGCGCAGGATTTTGCGTGCATAACGGCAAGCTGACGGAGCCGGTGGATGCATTTGTGCAGGCATTCTGGGACACGGTGCGGGATGATGTGGCCAAAAAAGCCATGGAGATGCGTCGGCAAGGATTCGTCGGCACAGCGATGCTTCCAATGTCCGAACTGGAATACACAGGGATATCCGAGAAGCTCGAAGCGCTGAATAAAAGGTTCACCGTGCGCACAGAGTTGCCATCGTCGAAGCCGCTAGAAGTAGTCTCGTAAGCTCAACATCTCTCGATACGCCTGGGGTGAGACATGAGATCCGCAATCAAAGCGGGTCTCATGTTATTGGTGTCGAAATCGCGACACCCTCTTGACAGCTTCACGGACTCAACTGCCCTGCTGTGACGTTGCGTTCGCGAAAGCGGGTCCTCGCATGTACGTTTCCAGTGCCGTGGTACTTGGCAAAAGCCTGCGATGGCATTGTGACAAAAGGTGGCGCCAGGCGGTCGATGAGTTTGCTTCGAATTCTACCTGCCACGCATGGGTGCGCGGCCGTCATTCAACCATGCGTGGCCGCGATCCTTGCATAGGTCCCGATCAGCGTCGCCGTTTCCAGGATATGTCGGCGCATGGCGGCTTCCAATTCCTTCTGCGTTGCGCCAGGTTTCAGACGGAGCACTGTATCCAGTGCGAAGAGCGTGGCAACATATCGGTGAGTTCCTGACGGCGGGCACGGGCCCATGTACCCAATTTGGTCGGCGTCGTTTTTACCTTGCATTCCAACCCTGGCAACGTTTCCTTGCCGGGGTATGTTCTCCACCAGCTGGTTCAATTTCGCATCCATGTTGTAGATCACCCAATGCGTGAAGCCGCCTCTGATGGGTGCATCTGGATCGTGCAGAATTAATGCAAACGACTTGGTTTGCGCCGGCGCACCTTTCCAAGTCATCGCTGGGGAAATATTATCGCCATCGCATGTATAACGGACGGGGATCGCTCTCCCCGCCCGATAGGCTGAACTCTTCAGTTCCATGGGTCTCCACCTCCGATCGACGCAACGTCCGGATCGAGAACCTAGCGTCGCCGTCCGCGCGACCAGGCTGGAATGCCTTGCCTATTCCTGAGCGTGAGTTCGGAGTCGCCCTTCTTAATCGTGCGTGCAATCAGCGTATCCACATCGTCCAGCCGAAGCTTCGACCCGGTAACTTCCAACTGATCCCCTTTGGCGATTTCGAATTTCTTGTGCGCCAGAAACCAGGATGGGCCAACATGTACATCCACGACTTCATCCGCAGTTTTGAGCTGCAGGTGGATTCCGTGCCAACCTCTGGTTCCGGAAATTTCCTGCACCTCCTCAACGACTCCCGACATAGTGGTATCTGTTGTGGGATCATACATCGGAGGAGTTCTTCCGCTGTTTGACCGATATTGGGCCGGAAGCAATGGCGCCCCTTGTATGAGGAAGAAGAGGGTTATTGCAGATAGCAAAACATAGTTGATTAAGGTCTGTTTTCGCATGACGCTTCTCCGTTCTAGTTCTGGGCGCTTCGAAGGCTTAATTCATCCCCCATGTCGCGATATTGTTGCCGATATCGCTGTGTCTCGCGTTCCACATTTCGGGCTTCCTCGGCAATGCGCTTGCGGTCGGGAGAAGTTTTTGCCAATTCCTGATCCATGTTGCGCAGGCGAGAATCGATGCGTTCCTGAAGCTGATTCATCGTCCGCGTACGCTGCTCGATTGCAGCCCGCTGCTGGGCGTCCAAACCCTGCATGAGACGCTGATTTTGTTGGTCCATAGTGCGAACCTGGTCGCGAAGCTGGTCACGCTGCTGTCGCGCCTGATCGGCGTTGAATGCAGTCCCGTTGGATATCCGCGCCATGTCTCGTGCCTGGGTGCGTGTCCGTTCCATGGATTGATTCGCGGTGCGATATTGCTCACGCTGTTGATTGGTCGCTTGAGAGCGTAGCTGGTTGCGCTGCTGCTGTCTTGTCTGAGCCATCATGCTTTGGCCGGACTGACTCCCAATTGTTGCTCCACGTGGCTGCGCTTGTCCTTGCTTTTGTCCTTGACCGCTTGAACTGTGACCGGAATGTTGTGCAATCAGAACTACATTTGGAAGCAAAAGCATTGCGGCAATGAGAAGGATCCGTCGCATAATTTCCTCCTTCGGCCTAAGGCTCAACTGCGGTGAATAGAACAGTTGGGCCGAGATACTTGAATCATTAGAGATCTCATGGGTACACTTTCGCAGTGATTTGACGTATAGGCTCGAGTGACCCTGAGCACAAAGTGCTCGCGTTGCCGTGCTCCTATGGCTGTTTTGCGATAGGAGCACGACAACCGTATTGTCAAAGTGACGAGATTGTGGAAGCGATCAGGGTCCATTGACCGCCATTGTTGAACAGCAGTCCATGCACGCGAAGTGTTGCACCCGCAGGGATGGCCGTATTGTCTTGCACGTTTGTCGTGGTTTGCTGGTATACCAGGATCGTCTTGGCTCTAGTGAGTGTGGTGAAGGCGCACCCAGGCAGCAAGGTAAGCACAAAGCTTCCCGAGCTTGCCGGAGTAATGTCTTTGTCGGTAGTTCCACGGAAGCCCTGTTCCTGCAGGCGAACGTTCGAGGCAGTAATCGTGCCCGCAGTAGTTCCGGATACTCCACTCACGGTAATGCCGCTGCTCGCACTGGTTGGAAGGACACTCTGGCCGGCGTAGATATTGCTGGCGTTGAACACCGGCGTGAAAGGCAGACCGGTCAACGTAACTCTGTCGCTATCGATTTCATATTCGGTATCGGGCGTCAGGTTGACGGTCAGGGTCTGAGAAAGGTAGGACGTCATCATGCTCGCGCCCGCTCCATTCTGCATCACAATGCTCAATTGCGTTGCAGGTTGTCCGACCACATTTGTGATGATCCCGCCGCCCATGATGCCGCCGGCATTCATTTTGGCTCTGACCCGTGTAGCCAGCAGTGTCCCATCAGGTTGCAGGACTGCGGTGACCAGAACACCCATTCCAGTTCGGACCATGTTCATAGCTGTAACCTTGCCCTGAAACTGGGTTTGTGCATTGACCATGAAGCTAAATGCGTTGGTCGCCTGCAGAGGAGTTATGGCGAATGAATTGGATGAGACGTTGCTGACAACTCCCATCATCTGTTGCATCCCACCATTGCGAGCGCCGTTGCCATTTCCTGCACCCTGCGCTCCGACAGCGGCATGGAATTGTGGACTTAGTTGGAAATTGCCGGTGTTGTCCATGGTGACGGAGTTTTCAAGATCCAGATCGAAGTTGAAGGCGAGCGGGGTTGTTCCGACTGTTACCCCCGAAGAGAACGGGATGGCGGCGGTGATTGGCCCCTGGATCGTCTTTTGCAAAGGCGTTTTTGAGGTTGAGTTTGGATCAAGGTAGGTGATTTTGCAGGAGGCGATGGTGATGGTAGCGCCGGTATAGTTGCCTTGCGGCACGGCAATCATCGCTAACGGATCCATTGTGCCTAATCGATGGATCATCTCCACCGGCGTAGAAGCGCTGATCACAGGGACTGAACCGCTATTGGTCATAAGGTTCAGGGATGAGATATTCATGGAAAAGGCAAGCATCCAGTCTGCCGGCCCGTCCCCCAGATTCACCTGAACCGTTGTCGAGCTGGGAGTTGGCGTTGGCGGAGTTGTGCTGCTGCCGCCGCCGCAGGCGGTGAGAACTGCTAATAGAGAGCTTACAAGAAAGATTGCTATTGCCTGCAATGGATGCCTATTCCACAGACGGCTGCTTGAGAATGCGTGCTTCATAGTTGTGCTCCTTCATGTTTCCCGATGGATCGTTGTACAGGTCGCGTCGACTGCATGGCCTAAAAAGCTGGCCATATGGATAAGGTTGGACTTCAACCTGCTAGCCGCTCCAACGTCGCCTTGTTATGAATGACCAGAGTTGCGCCTGAAAATTCGGCGATACCTTGTTTCTTCAGTTGACTCAGCGTTCGGCTCACCGTCTCGCGTCTCACGCCAATCAATTGGCCAATCTCATCGTGAGTGAATCCAATGTTGACGCGATAGCTGCCGTCTATGAACTTCGATCCTTTCGCCCATTGCAAAAAGACGCGCGCCAGCCTTTCGTGGATTGACTGAGACAGTCCAATCGTGCGGATAACATCGTGGGCCGCTCGGCAATCGCTGATGAGTTGCTGGTTAGTTAGTTGGCGGGCATCGCCATGTTCGCTGAGAAAGTTAAGAAAGTCCTGACGAAGGATGAAGGCGACCTCGGACGGTGTAGTAGTTTCAAGTGTCACGCCATAAGTCGCTCCGGTCAGGCATTCTTGCAGGCCCAGAAGCTCTCCGGGGCCCGACACACCCACAATCAGGGTTCTACCCTCCGCGTTGCTCATCGCCAGTTTCACTTCGCCTTGCCAGAGAATGAAGATCCCTTGGCATGGCTGGCCCTCCGCAAAGATGGTTGTTCCGGTCGGGTATGACAGCAAGTGCTTCAGCCGATCCAGGTGCTCGAGGGTATTGCGGGAGAGCGCCGACCAGCCACTATGGCCGGGAAATGCGACGGGGTAGTTACGTACAGGCGGTGTTCCATGGGGGGTGTGTCTGATTTCCATGGGACTATACCTGGACATCATGGGGAATATTTCCGGCGTGCTTCTTACAACGGAAGGTGAGCTTGACATTCAGTACGTCCTTTCTTTTTTTAGGGCAGCAGGGCAGGTGCAGCAGATATCGTTGATTTACTGTCAGGAAGCCTCGCGGCGAAAGGACAACACCGTCACGCGACCATCTGCTCAAATGACATTGGTAACGTTGCAATTCTGCAGCCAGAGTGGGCGTGAACGGTTTCTATATAGTTTGCGACAGAAGATCTGAATTTCAGAGGAGAATTTGTCCAAAACTTAAGATGATTAGTCCAAAGTCTTGGACATTCTTCTTCCTTTTAATCAGTCCGCGGATGCTAAGTCATCCATGTGTCTGGAATCGCGAGATCACAGCCGAGGCAATGCGGCTTCCTTCAGGGAAGAAAGTTGGACTTCCTAATGATGGAAGCGCCGAGGCGCGGCCAACCATCCTGCAGAAATGGCAAATTGACCGTTACCTAGATCACGGGTCTGCGAAGCCCGCCACAAGCAGCGACGGTTGCTGCATTGACTGCTACATCAACGACCGGCAGTGTTCTCTCGATCTATGCAGATTTCACTGGGTGCGATTGCAAACTGGCTGAAGCAGCGCGACCAGCGGACAGTTTCACCTGCTGCAATTGCGCACTGTCCATGCTCGCCTGCTTTCTCCTGGCGCGAAGGCGGAGACGAACGCCCGCTGGAGTCCACTGTGTTGCCGTGAAGACCCCCGCGCAATCGGCGCAGAGCCAGAAGAACTTCTGCGGCAACGAGCGCATGGGGAATCCGCTATTTTCACTTTCGAACAAGGAATCAGCCAACGTCTCCAGTTCGAGCAGATACAGCGAACCATCCCGCAGGTAAGATGTTTCCCTGTCACAGGCAGGGTTGATGCATCGCATATGTGGCTCCCGTTCGATTGGCAGAAACTCTCTTAACTTATAGCGTGTGCATCCCTATTGCCATATTCCTGCCGCGCATCTTCTTCAATTTGCCGCGGAGCTAAGCTGGAGATTCGATTAGAAGTCCAAGGATTGCTACATCAATGTCCAAACTATTTGACAACCTTGTGAATCCGGGGAGGATTGTGTTGATATTCCAGCGTTTAAAGAACATTTCAGAATGGCGGTCGGCGTGCTGTTGTGAACTGCATCAGTGCGTGATCAGCGCACTACGAAAGGTGAACCTTATGAATACTAGATCGATACTTCGAATCTCGGTCGGCCTGGCTGTTGTCGCGCTATTCCTGATGATCAAAGGGCCGGTTGCTGTCGCGCAAAATGCGGATTCTGCAGAAATTTCGAGCCTGCTGTCGGAGGCGCAACATCACGCGGCGCTCCTGGACGACGATGCCGATCAACTGGTGAGCTACACGCGCTCGAAGCTCAATTGGAAGTCTCACGCGCAACAGCTTGAATCCATGAAGACGCATGTCAACAACCTTGGCAAAATTATCGGGCAGTTAAATGATCTGCGCTCGGAAGGCTCTCCGTGGCAGCAACAGGCGATCGATCAGATCCATCCCCTATTGCAGGACATGGCCGACCACCTTACCTCGACCATTAACCACTTAAACGACAATCAACAGCGAATTCACATGCCCGCATATGAAGACTATGCGCGTGGCAATTATGAACTGGCGAGCCAAACCCACCAACTTATCAAAGACTATGTCAATTACGACAAGGCGAAGGCGAAGTCCCAGTCTCTCGAACAAAAACTGGAAGTGCCCGTGCAGAATGAGGGCAATTAGTACGTCATGGCCTTCGTAGCTGCGCCGCTGACAGAAGGTGGCGCAGCTCATGCTTGTGTGAGAAGCCCTCAAGATCCTGTGGAGGGTCGCATGTGCTTCTCACCGGAATTGGAGGAGCCCCATGTCCGATGAAAGCTTGAAGTTTAAAACGATCGTTGTTTGTATAGATTTCACGGCTGCCTCCAATCTGGCCCTGTTATATGCGAGGCGCTTTGCGGCCCACTATGGCGCCAAACTTTTGCTGGTACATATTATTGATCCAGCAAGGATTTCTCCTGAGGAGATGGATGCTCGTCCGGCCCTGCATGACATCATCGACTCAGCAAAAAACGATATGCAGAAGCTCTGGACGGAGTTGGCGGAGAATGGCATTGTAGGGAGCTGGATTGTACGGCATGGCAATGTTCGGGACATGATCCTGGATGCAGTACAAGAAAATCATGCCGACCTTATAGTGTTAGGAAGCAAGGGGATGGCGCTTACCGGAGGGTCGCGCTTCGGCACCGTAGCGGAGCAATTGGTCCGGGCAGCTCCATGTCCGGTATTGACAGTAGTGCCGGAATCGCGCTGGCAGGAGCTGGAGAACGATCATCGCCGGCTGCTGCTTGTCCCGACGAATTTTTCCGCAGCGTCGCAGGCGGCGTTTCTGTATGCGTTGGAGTTTGCCAAGTCCACTGGTGCTTCCCTGTTGCTGGTACATGCTGTTGAATACGATTTTGCGGTGGAACCGATTGCCGGGCAACTTGAAGATCTGCGCGCAGAGGATATGCGTATGCTGCTGACTTCCGCTCGTGCAGCCAATGTAGAAGCCGAGTCGATTATTCGGGTCGGCGATGCGAGCAAGATTATTCTCGACTTAGCCCGCGAGCGAAAGGCCGACTACATCGTCATGGGCGTCCGTGGAGGGGACCAGGTGGATGGAACTCGTCTCCACGGCAGGGTGCAGGGTTTGATGCATCGATCGCCTTGCCCGATATTCTCGATTTACTTGAGGAAATCGGCCAAAACCTCCTCCCGGAAACCCGAGACGATGGAAGCTCAATCCATATCCCAACCTTCCGGTTGACGCGTTTTCATTCCTCAAGTTACCGCGGATGGACGCAGTGGGCGTCGCATTGCCGTGAGTGCCGCCTGACGCGTGTCCAGCCGCAGCTTGGGTTGGACGGTTCAGGTGCCATGGATGAACGAATCGTGTCGAGTTACAGGTGTTGTTCATGGGGAATCGGGCTCGAACGGGGATTGTAGCTTTTGTCATTCTTATTGCGGTTCTGCTGGTCTCCTGGAATAGGAAATCTGTGGTCGAAGCGCAGGACTCGTCTTCACAACCTGGAGCGATCGTTCGTCGATCCGCTCAAAACCTGCTGAAGCAGATCCGCTCTCCCACGCCCATCCGTTTTCAGGAAAGATTGGAAGCCCCCTGGGGATCGGAAGTTCGGGACGTCATCTTCACGAAAGAGGGCAGGGTAGACCGCCTTATTGCCGCTGGCGATCATCCGCTGACGGCAGCGCAACAGAAAAAAGAAGTCGATAGGTTGAAGACGCTTCTGCAACGATCGGCGTCGCAGACCGTCACGCCGACACAGGATGCGGAGACGCAGCGGCGTGTGAAGCTGGTGGCGGCGATACCCACGGCGTTCTCATTCCAGATATCGGGCACGCAGGAATCCGGCACCCTGGAATTGAAGTTCTTACCCGCGGAGCATTTCAATCCTCAGAATCGCGAGACTCGGGTCTACAAAGGTATGCGCGGCGTCATCCAAGTTGACCCACGCCATGATCAACTTCTTCGTGTGGACGGAGAGATATTCCGGAACGTTTCCTTTGGATGGGGAATTCTGGGAATGCTCCACAAAGGCGGCCATTTCCGCATTGAGCAACGTCAAGTGCTCCCAAACATCTGGGAAATTACTGAGATGGACTTTGATTTTACCTACACAGTGTTTTTCTTTTCCCAGTCTCATTACGTTCGCAAAACAAGCAACACCGCCTATGCGCGGATCGATCCAGGCACCGGGCGGGCAGAAGCAATCCAGATGCTTCTGTCAGAACCCGCGACCGCAAAGGCACCCTCCACCGAAAGCAGTTCAACAGTTCATTGAGCGCATTCGAACGTCCGCGCAAACAATTGCCGCTGCGGGATGAGAAGAGTCCCGGGCATCAGGCCCGGGCGTGCGGTACCGCCATCACATTCAGGATCTGGGTCAAAGCATGGAAATTGGTTCCCTTGCCATAGAACGCGTCGGCGAAAACGCCCGCCGGCATGTCGTTGCCGGAATACGCGCCGCTCATGGCGATGGTTTTTATTCCCGGGAACCTTTGACGGACAACCGCGAGCAATTCAAAACCAGACATCCCCGGCATATTGAGGTCGGAGAGCAGGACGTCCGGCATGTCCTGTCGGATCGCAGAGAGCGCGGACAAACCGCCCGCACAGGATTGCACGCAATATCCGGCGCGAGTCAGGACTTCTGCCAGCAAGGTTCGAATGGATGGCTCGTCATCCACGATCAGGAGTCTCAGTTTTGTATTGCTCTTCAGAGCAGGAATTTTGCTCAACATGAGTCTTCTCTCGGGGCAGCTTTGTTCCACGCTGTTGTTCATTGGCGATCTCCTCGATCCTCAAGCCTTTCGATGGCCGATGTTGTATGTGATCCAACCTCTACGCGGTCCGCGCGGAAATGATCAGGACTGGGCATGGAACTCTTCGTCGAATTCGAACCAGCCTCTCCTGCAGAATCGTGGGAGAGGAACTGTCGTTGCCGAATACAACCATGCTGGCCTTGGTATCGCAGGCCCTCTTTGCAATGGCATCTTCAAGAGTCCCAAACAAGAGCAGCGGCACAATATTCCGTCGCAGATTGTTCAACCTGCGGGCAAGTGTCTCCAGTCGGTACAAGATACTCATATGTGCATCCGGGTTGGATTGCTCCTGCATCACATCCACCACATGAATCAACTCGATGGCGGCGCGGTTTCTATCCGCCATGTCGCAAGCAGACGCCAGCGTTTCATCCGAATCGCTCGTCAGGTCAGTCACGTAAAGAATGGTTCCTGCATTCGATTGCTGCTTGGCCGGTGTAACGCCGGGGTAACGCTGCATAGATCACTCCTAATGGCAGAGGGGGCTGGTTAAAGGATTCCCACCTGCCTGACGCCGAAGGTATTTTTGGACTGGATTTTTCTCCGGCAGATACCTAAATGACTGCAATTGGACGACCAGTGTCGCTACCTGTGCGGCGGGACCGTTCTGTCGAAAATATTGTGCAAAAGCTCCAAAAAAAATCATGGGTCTGTCGCAATTCTTTGACCCACTGTCAAAAAGATCGGACGAATCGTTGTCCCTGGACGCGATCTGTTTCCCCGTCCGTGGCGCGTCAACTGCTTTTGCAGCATCTTCGCCGGGGTGCGGTGTTGGTCAATCACATGCATCGGAATAGATGCAGTTCACACGACGCGCAAAGCAGCGCAGATCGGGGAGTCCGACATGAGAGGAATTCAAAGGATGTTCGCGAATGTGGTGGCAGTTTCCTTGCTGGCAGTAAGTGCTGGTGCAGGGGCCGCAAGCACAACACTGCAGAATATGCAGACGGCCTTCAACGGTGAAAGCAACGCCCATATGCGTTACCTTGCCTTTGCCGAGCAAGCGGATCGCGAGAATTATGGCGAGGTCGCCAGTTTGTTCCGGGCAGCGGCACGAGCGGAAGGCGTCCACGCTTCGAATCATGCCGAGGTCATCAAAGCCATGGGCGCTGTTCCCCAGGCCAAGCTTGAATCGCCAGAAGTGAAGTCAACACGAGAGAATCTGGAGGCTGCGATCAAAGGTGAAACCTACGAGCGCGACATCATGTATCCAACTTTTCTCCAACAGGCGACACTCGACGGCGATCAGGCCGCGGTGAGAAGCCTCCAGTTGGCGAAAACGGCTGAAGCTGAGCACGCCAAACTCTATACGCGATCGTTGCAGAATCTGGACAAGCTGAAAGGCTCCAGGAGCACGATATTTTTTGTATGTCCGACGTGCGGCTACACGGTGAGTGAGATGGATTTCGCCAATTGTCCTTCATGCTTCACCCCAAGGGAAGATTTCGAACAAGTGGCTTGAGCGGCAATTCGGATCCGCCGGACATGATTGGCGGCGCCCAGTATCCCAGGAGGTTCCTCATGCAGCAATTTCCACCGATTCCGGCCTGGGAGGCGTTGCATCCGCTCATCATTCACTTCCCCATCGTACTTTTGCTGATGAGCCCATTGTTCATCGCCATCAGCGCGATTTTGCCGCCGTCCAAAGGCAAGCCGTTTATGATGACTGCAATCTTTTTGCTTCTTCTGGGCACGGCTAGTTTGTTCATTGCCAGATCCACCGGAAAGGAGGCGGCGAAACTTGTAGAGCCGAAAGGGACAATGGGGACCGTCCTTGAAACTCACCGAAATTTCGCGTCAGAAACGATCATTGTGTTCTCGCAGCTGTCGATCATTCTGCTGGGAATTTTCCTACTTCCGCGTATCCTGCGACAACGGGAAACCAGACTCTTTTCGACGGTTTTGCCTCTGACCTTCCTGGCTTTCTACCTGGGCGGAATTGTATTTCTCCTGAATACAGCCTACACGGGTAGCCGGCTGGTACATCAACTTGGCGTGCATGCCCTGATTTCGGCAACCACTGGCCAGTTGGCTGTTTCGCCCACACAAGCAAACAACCAAATCAGCGATGGCAAACACTAGGCGCTTCAACCATTCGCAAAGCCTGGGCGTTGAGGCGTACCCTCAGGATGACGTCGATTTCACAATGGAAATGATGCGCAAGAGTCCGGCCTTTGAATTGTTTAAAGCGGATGCGTTCAGAATGCAGCAGATCGCTTTCTGCGTCCTGACGCTGTTCGTGCTTGGGCTTTTGCTTTTGCTGCACACCGCCTTCGCTTTCCGGCTGGGCGAGCCCAGCACTCCGGTCATCCTGGTCCTTGGCATCGCTTTCTCGCTGAAGTTTCTAGAAATCGTCTGGCTGCAAGAACAAGCAAGAGGAATCACCGAAAAGACCGCCCGAAGAGAGACCGCTCTTTCGATTGCGGGAATCTTCATCGTTGCCGCTCTTCTCGCCTTTCTGACTGACCGCGATGACAATCCCTACTTCGTCTTGCTCGCGATTCCTATTCTTGAGGCAGCTTACCAATTTGGACTGGCGACCTCTGTTCTTACAATTGCTTCGTCGATCGCAATGATGTTTTGGTGGACCCAGCATTTTTTTTCACTGCATCCTCCCCCGCGGCCGACCGAATATCTGCAAACCGGCATGATCTCGATCATCTATGCCCTCATCGGACTATTGGTCTGGTTCCTCGTCCACCAACTGAAACAACAGCAGTCCAGCCTGTACGAGAGCATGACTACCCTGCATGCAACGCGCGAACAACTAGCCGACGAAGAGAAGTTGGCGGCTGTGGGCCGCCTTGCCAGCGGCATCGCGCATGAGATTCGCAACCCGGTAGCCATGATTTCCAGCTCACTTGCAACCGCGGCCAACTCCAATCTTGGCGCAGCGGACCGCGAAGAAATGGTTCAGATCGCCGCAAGAGAAGCGAGTCGGTTAGAGCGTTTGACGACGGAGTTTTTAAACTATGCCCGGCCGCTCGCTCCTCAGTTCTCATCCGTGCTTGTGAGTGACCTGCTCTCCTACACCGTAGATTCGGTGAAGGCTCACGCCACAGGCAGGTCAGTCGAAGTAAGCTATGCTTGCCCAGACGATCTGACGACCCAAGTCGATTCTGCCCAGGTACAAGGAGCATTGTTGAATCTGGTGCTGAATGCAATTGATGCCACGTATTCGCCCGGGGCAATCGCACTGGACGCGGCGCAGAAGAATGGTTCGATTCAGATCAACATTCAGAATACGGGCGAGCCCATTCCCGATGCGGATCTACCCCGGATTTTCGAGCCATTCTACAGCACCAAACCAGGCGGCACCGGCCTCGGGCTTGCGATCGCCCACCGAGTCGCCGAGGTCCATGGAGGCGATCTCTGGGTCAGCAGCAATCAAAAGGGTTGTGTTGCCTTCTCCATGACGCTTCCATCCCTCTCCACCGACAATCGCAACAAAACATTCCCCAAGGAGCTATAGATGGGAAAAGTCCTCATTGTCGACGATGAGCCCAGTATGCGGCGCATTCTTGCCGCGAATCTTCGCCTGGATTCCCATATCGTCGTCGAAGCAGCGGGGGTTGTGGACGCGACAGCCATTCTCGCGAGGGAAGACTTCGACGTTGTCCTTACAGACCAGAAAATGCCTGACGGCAATGGCCTGGACGTGCTGCAGGCTGCGAAGCAGGGCGATCCGGCGACCTCGGTCATCTTTCTGACCGCGGTCGGTACCTTGGAACTCGCGGTCGAAAGTATGAAAGAGGGCGCCTTCGACTTCCTGACAAAACCTTTTGTTCCGGACGCAGTACGGGCTGCTGTCAAACGGGCCTGCGAACATAGCGCACTGCTCAGAGAAAACGCCGTTCTTAGAACGGCGGTGCTCCAAATGGAAGGTTCGGACGAGATTTTTGGGGAGAGTGGAAGCATCCGTGCTGTTCGCGAAACGATTGCTCTGGTCGCCCCCAAAGACACGACGGTCCTTATCACGGGTGATACAGGTACGGGTAAAGAGTTGGTTGCACGCGCAGTTCATCGAAACAGCAGCAGGGCACAAAAAGCCTTCATCGCCATCAATTGCGCATCCGTATCGGAGACATTGATTGAGAGCGAGTTGTTCGGGCATGAACGCGGCTCGTTCACAGGCGCGGACAAGACCAGGATCGGACTATTCGAGTCCGCCGACGGGGGGACATTGTTTTTGGACGAGGCCGGAGAGCTCTCCGCCGCGGCCCAGGCAAAATTGCTCAGGGTGCTTGCAGATGGGGAGATTCAGCGCGTCGGTTCGACCAAGACCCGTCACGTTGATGTACGCGTGATTGCTGCGACACATCGCAATTTGATGGACCGTGTGCGAACAGGGTCCTTCCGCGAAGATTTGTACTATCGTCTGGCCGTGTTACCCATTCACTTGCCACCATTGCGAGATCGGCGTGAAGACATCCCGGGCCTATGCGATATTCTCTCCGCAAGAATTGCCCGCGAAATGAAGGTACCGAGACGACGACTCAGCGAAGCAGCCATTGCCAAGCTGACCCAGTATCACTTTCCAGGCAATATTCGAGAGCTGCGAAACCTGCTGGAACGCGCTCATATTTTGGGCCAACACTCGGAGTTGCAACCCGAGGATTTTCCCTTGAATATCACATCCGCGGACGGCACGAAAACTGAGGCGACACTGGACGCCGTGCAATTGGCGGCTCGTTTGCCCGAGCATCTGGATTTGCGAGAAACCCTGGCGAAGATTGAATTGGCCTTGATCGAGCGCGCTCTGACAGCGACCGATGGAGTGCAGGCGGAGGCCGCAAGACGGCTCAATTTGTCGAGGAGCGACTTGGGTTACAAACTCGGTAAATATGCTCTGCACGATAAATGAGTGGGCAATGAATCAACCGAATCCCCTGTCAAGTAGCCGTTGGATTACCTTGTTCGATTTGCTTGTCAGTGAGGTTCGAGGAGACGGATGAGATTTCTGGCTCTAGCTTTGGACTACGACGGTACGATCGCGCAGAACGATGTGCTTGGCGATCAGATGCGGCAGGCAATTGCCACGCTTCGCGCGCGGAACATCGTCGTACTGATCGTCACCGGACGAATACTGTCGGATCTGGAACGGGTAGCAGGCGACCTGCATTTTGTTGACGCGGTGGTGGCCGAGAATGGCGCCGTGATCTGCGTCCCGGACAGCCGATATACGCAACTTCTCGGTGAGCCTCCTCCCGCCACCCTTCTGCAAGCGCTTCTGGATGAAGGAGTCGAGTTCAAGGCGGGGCAATCGATTGTGGAAGCAGACGCAAAAGATGCTCCACGGCTGCTGAATATATTGCGCGCCCGAGAGTTGCCGCACTCTCTTATCTTCAACAGAGGACGGGTCATGATTCTCGGCCAGGCCATCAGCAAGGCGACTGGTTTGCGAGAGATTCTCAAGATTCTCCGCTTGTCGCCTCACAACGTAGTGGCCATTGGCGATGCGGAAAACGACCATGAACTGCTGCGATCCTGCGAGTTCGGGGTCGCGGTCGGCTGGGGCAGCCCCACCCTGATGGCAGCCGCCGACTATGTCCTGCCTGGAAATGGTCCTGAATCCGTCGCCCAATATCTTCTCACCCTGGTCAATCAGCTCCGGATTCCACCTTCGCCCAAGAGCCGTCGCAGCGTGCTGTTGGGATACACAGATTCAGGAGATCCATTTTCTCTGGCGGTCCGAGGCCGCACCGTATTGGTTGCCGGCGACACAAAATCCGGGAAGTCCTGGGCAGTCGGCCTTCTTTGCGAACAATTGATTCTCTTCGGCTATTCCTTGCTGATTGTCGATCCAGAGGGTGACTATACGTCGCTGGAAGCTCTTCCGGGCGTGCTGGTGTTTGGCGGCGAGGATCCGCTGCCGCGCCCTCGCGATCTGCTACGCGCATTGCGCCATGGCGATGTCAGCGTCGTGATCGACCTGTCGCACACGCCACAGGATGTCCGGCTGGACTATGTGAAAAATCTTCTGCCGTCTGTCGCGACACTTCGCCGCTATACCGGCCTTCCACACCGCATCGTCGTCGATGAGGCGCATTATTTCCTGCATGATGACAGTTCAAAGGAAATGCTGGATCTCGATGTGCTTTCCTACATTCTGGTCAGCTATCGTGCCTCCAGTCTCCATCCAAATATCCTGGCGAATTTAAAAGTAGTGATCGTCACGCGAGAGTCCGATCCGAAAGAGATCGCGATACTGCGGCACCTCTGTGGGACATGTGCGGGCAGCAAGACTGAGAGCGAATGGCTTCATTCGCTCGGCAATCTGCCGATTGGCGAGGCCGCCGCACTTCCTATAACAACGGAATCGAAGGGCGAGGTCACCCGAATACGCCTGACTCCGCGACTAACATCCCATATTCGTCACGCCGCCAAATATATCGATCTGCCTGTCTCCGAAGGGAGTCAATTCGTTTTTTGGAGGAACGGCGCAATTTCTGACAAACGGGCGCGGAGCCTCCGTGAACTGATTTTGGTGCTGGAATCATGGCCTGTCTCCGCCTTCGGCGATCATCTGAAAAGAAGAGATTTTTCTCGATGGATCGCAGATGTGTTCGGGGACTATCCGCTCGCAGCCACCGTGGAGAAGATCGAAAACGAATATGGGACTGAAAAGTCCGCTGACTCGGCGCGAGAAATCTCTCGGGCCATACGAACGCGCTACGATTTTGTCGACCCGCTGTCTGACCTGCGTGAAGAGCCGTCGCCAAGTCAGCGTCCTTCAGCAGCAGATTAGCTGTTGTCGGGCCAGACGCCTTCTTCGTTTCCGTTCCACTGCGAAAAAGTGTCCGTGGCGCTCCAGCTTTTGGCAGGGACATATCGTCGTCGCAGATCTTCTCACGCCGCTAGGTTTCTGACGGCACCCCAGATGGGGAAGTCGGTCGGAGCCCAAGCCAGCTACGGTTGTGTCGGGTCAGTCGATTTACAATCTTGTAGCGATCTCCTCGATACGTCGACTGCACATGCTCGATGGGTTGACCGTCTTGCAGATAGGAGATTCTGGTGAAGAAGAAGACAGGGCTGCCCTCAGCAATTCGCAGCAGCCGGGCGACTTCGGCATTCGCCAACCCCGCCTCCGCAACTTCATCCGCAACGAACATGTTGATTCCGTAACGCTCCGACAGAACCTCATACAGCGAGTTGCGAGGGTCAAAGGTGTCCAGTAGATCCGGGCATGCGCGGAGGGGCAAAGAGCTGGTCTCTATTCCCATGGGCACACTGTTCGCTTGTCGAATACGCTTCAGACGTATGATCTTTTCGCCGGTTCGAAGGCGGAGGGCCTGTATCACTTCCGCGCTGGGTTGCTGTATCTCGAACGCAAGCACCTTTGATCGCGGCATCGATCCGCGCGCCCTCATGTCTTCAGTAAACGACAGCACCTGGCGGAAATCCTTCTCCAGTTTGATTCCTGAAACAAAGGTTCCTTTCCCTTGCCGACTGTAGACGACGCCAAGCTCGCAAAGCGACTTGATCGCCTGGCGAACGGTCATCTGGCTAACTCCCAAGCTTGCGGCAATCTCCTGTGCGGAAGGGATCGACTCACCCGGCTTTAGCGCCCCGGATCGGATCTGATCCAATAGGCGCTGCTGAATTTGACGATAGAGGGGAACGAAGCTGCCATGGGTAAGCTGCGGTAGGGACGCCATTTTTCTATTCATCTAGCTGACCATCTATCTAAGCAAAGTCTCAGTAGGCTGTCAAATGTATGCACCGCAGGAATTTGACCATGGGGAAAGATGAAAATGAGGTCGCGTGAGAGTCCCACTTCGGTGTGCATGTGCAAGATTGTGATTCGAGATTGGCCAGTTTTGAACTGATAATGTATCGCCGGTTTTAGGATCATTCCGCATAGGGCCCAAAAACTCCTCAAAACATGTGCGCTTCTGGCTAGCGACTGCGGTTTTTAGGCTTATTCAGGTTCCATTGGGTGATACTTTGAAGCGAAATGTTGATCCGTGAGGGCCAGGGTCCGACCGCCTTGACTCTGCTCAACAACCACACTACGCAGCTTTGCCGCCTCTTCCGCTCATCGCCGGCGAGGTGACCTTGACGGTGCCGAAGCTGCGGAGCCTGCCCTTCGAGACGGCGATCATTGAGCGCTACCGCTGGCGGGAGTCGTCGGTGGAAGAGGCGCTGATTGAGATGTACGTGGCTGGAGCGAGGCGCGCTCATCTCCATGTCACGTTCTCTTCTGCACCATGCTTATCGCCTTCAAAATGACTGCATTGCTTTCAATCACCGGACCCCACTGGTTGTCGTACTCGTCGGAGCCGCCGCGAAAACCCGTCGTGCCTTTCAGGTTAATCTCTCGAATGACCTTCCCTAAGCGGGGATTGATCCACTCAAGCGCGAAAAATGTAATACGATTGTCCGACTCCGCTCCGACAGCTACTGCGCCCGCGCCATAGCAGTAGTCATTATAGGAAACACGCTGATCCCAGTTCCATTGCAGAATATCGACGCCATAGCGAATGGGAATGGTGGTGACAAAGCCATCTTCATAAACGACCTCGTACCATCCGAGAAGGTCGGCGGTATCCTCCTGGTCCCAGATCAAACGAAAGCTTTCTTTGTTGGAAGCAGGTTTCGCAGCAGCATGAAGAAAGATCAAACTAGTGGGGGCCGCTCCAATCGGTACGCCGGTCACGGCCTTCGGCAGGTTCGTGCCACTCTTCCCATCGGTTCCGACAACAATGAAATCCATACCGTTCGCGGACTTCAAATCAAACGGAATATTGTTCAGCTGAATGGTTCCGGTCGCCATCCCGCTCAGGTCTGAGCCGAGCACGTTGTTTCCAGCATTGAACTTGCTCGAAACATCTACCGGCACGATCGAGGTTTCCGTCTGAGTGGGAGGAACGATTCCGCTGAGCCGCGAGCGAATGGCGGGAAGCATGGATTGAACTCTAGCCGATAGAGCCCTACCCTCAATCACCTGACCGGTCCACAAAATGCTGCTGCATCCAAGGAACGTGGACATAAGATTCTTTCCAAAGCCAACTTCGTTGGTGGCAAACCAGGCCGAAGGCGCGCCCCCCAGCAAAGTAGCTCTCTTTTTACGTGTGTCATAGTTCTCGATGGTCGGCTCGAAGTTGCCGTAAATTTGCCGGAATCCCATCTTGTCCAGAAGGGCTTCGTTCAGCTCCGCATTTCCGCCTCTCTCTCCTGGTTCATTACTCCAGAACCAGTTGAAGATCAGACAGTCTTTTGGAATAAGCCGATGTACCTGTTCCGGAGTCATGCCACCCGGCATGTAGTAAACCCAGCCATCTCGCGTTGTATGCTTTTGCAGCCCGCGCCCACGCACAGACTCGAGTAACATGTCGCCCCACAGCGCAGTCTGGACGCCGCAGGAAGACAGATGGTCGTGAACCTTCTTCACATCCTCCCCGAATAACTCTCCAATATCCTCGTCGTGGCACTGGGGAGAAACTCCAACGGGCAGGAATAGTTCATCATGCCCAATGTGGATCATCTTGGGTTTGAGAAGGTCAATGTATTCGTCGTAGACCTCATATACCAATGGGTAGCACTTTGGATTCGACGCACAATAAATATCGGGCCATTTACTTTGAGGTACCGCCGCAAGATCTCGATACTTTGTCAGCAGATAGTAACTATGGGTGAAAGATGCAATCTCCGGAATAAGTTCAATCTGATACTTTGCTGTGAAGCGTGCCAGGTCCGCTACTTCGTCCTTTTCAAGGAAGCTTCCGTCGGCCGTGTCCTGGTGGGATGAGTTCTGTTCCACGTCGTGGAATGGGCCCGGCGGATAATTGCGGCAGCTATAGTTGCAATCCCGGGCGAACTCGATCCACCCGGAGTTCAACTCTGGGTGGCTGTCGAGCCGCATACTCGCGCCCATCTCCATGATAAGCGTGTTGTATTTATAGAGCGCCATGTAATCGCGGATGAAGCGCTTGAAATAGGGAATATTGTCTCGCCCGGGAAGAAACAGATAGATTCCCCGGAACTGTTTCTCTGGCCAGTCGCGAATCCGCACGCCACGAACATGTATCTGGTTGTCTTGCCTGAATACCAGTTGTCGCAGAGACTGCAACCCGTAGAATGCGCCGCGATCGTCACTGCCCGCCACCAGCAAGACGCTGGCGTCAGTCCGAAGAATGTAACCCTCTGGTCCGGGAATCTGCTGGTCGCCACTTGTAGCGATTCGCGACCAATACTGCCGGATCAGCGGATTCTGCATTGTCCCCATCAGGATTACTCGTGCGCCGGGCTCGATGCTGGGGGTTCGTTCGATCTTGAGGTGCAGATCAAACCTATCTCCTAGTACTACAGTTGTAACTAAATGATAGACTGAAGATGCTCCGGCAGGTTCTCCGTATAGGCGATGGAGAAGACGATCCGAGGTTGGAAGGACGAGTTGATGCGCGCGCATCAGCGGATGGGGGACCTGTTTGCGCGAAGCGAAGTGCGGGAGCGCAGTCTGGCCTATCTGGAAGGTCTGTTGAGCCACTGCGA
>JAJYSL010000393.1 GCA_021793595.1 Acidobacteriota bacterium
CTATGTAAAGTGTATCAGCGGGAAAAAACAGGCGCAATTACCTACTAATTCAGGGGATCTCTGGGCGATCGATACGTCAGCGACCGCCTTCCGCTCTCCGGATCGCAGATCCAGGTAGAGTTATTCCGATGGCGTAACGGCTCCTGGTCCAGAACTTTTCTGCGCCGACAACAAGTTGCGGATCAAACGGATTGGGAATACGGCCTGAAGAATCGCTCTCTTCCCTTTTCGCTCGACCGTAACGCTGCGCAAAAATGCATTCCAGTCCGCAGCGGTGGCGTCCTGTACTCCCGTCGTTACTTGGGCGGAGCGTACCAGTCCCAGCGCAAGGTTCACCATCCCCACCGATTCTTTCGCGTCATTCTTCGTAGGCGCAATTTCCTCCAACCGCAAATGGATCGACCCTAGATAGCGCACAGAAGCGATGAATGTTGCATCCGCCGGCAAGGATACCGGCATACCAAAGACGTGAAACTGTAGACCAGGCCCGAACATTGACCCGATTCGGCCAATTCCCCACGCTTCCGACAGCAAAGGTACCTTTGAATAGAATCGCGCAAGTAGCGTATCACCTGTAAATGGCGACGCATCCGATTGATAGCGATTGATGATCGAGTGAATCTGTTCTGCCGTGGGCGCATTCGTGACAGCCACTAGATCATAGCCCAGCTCCACCACTCGAACGGTTCGTCCTTCGTGCGCAACCATGTAAATTGTGTGTCCCGCGTAGCTCTCAGAAGTAGAAGCCTGAGCCTCCAGATAGGCGGTCAAACGCTGTCCGTTAAAGCGGCCCTGAAATACCTCCGAAAAAGCGACAGCGCCGTTCGGGCCATTTGGATCCTCCATGCGGTGAACGGCAAAGGCCGCCTGATCAAGATCCCGCTCAAATTCGATTCCGGTCGCATCTATGAACTTCTGATAGTCGGGGTCATGGGCCACAGGATGTTGATCGAATCGAGTCAACGAGCGTAGCGGCTTCAAATTGAAGTAGACGATCGCATCCGCTTCGGGAAGTAGGCGAGCAACTTCTGGAGGCGCTTGTTTACGCAGATATACGGCGGTGAGAAGTGCAGCCAACAGTGCCAGCGCAACCGCCAGACTGATCCATGTGCGTCTACGCATGAGTTGAGGCGGCCCTCATGGGATGCATCCAGGAAGAATCGGTTCTACTTCGGCCAATCGGATCTGTCATCGAGGTTGCGTCGAGTTTTCAATCAGCCGCAATTGCGTGAGCATGCCAAGAAAGCTCCCATGCCAGCGGCAAAATGTGATTACGAGCATAGCACCAATCTGTCTTAAGGACTATGAAACATTGCTCGGAAACCGAGGTCGCAGATTCATTCTGCGATTCGACTGATCTCCAGCCCTTCCCCGATCGGCAGCGTTACAGATCTGGCTCCGGGCACTGATTCCACGTGACTTACGTATGCCACAAGATGATGGGAAAGGACGTTATCCGCAACAACAATACCGCCTGGATGCATGCACAGCATGTCGAAAAACCGGATATAGTCATGTTTCTCGCAGTCGATCAGAACGAACTCCAGATCGCTCAACTTCGGTAGAATCTCGACAGCATCTCCGAGATGAAAATCAACAAAGTCACTGAGTCCCAACCCCGCGATTGTCTGTTTCGATTCCTGCTGGCGCATCGGTTCCAACTCCAGCGAGATAACTTTTCCTTGGGTCGCCTGGGCTGCTGCCGCCAACGCAATCGTAGAAATGCCGCTCGATCCGCCTATCTCGAGAATGTTTCTGGCACCAATCCCTGAGACCAAAGCGTTGAGAAATTCAGCGCTGGCTGGTGCAAGGTTGCGGTGACGATCCGAAAAAGGAATGCCACCTTCGTCCTGGGCGACCTTGCGCGTCCACAGTCGCTGAATCTCCGCGCGCTGTTGCTCGTTCAGCATTCTCCCCCCAATTCACCCGCAAAATTTCGCAGCTACGAACCGCTCTTCACCGCAGCCTCAGCAGCTTGAAAGCCAATCTTCGAATGGTGTCCATCGCAAAAAGGCTTGTTGATGGATGCGCCGCAACGGCAGAGAGCGATTTTCTCTTTCCCGCTGAGATCGTAACGGTTTCCATCACTGTCCGTCAGTTCTAGTTCCGTCAGATCTCCTGTCACCAGGTAAGGTCCATTCTTAAGTGCAACCGCTCGAACTGTCATAGATGCCTCCGCAATCAATTAAGAAAATTTGTTTCGTCCGTACAAGCCGCCCGCCGTAGTGAGGACCTTCGCCTGCACCTGAAATACAACGCTGCATAATTTCGTGCCGCCTCAGAAAATGTAGTGGTCTTGCACGTTCCTTATTGAATCAGCATAGGTTCGTCCCCATTTTCCTTGTCTTCCGGCGGAATTACCACAGCCGCCGCCACCTTGTCCGGCTCTTCCAGATTCAGCAATCGCACGCCTTGGGTAGATCTGCCGGCAGCCCGAACGGTTTTAGTATCGATGCGGATGATCTTGCCAAACTGGCTGATCACCATCAACTCGCTGGCATCGTCCACCAACTGAATGGAACAAACCTTGCCATTCTTTTTGGTCGTCTTGACATTGATGACACCTTTCCCGCCTCGCGATTGCAGACGGTATTCGTCGACGTCCGTGCGTTTACCGTAGCCGTTGTCGGTCACGGATAGAATCAGGCACGCGCAATCTCCACCCTCCTCCCTCTGCTTCCGCTCCTTCGGTGTTACCGCGACACCAACCACATAGTCATCTTTGGCAAGATCAATGCCCCGAACCCCATACGCTGGCCGGCCCATGGAACGCACGTCGTTTTCATCGAAGCGAATCGCCATGCCGTCGTGCGTGGCAAGGAAGACGATCTGTTTGCCATCCGTGATCCGCGCCGCAACCAGATCATCTTCTTTGTCGATGCCAATGGCAATAATTCCCTTGGCCATCACGTTGGAGAAATCTTTCAGCGGCGTCTTCTTCACCGTCCCGTGGCGCGTGCCGAAAAAGATGAACTTCTCTTCCTCCTCTAGATTTCGTACCGGTAGAATCGCACAGACATTTTCACCCGGCTGCAAATTAAGCAGACTTGCCATCGCCTTGCCTTTGCCCGCCGCCCCTATGTCCGGAATCTCATAGACCTTGAGCCAGTACACCCGACCCTTGTTGGTGAAGCAAAGCAGGTATGCGTGCGTGGAGTCGATGATGAGCTGTTCGACAAAATCCTCTTCGCGTGTGCGCATTCCAAATCGACCCGTGCCCCCGCGACGCTGCTGCCGATAGGTCGAGATGGCGGTGCGCTTCAAATAGCCGGAATGCGAAACCGTGATAGCCACCTGCTCGTCCGCAATCAGGTCCTCCATCTGCAACTCCGCCGTCTCATCCAGAATCTGGGTACGGCGTGCATCGCCATATTCCTTCTTTACGGTTTCCAACTCTTTCACAATCACGCTGCGCAGCTTTTTCTCACTCGCCAGGATCGACTCATACTCGGCAATTCGGTCACGGACATCCGCCAGTTCCTTCAACAGTTCGTCGATAGAAAGCTGTGTCAGTCGATAAAGTTGCAATTCGAGAACCGCATCGATCTGGCGGTACGTCATACCGGCTTCCACGGCCAGATTCGTCGTGTCTTTATCCAGCTTGATGACAATTTCTTTACCCAGTGAGAAACGATGGAGGTTCTCACGTGCATCCGCACGCGAAGACGAACCGCGGATGATCCCGATAAAGGCGTCCAGATTGTCCAGCGCAATCTTGTAGCCCTCAAGAATGTGTTCGCGCTCGCGCGCCTTTTTCAGCAGGAAGGCGGTACGTCGCCGCACTACATCCACACGATGATCCAGAAAGTGTCGGATCGCCTGCGGTAGCCCCATTTCCCGCGGTTGACCATTCACAACTGCCAGGAAAATCATCGAGAAGCTGTCCTGCATCTGCGTGTTTTTGTAGAGCTGATTCAATACAATCTGCGCTTCGGCTCCTCGCTTCAGTTCAATGACAATGCGCATGCCATCGCGGTCGCTTTCATCGCGCACATCGCTGATATCATCGATCACCTTTTCATTCACCAGATCGGCAATGCGCTCAATCAGCTTCGATTTATTTACCTGATACGGAATTTCGGTAACAATGATCGCCTGGCGCCCTTGAGTGAGACTCTCTGTCGCGACTCTCGCCCGCATCAGAAAACGACCACGACCAGTCTTATATGCATGGGCGATTCCGCTGCGACCATAGATAAATCCACCGGTCGGGAAATCCGGACCCTGCACATGCTTCATTACCTCTTCCAAACCGGCCTGGGGATTGTTCACCATCTCAATAGCGGCATTCACAATCTCCGTTAAATTGTGCGGAGGAATGTTCGTAGCCATGCCAACCGCAATGCCACTCGACCCATTCGCGATCAGCGTAGGGATGCGAGTA
>JAJYSL010000394.1 GCA_021793595.1 Acidobacteriota bacterium
GTGATGCTGGTGCTGGAAGCGACGATTGGATTGAATGAGGCAGAGGCGGGAAACGACCCAGTTGCGGAAAAAGCCGGAACAGAAACTGCCGAATCGGGTCCGTTCACCGCGCAGGACGTAAATTTTCTGCGTTCACTGCGAATTCGGATCGAGGAAGATGGCAATGCGAGCGAGAATGCGGACTAGAACTTATAGCAGCGATCTTGCAGTCGAAACGGGATTGCGATGCGTGCACGCAGCGGGATGATCCACAAGCGTTGCAGACCGGATCGAGCCGTATTGCAAGGGTTCCGAGCGATAGATGGTTTCGAGCGCTGTATTGTTTCGAGGCAGTTCTTCGGTGCAGTGATCGTCCGCGGGCGGCAGACTGCGCATCTTACCTGCAAGCATGCAATGGGTTTCGTAATCGCGTCATAAGATAGCTGAACTACAATTCAGGCCGGAATGCGATGTTCAGAGAGGGAGAAAAAATTCAATGCCCCCGATGAGAAATACTTTAGGAGTTCTTCTGGCCGGTGGGGCCGGAGAACGGCTTTATCCGCTGACCCGCGATCGCGCCAAGCCGGCTGTGCCCTTCGGCGGAAACTACCGCATTATCGACATTACCTTGTCGAACTGCATCAATTCCGATCTGCGCCACGTTTATATTCTGACGCAATACAAGGCGCTTTCCCTCAATCGCCACATTCGCGAGGGGTGGGGCTCGGTGGTCGCCAATGATCTGGGTGAGTTTGTTGAGATTCTGCCGCCGATGCAGCGAGTGAGCGCCAATTGGTACATGGGAACCGCGGATGCGGTGTATCAGAACATCTACTCCATTGGCAGCGAACAGCCGGCACGCGTCCTGATTCTTTCCGGCGACCATATCTACAAAATGAACTATGGGCGCATGGTGCAGCAGCACATGGACTCGGGAGCCGATGTCACCCTGGCCACCCTGCCGATCGATCCTTCCGAAGTTTCCCGATTCGGCGTCGTGGAGGTCTCGCAAACCGGTGAAGTTACGGGATTTCAGGAAAAACCAAAGCAGACGAATGTTCGTTCCCCCTTCAATCAGGAAAAGGTAGATGCGTCCATGGGGGTCTATCTGTTTAATACCGATGTTTTACTGCCGGCCTTGATTCGCGACGCGGAAGATCCGCACTCGCAGCACGATTTCGGGCACAATGTGCTGCCGGCCATGCTGGGCCAGTACAAAATGTACGCGTTCAATTTTGTCGATGAGAATAAACAGGAAGCGTTGTACTGGCGTGACGTGGGAACGCTGGACGCTTACTACGATGCGAACATGGATGTCGCGTCGGTTACGCCGATCTTCAATCTTTACGACAAAAGCTGGCCGATGCGCACGCGACCGCTGCAATACCCTCCAGCAAAGTTCGTATTCGGTGAGCCCGGCCGCACCGGCATGGCCATTAACACCGTGGTCTCGGCCGGCTGCATTGTTTCCGGAGCTACGGTGCGCAACAGCGTTTTGTCCCACGATGTCCGGGTGAATTCCTACGGAGAAGTGGACTCGAGCATTCTGTTTTCTCACGTCAGAATCGGACGCCATTGCCGGATTCGGCGCGCCATCATCGACCGCGATGTTCAGATTCCCGAAGGTACGGTGATCGGCTATGACCCCAATGAGGACCGCAAGAACTATCTGGTGACGGAAAGCGGCATTACGGTCGTCAGCAGAGATTATTCTCTCTACGAAAACCCGGTCGCCTCGGATTTCGTTCCCCACGACCTGTAGTTCCAGGCGCTGTGCAGAGCGCGCACAGGAAAATCGCGCGCCCCCTCCACTTTTCGGTAGTATGTGAGGGAACCGAAAGGCGATAGCCTGCGTATCCTCAGGTTATGGAATTGTCGGCCTGGCCATGCCCGCGCAACTGCATTAGCCGATTCGATGTTCGGGACGGCAGTACCATGGGCCATGGTACGACGCATCTTTCATCCAAGGGAATACCCGCAGGCAAACAGCGGATGCCCGCAGATCCCGACTCCGTGGAAGAGACCAACGTACTCGTACGCCGTTGCCTGCAGGGGGAGAGTCATGCCTGGCAGCAAATCGTGGAGTCGCAACACCGCCGTGTTTACAGTCTATGCTATCGGTTTACCGGTTCCGCCAGCGATGCGGATGACCTAACGCAGGATGTGTTTCTCAAGGTTTACCGCAATTTAAAAACATTCGATAGCGAGCGCGGCAGCTTTTGTACCTGGCTGACGACTCTGACCAGGAATTTGCTGGTCGACCATTTTCGTCGCACTCGCAACGAGCAGACGACCCAGTCGCTCGACGCCGGGTGGGACGATTCCGATGACCCCTTGACACCGGCGGAGAGGATCCAGGGACAGGAGTCGGACCCGTTGCAGCATTCCATGGATCGCGAACTCCAGGCACTGGTTCAGCGAGCTTTGCTGCAGGTGTCTCCGGAGTTGCGTGAGGCCGTAATCCTGCGCGATCTAAAGGATATGGATTACAAGGAAATTGCCGAGGTTTTGCGGATTCCAGAGGGCACGGTCAAGTCTCGCATCAGCCGTGGCCGCATGGAACTTGCGAGACTGCTGGAACGTACTAAGAAACAGGTGATGTAAATGAAGGACCAGGGCGAATTCGGAGAAAGGCGGACAACGCCGGCCGGGAAATCCGGGGGCGGTTCCTCGGATCGGCTTGACTGCGCCGCCGTGGAGGTCTGGTGGACGGAAGCCGTCGAGGGGACTTTGCCGGACGCGGTTGCAGAGCGGCTGCGTGCTCATACAGCAGGCTGTGCGTCCTGCCGCGAGAAGATCGAGCTGGCGCGAAGGGGCCACGAATGGCTGCTGATCCTGAAGCAGGAGCCGTTGGTTCCGCCGACGGACATGGTTGCAAAAATCATGGCAAAAACCATAGCCGCCCCGGAGAGGCCCGTTCCGCTGCCGAAGCCAGGGATTCCTGGCGTTTTGGCAGGATATCGTGGGCGCCATGCTGCGGCTGACAGCCTGTCCGGTTTTGCTGCCGCGCAGGATCGTGGCGTGCGGCCAGGAGCAAAAGACGACTATGACAGACACGCGAACGACAAAGGCACCGTTTCTTCTCCGGCTGTTTGGCAGCATGCTTCCGTGGTTTTGCTGCGGAGAACAGTTCTGGATCCGCGCATCGCTCTGGTTGCCGCTATGGCCTTCTTCTCGATTGCCTTGACTCTCAACCTTGCGGGGGTCAAGCTGACTAAGCTGCGCGCCGCCGATCTGGAACCGCAATCGATGCGTCGAGCCGTAACCCGCCAATATGCGGAGGCCAATGCCCGCGTAGTGCGATACTACGAAAATCTTCGCATCGTCTATGAAGTTGAGTCGCGCGTGCATCAACTGCGTCAGGCAGCGGATAGCGGCCCACAGCAGGCGCCGAACAACGACAAGTCCAGGAAGCGGTCTTCAAATTCAGGCCGCGATTCCAGCAGCGATCCAACGGAGTCGCATAGAGCAGGCATAACCGTCAACTCAGACGCGCACGGTATTCAGCATGGGCCTCGACCCGATCCCAAGCCGGTGATTGTCGGCCCCCGGTTTGACGCAGCATTCCGCGTGCCGATGCAGTCGTCGACTGGAGTTTGGCGGGAGGATCCTCCGATTGGACTCATTTTCACTCCCTCAGAGGCAGAAGCGATTGCTTTTCGGCTCCCATTTCAGGACGCACAGCCGACTTTTTCGAGCGTCTATCGTACGGCTTGTTTTTCCATGCGTCGTTTTTCCACGCAAGAAAGGAGATTGGCATGAACTGTGCAAATCATCCCGAAATTCCGGTTGCGTCTTACTGCCAATTCTGCGGGAAACCGCTATGCGCCGAATGCGTCCACAAGATCAACAACATCGTGAGCTGTGAGCCATGCCTGGTGGCGCGCGTACAGGCGACGGTTCCAGGCTCACAACCTGCCCATGCGGGGCAGGTAGCGTCAGGAACGACCTGGGGCGCGGAGCCATGGATTGCGTTTATCCTGGGCTGGATCCCCGGTGTAGGAGCCATGTATAACGGGCAATTCGCGAAAGCACTGGCGCATGTGGTGATTTTCGCCTTGCTGGTCGATCTTACCCAAGTGAACGGGCTATTGGGCCTGCTAGTTGCGGCCTGGGTCTTTTACCAGGTCTTCGATGCCTATCAGACTGCGGCCGCACGGCGCGATGGATTGCCTTTACCCAATCCTCTGGGATTGAATGACGTGGCCCAGTGGTTCGGAGCAAAGACTACTACAACCTACCCGCCCGCAAGTCCATGGCCGGGCCATGCGGCCAATCCGAATGTCGCCGGCGAGAACCCGATGCCTGCCAGCCCGCAAGCCGATCCAGTGGCAGGATTCAGCGCACCCTATATCCCTCCCCCAGTGCCGCCGACACCGCAGAATCCGATCGACCCGCAGT
>JAJYSL010000395.1 GCA_021793595.1 Acidobacteriota bacterium
TGACGCACTCGTTATCCATTCCCCGAATCACGGAGATGGCCACGCCCTGCGCCTGAGTGGGGCGGTAGCGATGATTGGCGGCAATGTCCCTCACCGCGTCGCAATCAGAAACTACATACCCCTGGAAGCCCCACTTGCCGCGCAACTGGTCCTCAAGCAGATATTGATTGGCGCATGCGGGTTGGCCATTGATCGCGTTGTAAGCACACATAATGGAACCAGCCTTGCCTTCGATAATGGCGGCGCGGAAGGCAGGCTCGTAGGTATCGACCTCATCGTGCTTGCTCACGTCCACATCAGCAAAGTGTCGCGTTGGCTCCGGGCCGCTATGCACGTCAAAGTGCTTCGGTGTCGCGATGGCCAGGTAATACTTCGGATTGTCGCCCTGCAATCCCGTCACGTACGCAACGCCCATCCGACTGGTGAGAAACGGGTCTTCGCCGTATGTCTCCTGACCGCGGCCCCATCGCGGATCGCGGAAAATGTTCAGATTTGGAGACCAGAAATCGAGGCCTCCCATGATGCCCTTATGTCCTTCGCGCAGATTCTGCACATGCTTGATACGTCCCTCGATACCAATCTGCGCCGCCATGGTGTGGATGCCAAGCGGATCGAACGTTGCCGCCAACCCGATCGGTTCCGGATATTCGGTGACACCCTCGTTGATGACCCCATGCAGGGCTTCGCTCCACCACTGGTATGCGGGAATGTTGAGCCGGGGCACCGCTGCGGAGTTGTTCTGCATCTCTGAAGCCTTTTCCGCGAGAGTCATTCGGCGCACCAGGTCGGCAGCCCTTTGTTCCGGCGCCAGGTTGGTGTCCAGATACGCAGGAGTCGGTGCAGTCTGGGCGAACGCGGGCTGTATAGCCAAGGTAAGGGAGAGTGATCCTGCTCCAAGGACAATTCCCTGCATCATCCGCATCATGCATTTGTTCATGTTGCACCTCAAATTGAAAAATTGGCTGACGGTCTTTGACCCGATTTCTCTCGAAAATCCAGCCCGCTTGCCGTGTCATACGTTGCAGGCCACTTACTTTGCAATTCGCACTGTCCTGTACAGATTTATCGCGCGGCTACGATTGGCTGGCTCCCCGTCTGGAAGAGTCGCGGCGCAAAGTCCTTCAGATCGCGGCGCCATGTCTGCCACTCGTGAGAAGTGCCGGGAGATTGATAGAAAATATGTTTTACGCCAGCCTCTGTGAAGGCGTCGTGCAGTCTGGTGATGCCGGCCAGCATTTGGGGAGGCTCCGCAGTTCCCACGCCAATCCAGAGCAGGTGCACTTTTTTTGCAAATGCTGTTGGATCGGCGAGCGCCCCGTTGAAGGCCGTCTTGAGATCGAGCTTCTGTCCGCTGCGCATCATCATCATCCCGCCTGCTCCGCTGAAGCCGCCGATGTAGGAGAAAAGATTGAGATGGTCGAAGGTGATCTGGAAGGTCTGCATACCACCCATCGAAAGCCCTGCCATGCCGCGATGATCGCGATCGGCGATGGTCCTGAAATTTGCATCGATGTAGGGGATCAGAACCTGAATCAGGTCGTCCTCGAAGGCCTGGAACATTCCCTGCATGGCTTTCATCATCTCCGGCGGGCCGAAGGGTTTTCCTGTCAGGTCCGGGTCGACTTGGCCGGCGCGCCGCGCATAGCCGTAGGCCATCACGAGAATCATTGGCTTGGCACTTCCGCTCGCTATCAGGTTGTCCAGAATGAAGTTGGCATGGCCCTGCCTGGTCCAGCCTGTCTCATCTTCGCCGGCACCATGCTGCAGGTAGAGGACGGGGTAGCGCATCTTCGTTTGCGTGTCGTAGCCCGGCGGCAGATAGACGACAGCATGGCGCCAGCTCCCGGTGATCTTTGAGAAATACCAGATATCACGCACAGCGCCGTGCGGAACATTCTGCGGCAGGTAGTAGGTTGCTCCTGCTTCGGGTATCTCGATGCCGCTGGCGTCCCTGCCACCGCCGAAGAAAGCATGGCTTCCCGCATCATTGACGTCCACGCCGTCGACAACAAAGTTGTAGTAGTGGAATCCAGGCACGAGAGGTGGCGTCGTGACCGTCCAGTACCCATCAGCGCCTTTAACCATATCCAGCTTCGGGTTACTCCAGAAGTTGAGTTTCACCGCCGTCGCGTTCGGGGCCTTGATACGGAACTGGGCTTTGCCGCTGGCGTCGACGCGAGGGTACTCCGCAGCCCACACATTGGTCGAAGCAGGCACGAATCCATCCTTGGTTTGTGCGTAGCAGCAGCTTGCAAGCAGAAGGATTGCGGCGGCAATTCTCTTCATGAGATTTTCTCCATCCTTGAACCGTTCCGTCTGAATCGCGTTGTGATTCACGGAAATCAAAAAGTAGTTACGACGACAAACCCGGATAGCCGGTGACTTCGCTAGGACATGGTTCGTAGTCCGGTGAATTCTACCCGACCAAGTTTGTCAAAGGATAGTTGTTTTTTTCAACTTGGTACATCGATTTATTCGATGTATCCTCATCCCATGGATACGACACTGGATTCCTGGGAGATTCTCCAGACTGTTGTGCACTTAGGAGGCTTTGCCCCCGCGGCCAGGAAGCTCCATCGATCTCAATCCACGATTAGTTACGCGATTCGACGTTTACAGGAACAGTTGGGGGTTCAGCTATTTGAAATCCACGGACGAAAGGCGCAGCTAACTGAGGCGGGCAGGGCGCTTTTGGCGGATGCGGAACCCCATCTGGCGGGATTTCATGAGCTTGAGCAGCGAGCCCGCGCAATGGCGAGTGGAGGCGCCTGCGATCTCTGCCTTTCTGTTGACAGCATCTTTCCCGACGATCGTCTGTTTGAAGTGCTTGCCGCGTTTTCCCACAGTTTTCCCCACGTCAGGCTGAGGTTGCGACAGGGAACATTTCTCTCTGCCGACGCGGAGTTTTCCCTCCACGACGCGCAAATCTGCGTGACGGGCCTGGCGTCGCGCGAACCGCTAGTCAAGACGATTGTCGTGATCGGAATGATTGCAGTAGCGCACCGCGATCATCCTCTTCTCTCGATTCAGCGCAGGCTCTCGCATTCTGACCTGTTGCAGCACCTTCAGGTGATCATCGAAAGCGCTGCATCCGGGAGCCTCAAACAGCAACCACGATTTGCTGCACAGCGCATTCTTGCGGTAAGCACGATCGAATCAGCCATCGCGGCGGTTCGCAGCGGCCTTTGTTTCGGCTGGCTGCCAGGATACCGCGTTCAGCCAGAGTTGAAACGTGGTGATTTTGTCGCACTCCCGCTTCCTGCCGGAAAAATGCGCGATGTCCGCTTGAATCTCGTTTGCAGGGACTTAGACGCGAGTAACACCGCCGTCAGAGCTCTCGCGAACCTATTGGGAATGAGCCGTGAGCCGGAGGTGATCTGAGCGCGCCCAGCTAACGGCAATCAATCGACAAAATCAATGAGAATAAAACCGCCTTTAGGCGTTCAGCTTTCAGCGTCTGTGCTGGATACTGGAAGGATGGTGGAGTACCACAAGAGTTCCCATTCGATTTGGGATGTGAAGTATCACGTGGTGTGGATCACGAAGTACCGTTACAAGGTGCTTCGGGGGCGAGATCGCGGTTCGGAGGCGGGATCTTCTGCGGCAGATATGTGAAGGCCGGGAAGTAGTGATCGTTCAGGGTTCGGTGGGCCCAGACCATGTACACATGCTGGTGAGTGTGCCGCCGCAGTTGGCTCCGGCGAGGCTGGTGCAGTACATGAAGGGCCGGTCGAGCAGGATTCTGCAAGATGAGTTTCCGCAGTTGAAGAGTCGCCCCTTCGCGTTCTCTGCTCTACAACCAATAGTGCATCACACGACCTCAACCAGATAGCCGCGCCTGCCTGAACAGTTCCATCCAGATGGACTCTTGTGTTTCCGGAGCGTCGAATCGTTCTTTGAAAGCCCAAACTTTCTTGGGCAAACCGGGCACGCGAATACATAGAATGGCCCATGATGAGAGGCCCTTGAGGCGCAACGAGATTCAGTTCATCGTGCAGTTCCACCCTCAGATGGATCACTAGATCAATCGATAGGTCGAGCGCGATCGAATGTGCCGCGATCCTGTGACTTTAGTCGCTTTCTGCGCTTCTGCGGACATCTATGATGAGTCAGTTTCATTGAGGCGCAGACGCAATTGAATAGTGCTCCTATAGAACATCCCCACTCTGGATGGTCCTCTTTTCTTTCCCGCGGAGTCGGCGCCGTCCTTCTCTTCGAGCTTGTTTCAGGCCTCGCAGTGACCTTTGGTCCCTTTCATCCGGTGGTTGAGTGGGGGCTGATCTTTCACACGATTCTCGGCGTTCTCACGGTCGGCCCTGTCTGCTGGTATTTCGTTCGCCACTGGAGAACCTACCGGGGTCAGGCAATGTC
>JAJYSL010000396.1 GCA_021793595.1 Acidobacteriota bacterium
TACGGCTGCCACCATCGGCAAGGTCAATCCGAACGCCAGCTTAAACACCATTGGCGACATTACGCACGCGCTGATCCCTTTTATGGGAGAGACGATGGGGAGGCTGCTGTTTAGCCTGGGTGTGCTTGGGGCAGCCATGATTTCTTCTGTGGTGGTGTCTCTGGCCGCGGCGTGGGGCTTTGGCGAAGTGACTGGGTACAAACACTCTCTGGAGCACAATCCGCTGGAGGCTCCCTGGTTTTACGTCGTCTTCACCCTGGGTGTGCTGGCCGGCGCGGTGATGGTGGCCACCATTCCGGATCTTGTGGCTCTCACCCTTTGGGTAGAGGTGATGAATGCTTTTCTGCTTCCCATGGTTCTCGGCTTCCTGGTGGTGTTGGCCATCAAGGCATTGCCGCCGGACCACCGTCTATCCGGAATCTATCGCTGGATTGTGATCGGTGTGACCGCTATCACTTCGGGCTTGGCCATTTACGCCGGATTGCGTGGGATGTAGGGGTTGCTCACGAGAGGGCGGAGAAAACAATTCTGCCTAAACACACATGTTTCCCCAAAAATGTTGCGCTGGTAGGGCTGGCAGCGCACTATGATATACGAACATTCTTTGCCGGTAGCACAAGGCTGCCCATGCTGCATTATTCTGCTTTGCCATATCTGCTGGCGTTTGTAGCGCTGGTATTCGTATTCCGGTCGATGCTGCTGCGTCATGCAGGGCAGCGCTTGGAGTCGTGGCTGCTGGGTTGGGTGTTTCTCGCGCTACATTTTGCGGCGCAGCTGTTGAATGTAGGCCACGGTGTTTGGGAGACGGGGATCGCCACGACCTCCGTGCTGACCCTCGAGTTAGCTGGAATAGCGTTTATCCGGGCTGCGTCCCGCATCGATCTGCTGGCTGTGCAATCCGCCTTGATGGTCACATGGGCCGTCGCGTTAATGACCTTTACGACGCTGGTAATATGGGGCGTCGAACAAACCCTGCCCTACTACATCACGATCGCTGCTTTGGCGGCGAGCGTCGCTCTGCTGAATTATCGCGTCCGATCCAGGCGCTCGGCGGTCGATAACGTCATTACATTCTTCCTCGTCCTTTCTTTGCCGGTGCTGCTTGGACTGCTGGTGGCTCGACGGCAGATGGGTTATGGGATCAACGTGACGCTTTGCTGGCTCTACCTGGTGGCGGGACTTCGCTATTGGCAGCGGTTCGAGCAGAAGACGACGGGCGTGCTGACGGCGGTGCTTGGATTTACAGTTGCCGCGATCACGTTTCCAATGGGTATGCTGATTCAATACGCATACCTTCCACATCTGAAAATAGATACGGCAATTCGAAACATTCCAAAACTGATTATCGCAGCAGGCGTTCTGCTGACGTTTCTGGAAGAGGAGATCGGACGCACGGAGCATCTGGCTCTGCACGATCCGTTGACCGGGCTGCCCAATCGACGATTGCTTGAGGACCGCATGGAAATCATGCTGGACCGCGCCGAGCGCAATCACTCACGAGCAGCCGTACTGATGGTGGACCTGGATGGATTCAAACAAATCAACGACACCTATGGGCATGCGGTTGGAGACGAATTCCTGCGAGCAGTCGCATTACGCCTGGTCTCGGTGGTGCGGAAGGCAGACACGCTGGCGCGCAGCGGAGGCGACGAATTCACGGTTCTGGTATCGGATATTCTGCAGCCGGACGGGGCAGAAATTCTGGCACAAAAGCTGCACGAAGTACTGGACCAACCTATTCCTGTGCGGGATATGCAGTTACGCGTGTCTGCCAGCATCGGCGTGGCGGTCTATCCTGACGACGGCCGCACGGCAGAGGAATTATGCGCGATGGCAGATGCCCAGATGTATCAAACCAAGCGTCACACGAAATCGACGGCGGAGATTTCCGTGCGAGAGCCCAGCCCGGTCCCGTTTCCGCCGCTGTAACCAAAGGCGGGAAGGCCCGAGGCTCTGGTGGACGAATGGCTATCGATCAGTCGTAACTGCTGGTCGGCCACATTCGTACAGGGCTTCCCGTGGTGTCCTTGTACTTGGCACGCAGGTCTTTGAGTTGACGAACCAAGTCGTCGGCGACGGACTGATAGGCGGGATGCACTTTGTATCCGGACCATTCGAAGAGGTTTTCCATTTCGTCCGGATCCTTCTCCAAATCGAACAATTCCCACTCGTTCACCGTGTAATAGCTGATCAGCTTGTAGCGGTTGGTGCGAATCCCATAGTGCGGGTACACCCAGTGCGGCGGAGCGAACTCGTAGTAGTGGTAGTAAAAGGAGGTCTGCCAGTCGGCTGGAGTGTTTCCCATAAGCACGGGAGCCAGACTGCGGCCCTGCATGTCTTCCGGGACAGGCAGGCCGGCCAGATCGAGCGCAGTGGGGGCATTGTCGATATTCACCACCCAATCTTTGCTGACGCTGCCGGGTTGGATGTGACCCGGATACCGAATCATCCAGGGAACGCGAATAGCCTGCTCATACATGAAGCGTTTGTCGAACCAACCGTGATCGCCAAGGAAGAATCCGTGGTCGGTGGTGTAGACAACGATGGTGTTCTCGGCGAGCCCGCTCTTATCCAGATAATCCAACAGGCGACCCATGTTGTCGTCCTGCGACCGCAGCGTACCCAGAAAATGCTGCATGAATTTCTGATAATTCCACTGCTTGCGCTGACGTTCCGTCAGATCGCTGGGCGGATGGAAGTCCGGCATATCCGCGATTCGCATGCGAGCTTCGCGAGCTGCGGATGCCCGCATGGAATAGTCGTCATAGAAGGTGGCCGGTTCCGTAATGCGCGTGTTGTCGTAGATGTGTTCGTACTTATGCGGCGGATTGAAGGGACGGTGATCGTTGAAGAATTGCATCATCATGAAGAAGGGCTGTTTGAATTGCTGGATCCCCTCAATGACAAAATCCGTCATATTGTCGGTGATGTATCCGGGGTAGCTTTTCTCATGAATCACGTTGCTGCCTAAGCTGGTGTTCCGCAAATAGCCATTGGGGTTGTAATACGGGCCGCCGGCGCCGCGCTTGAATACGAAATAGTCGAAGCCGGTCTCGCCAGGATTGGCGGGCAGATGCCACTTTCCAACCATTCCGGTCTGATATCCGTTGCGCCGGAATATTTTCGCCATGGTTTCCTGCGACGCGTCGAAGGTTGGATGGGTCATACCGCCGGTCGTTGTTCCCGGATTAGAAATCATCCCGTTCAGGTGATCGTATTTGCCGGTGAGAAGGGTGGCCCGGCTGGGAGCGCACAGTGCGTTGGTGGTGAAGCTGTTATCGAAGCGCATTCCTTCCTTGGCGATGCGGTCGATATGCGGCGTTTGGATCAACTGACTGCCGTAACAGCTGAGCGCACTGGTTGGGACACCTTCGCCGGTGATCCACAGAATATTGGGTCTGGTGGAGGAGCGATTGCCAGCGCTGCTGCGTTGCTTCGGCGCTGGAGATGTCTGGGCCGACAAAAAGGATGGGGCCAATGCGGAACCCAAGGCGGCGCCGCCTAACTTTGCCAGAGCTTCCCTGCGTGTGATCGAGTCGTTCTTGTCGCCCATCCTGCACTCCTTTGCCTTTTGGCAATGACTATGAATCGCGTCCCGACGGCCTCTAATACCCGCCCGGCACTCGTCGTGGACGGGATCGATTCAGATGAGCGCTGTTTTCGGACCACGGAAAACGATCGAATCCAATCGACAACGAAGATATCAGCGAGGAGCAAAATCGACAACAACTTCGGCGGATGCGTATTTGTCCGGGGTTCCGGAGGGGTTGGTTGGCGCGATCGTCAACGCGTAGGTGTTCGGCGAAACTGATTTCCAGGTTGCACCATGCACAGCAACTACGGTTCGGTCCGTGCGCAGTTGGAATGTGGAGACACTGGCAGAGTTTACCTGGACATGCAAGGTGTAAGCGGTACCATGCAGACCCACGTCCATCACTTTGATTGCGTGGCTGGAGTCACCCAGCAGAGGATGAACGTGCGGCAATATCAACGAAACGCCGCCGGCGTACTGCAGGATGAGGCGCCCGGTTCCAGGCGGGATCTGCAAAGTCATCGCGGCATCTGTTTCCTGGGCATGTACCTGGAGCCGGGCTGGGATTGGTTTTCCGTTCCACGTTGCGCCCGTGAGATGAGCGCCCAGAGGAATTTCCGGACTGTAGACAAGATGCACGGGAGCGCCCGTATTGACGCTGTCCAACTCTGAACCACGATCAGTTCGCGTCCAGGTCAGAGTGATCTTTGCCTGGGAAACCGGAATGTTGCGGATCGCCAGAGAGTTCCAGTCCGCAGGCATGTGAGGAGAGAAAACAATTTGGTTCTTTAACGCGTCTACCCGCAGGCCCAACAGGCCCTGCACAGCCGCGCGGAA
>JAJYSL010000397.1 GCA_021793595.1 Acidobacteriota bacterium
CTGTCGCAACTCGCTGCGGCCTCGATCAGGGTGCCGTCACGGAAACGGCGTTTCCATCGTAGGTCACTTCTTTGTCCGCCTGCGCAGTCGGGCTTTCGCCGCCGCCATGGTTGGCGCTCACAAAAACCACGCGAAAGGTACGCTGTTGCTGCATCGCCGGAAACGATCCTTCGCGCGCGCCAATCGTCAGTGTCTTCGTAGCATCGTCCCAATGGATAGGAATCACCGAATGCGCGCCCTTTTCATAGGCGTAGCTGTCTCCCGCGTCTTCGTACAGCTGGAAATCTCCGTCCGCCCCTGGATAGACGCGCAGCTCGAGGGGCGCATCCGGTTTCTCCCCCGCCCACTCAATTTCTGGACCCAGCGGCAGTATAGATCCTGCTCGCACGTAGATAGGAATCCGCTCCAGCGGAGCACTCACTTCGATCCGCTGCTCTCCTTTTGTTTTGTTGCCTGTCCAGAAGTCGTACCAGATGGGCGACGCGGGCAGATAGAGCCAGCGACTGATGGCTCCCTTCTGGGTGACCGGGCTAATCAGCAGGTCAGGCCCGAACATGAATTGATCGCCGATGTTCCAGACATTCGGATCGGTCCGCCAGTCCATCACCAGGGGACGCATCATGGTCGAATCGCGATCGGTCACCTGCCACGCCAGCGAATAGATATAAGGCAACAGTCGATAGCGCAGCTCGTCATAATGAATCAGAATCGGAGTGACAGGACCATAAGAAAAAAGCTCGTTCTCATTGTTGGCCCGATGCCCATGCGTGCGGAAGATGGGGCAAAAGACGCCGAATTCAAACCACCGCGTGTACAGCTCCTGGTAGGCAGGATCGCGTGTGTCGCGTGCCCACGGCGGTCCGTAGCCGGCAATGTCGGTTGTCCAGTAAGGCATGCCGGAGAGCGCGAAGTTCAAGCCCGCCGGTATCTGCCGAGTGAATGAAAGAAAGGTGCTGTATACATCGCCGGACCACGTCACCGCGGCGTTTCTCTGCTGGCCGGCGAAGGCCGACCGCGTCAGAATGAAAACCCTTTTCTTCTCCGTGGTCTCGCGCCAGTGTCGGTACACGTTTCCCGTATGCATCAGCGGAAAAATATTTACGTAGCGCGCTCCATTGCCGATAAATAATTTCTTATCTTCCAGCGATGCATCGCTCTGGCCGCCCTGCACCTCCGGCTCGGAACTGTCCAGCCAGAACCCGTCCCATCCCTGCGCAAACAGCCTGCCGACCAAGTGCTTCCAATAAAAATCTCCCGCCGCCGGATTCGTGGCGTCATAGTCCGGCGTTCCGGGAATCACCAGTCCGCGCGCCTTCATCTCCTGGAAATTTTTCGACAGCGGATCGAACACCGCCCACACGCTGATCATGGCATGGACATGTTCGTCATGCAGCTTCTGCAGTGTGGCAGGAACATCCGGGTATGCCTCCGCGCGAAACTCCGGATCGCCCTGACGCACCCACCAGAACCAGTCCTGCACGATCGTATCCAGCGGAACATGCTGGCTGCGATATTCCTGCGCAATCTTCAGCAGCTCCTCCGAGCTTTTATATCGATCCTTCGATTGAAAAAATCCATACGCCCATTCGCTGAACAGCGGAACATGGCCGGTCAGCGCGCGATATTGATGGATGATCTGGTCCATCTCCGGGCCGTAGAAAAAGTAGTAATCGATGGCATTCGCCGCATTGGCACTCAAGCGCATTTCCGTGGCGAATCGATTGTCGAAATAAGAAATGGCCGCCGAGTTCCAGAAGATTCCATATCCGCTGGTCGATACCAGCAACGGAATATCCACGTCCGTATTCGCCTGCGCCAGTTCCACCACGGTCCCGCGATAGTTGAACACGCCGTTCTGGTGCTGCCCCAGACCGTACAGTCCTTCCCGCACCTGCGGACGGAAACGGTCTTCTACGCTGTACATGGCTTCGCTGTTGCGCATCACGGGCCGGTAGGTGCGCGGCGTGTTGGTAAGTTCCTGCAGCAGCCGGTTGCCCTGTTCATCTTGAAACTCCAGGCTGCCGTGGTCCAGCGAGATCAGCACCCGCATCGCGCCCGTATCCAGCGTTGCGACGCTCTCATGCCGCGATGGCTCCGCGCTGGAGCTATGCGTCGCGCGCGGCGGCATTTGCAGCGTGAACTTCGCAGGCACACACGTCCCCACGATCCAGGGTTCCTTGGGAGTACCCGCTGTCACATTGCCGTTGTTCTCTGTGTTAGGAGCGGCGACCACATGCACCGCAGTCGCTCCGCATACAGTGATACGCATCGTGTCGGTCGCGGTCCGGACCACCACGCCGGCCGAGGTCTGGCGGACAGCAATCTGCGCCGGAGCTGCCAAAGCAGCGGAGCAGGGAAGCAGAAGCAAACTCAAAACAGCCCATCGACAGATCCGAAAGGCCTGGATCGGGTGCGGCATAGCAACCCCCTGAAATCATTGCTACTCATCTTAACTCGGGGAAACGGGTTCGCGGGTTGCACTCGCGCGGCCCGCTAGTTTCTATACCACCCGCGCCAGTCCCAGCGTTAAAAGAAGCGCCATGATGGAAATAATCGTTTCGCAGACCGACCATGTTTTGAAAGTCTGCACCACGGTCATATTGAAATATTCCTTGATCAGCCAGAAGGCGCCGTCATTGACGTGGGAGAATCCGAGCGATCCCGCGCCTGTGGCAATGGCCAGTAACTCAGGTTGCACCCCATGCATCTGCAGCGCAAGCGGTGCAATAATTCCCGCCGCCGTGGTCATGGCCACCGTAGCCGAGCCGGTGGCGATACGAACCGCCGTGGCCACCAGCCACGCCAGCAGCAAAATGGATATATGCGCGCGCAGTGCCACATCCACAATGGCCTGGGCCGTGCCGCTATCCTGCAGAATTGTGCCGAAACCGCCGCCGGCGCCAATCAGCAGCGTGATCGTAGCTGTCGGCGCCAGGCACTCATTGGAAAATTTCAGAATCGTGTCACGGCCGAAGCCGCGCATTGTGCCCAGCGTGATAAAGCTGATCAGCACCCCGATCAGCAGTGCAATGTCCGCACCGCCCATCAAACGAAGAATCTGGTTGGGCAGCGTATGCGGCCTGGTGAAGATATCGGCCCAGCTGCCGATCATCATCAGAAACACCGGCAGCAGAACCGTGGCCATGGTGAGCCCAAAGCTGGGCAGCTTCACCTTCGGGTCACGCTCCAGAAATAGATCGGCCATCGGATTCTCGGCAGGCAGTGGAATACGAGGCGCAACCAATTTCGCAAACAACGGCCCGGCAACAATCGCGGTTGGAATTCCCACGATCAATGCATACAGAACGGTCTTGCCGACATCCGCATGATAGGCGGCCACCGCCAGCAGGGCCGCCGGATGCGGAGGAACCAGTCCATGCACAACGGAAAGCCCCGCCACCATGGGGATCCCCACCAGCACCATCGACGTACGCGTGCGCCTCGCCACGGTAAATGCAATCGGAATCAGCAGCACAAAACCAACTTCAAAGAAGACCGGCAACCCCACCAGAAAGCCAATCGCCACCATGGCCCAGTGCACACGTTTCTCGCCGAAGAATCGAATCAGCGTATGGGCAATCTGGTCCGCCCCGCCCGACTCCGCCATCATCTTGCCCAGCATCGTTCCCAGCCCGATGACCACCGCGATATGACCCAGCGTGCCGCCCACCCCCGCTTCGAAGGAGTGAATGATGGTTTGCATCGGCATGCCCGTCACCATCGCCAACGCAATCGAAACCGTCATCAATGCAAGAAACGGATTGAACTTGTAGCGCGCGATCAGAACGATCAGAACGATGATCGAACACATGGCAGACAGCAGCAAAAAGGTCCCGTGGCTGGGGAGAACAGTTGTATGCATGTAGCTTCTCTTGTCCTGAAAATGCGGAAAACTCGGTGGCTGGCAGAAATGATCGCAGGTCAGCTGTTGGTAGGCGCTTTATAAGCAACGCAATCGATTTCCAGTTTGCAGTCCACCACCATGCTGGAAACCACGCAGGCGCGCGCCGGAGGGTTGGCTCCAAAATATTCCTGAAACACGCGATTGAACGCCGGGAAGTCGCGCGCATCGTCCAGCCACACGCCGCAGCGCACCACATGTTCCGCGCCGTAGCCTGCTTCTTGCAGAATCGCCAGCAGGTTTTTTATTGCCTGATGGCTTTGCGGCACAATGTTGCCTTCAACAATCGCGCCATTCACCATGGCTACTTGTCCGGAAACATACAGCCATCCGTCGGCCTCCACCGCCCGTGCAAAAGGAAGATGTTGCCCGCCGATTCCTTTGCCGCCTTCCACTCCATAGCGCTTCATTGAGTGCATTCTCCTTGGAGATTTTTCAACATCGAAACTTATTGCATTTCCG
>JAJYSL010000398.1 GCA_021793595.1 Acidobacteriota bacterium
ATAGTTTGTGCGCTTATTTTTCTATAACCCCAGTTTCTTCACTTCTTCCTGATAGTACTTGCGGTAGAGAATTTCCCACTCCTGGCTGCCTTCGGGAATGTTTCTCTTGTGGGATGAGACCTTGAGGCGGGCCGCCTGATCGATCTTCATTTCTTCGGCCAGCAACTTGGCCAGCATTTTGCGTGATTCCTGACGGATGGTGTTGCGGTCTTCATGAAACTCACACTCATCGGTCTCCGCCAAAGTATCGGCAATCACGTGGGCCAGCTTATTCAATTTATCGTCGGAGATTCTCATAGCACCGCCTTATATTTGCGGGCCAATTCCTGCTTGATCTTCTTGAACATTTCCTGATAGCTGGCGCCGGTGCGACGCATCTCCTCCTGATACGCCTCCAGAATCAGGCGAACCTCGTCATTGATCCGGTCTTCCAGCATCAATTCGTCAATGAGGGCCGCTTGAACGCGAGTATTCAGCACCTCGATCTTTTCCGTCTGGATCATCTTGACATCGATCAGGTGCTTGATCGTGCGCCGGCCTAAATATCCAACATAATCTCTTGAGAAATTCATGGTTCCCCTCGGAATATAGCACAGGCACTCTCTTCGGATTCCAACCGCAGAGGGTTTTCAGCTCTGTTTAGGCCGATGTTCGCAGGCTTCGGTATGGATGCAGGCATCGGCAAGCAGCAGCCTCTCGACGGGACGACCGCCAACCAGATGCGACTCGACGATCTCCGCTACATCCGCAACTTTGACGTGGCCATACCAGATCGCTTCCGGATAAACCACAATGTTGGGTCCGTGTTCGCACTGATCCAGACATCCGGCTTTGTTGACGCGAACCGATCCTTTCAAGCCCGCAGCGTCGACGGCCTGCTTGAGCGCCGTGTGCAGTTCCGATTTGCCGTCGGCATTGCAACAGGGACGCGCACTGCCGGGTTCCCGTCGATTGGTACACACAAATACATGCCGCCGATACTTTGCCAAAAAACCGCTCCTTCAAAAGTTCCTGTGGTTCTCTTTCATCATAAAGCGTTGGCGCGGTTGCAGCGGGACCCAAGCGGTCGCAAGCAAGGGTATTGGCGTCTGCCAGCCTTTCCAACAAGAAAATATCCGCATGTTGCGAGCCGGAGAGTTACAGTAACCGTGGAGCTGCTCTAGGATGGATACGATGGATTCCGAAAACCTGGCTACCTTGAAAGATGACATGATCGCCTTTATTGAAGGCCATGGAATGCGCCACTTCCCTGCTCTCATCCCGGATGACACTCCCCGGGTGTGGTGGAACGAGCCGCATGCGGGCGACGCACCGGCAGAAAGCGCCAAGGAGAGCTGGAAAGATTTCGTGGAAATGGCAAAGGCGGCAGGATCTCCCCTGGTCTGTATTGGTGAAGACTCGGTCGATCGCACAACCCTCGATCTGCTATCCAACGAACTCGAGGAGATGTCGAGCAACGAGCCCACGGTGCTGGATCGGGACAAGCTGAATCGGATTTTCCTTGAAATCGGCAAGGTGGGGCACATTGAGCTGGCATTCCCTCATCAGGGAATTCTATTCGTGCACGAAACGCAAACGGAGTGGTACCGCGACTATCGGGCAATGGTGAACACGGTCGACAGCCTTCAGGAACTGATCGAGGATGCACTCGATGAAAACGGCGACGAGGACCCCTTGTGAACGAGGATGGCGCCGCCTCCGTACTCGAACCTTCTACATTAGAACCCGCGCTGCCTGAGGAATCTCACCCTCCGGAAGGTGCAATCGCGCCCTGGAAATTGCCGCGAAAGGTGTTTTCGGAACGACCGTGCAACGCGTCCGTTCGCGACGCTTACGTGGAAGCAGGCATCGCTCCGGCCATTGCGGATTTTCTGGGCCGGCGTTTGGATCGCTTCCTCGATTGGCAATTGCTGGTCGCTCCCAAGCTCTCTGACATTGTCGACCCATGCGCGATTCCCTCCATGGATCGCGCCGTGGAGCGCATCGTCCGAGCCATTGTGCAGGAGGAACGTATCGCGCTGGCGTGCGATCACGATATGGACGGCACTGCTTCCGCAGCTGTGCTGTGGACTGCGCTGGTGGATTGTTTTGGAGTGATGCCCGATCGCGTACGCGTGATGACCAGCCATCGCCTGACGGAAGGCCATGGCATTCGAGAGGGCGTGGTGGCGCGCGTTCGTGAGTTTGGCGCGCATCTGGTGATTTCAGCAGACAATGGCAGCAGCGACGAGCCGCGCATTGCGACCCTGGCTGAAGCGGGAATTGACGTGGTAGTGACCGACCACCACGTGATCCCTCCCGAAGGGCCTCCCCGATCGGCCTATGCGGTGGTGAACCCTTCGCGGTTGGATGCAGACTACGACAAGCATGTGTGCGGCGCCGGAGTGGCATTTCTTGTGATGGCGAAGGTGCGAAGCGCTTTGCTGGAATGTGGCGTCCGGACACAATTGTCTTCCCTGAGCAGACTGCTGGACTTTGTCGCGGTGGCAACGATTGCAGACTGTGTGTCGTTGTCGCCAGCGGCGAGCATGGTCAACCGAGCTTTCCTGCGCAGAGGGTTGGAGTTGGTTCGGTCGGGATACCGTCCGTGCTGGAAGATATTCCGGCAGGAAGTGGATGGAGAAATCGACGCGGAAACAATCGCTTTCCGTCTGGTTCCAGCCATTGCTGCTGCGGGGCGGCTGGACTGGGCGGAAGCTGGATTTCGCTTCCTGATTGCGAAAACCGAAGCCGAGGCGGCTGAATACTGGAGCGAGCTGAGGCGTGAAAATACAGAGCGCCAGACAATTGAACGCAGATTGCGCAGTCAGGCATTTCCGCAAGCGGCACAAGCGGAAGGACGGGCCATTGTGCTTTTTCTGGAAGAAGGCCACTCTGGCGTGCATGGCATTACGGCGAGCCGCGTGGTGGAAGCATTTGGGAAACCCTGCGCCATCTTCGCCCCGCAAGGGCAAGGTGCGCGACCGACCGCGCCGGATCTTGCGCAGCCGATGAGCGGCGAAGCGCTGGCCAGCGGCTCATTTCGATCTGTGCCGGGAATCGATGTGCAGCGCGCGCTGAAGGAGGTGGCCGAAGCGCATCCAGAGTTGCTGATTGCCTACGGTGGACATCAGGCTGCCGCAGGCGCAACCATTCGCGTGTGCGATATGGAGAAGTTTCAGCAGGCGTTCTCGATCGCGGTCGCAACGCAAAGCATAGGCACAGCTGCCGGTGGGCCGACGATCTGGACCGACGGCGAACTGGATGGGGACGCGCACACCTTGGACGAAATCCAGGCTCTCAATGCGCTGGGCCCGTTCGGGCGAGGATTCGAAGCACCTGTGTATTCGGGCACGTTCCACGTCGCCACGTATCGCCCTCTGACGAACGGACGCCATGGGCGGCTGCGTTTGCAGCGCCAAGGCCTGACGCTGGAAGCTGTGTGGTTTTCGATGGATTCCGCTCTGGAACGTCCGCCGGTCACGGGAGACATTCTGCAGGTGGCGTATCGATTGATGCGCCACGAATTTCGCGGTCACGTGGATGTACAGGCGATGATCGTCGCTGGAACGCTGCAGTAGGCGGTGACCGTATTTCCATGAACACCCGAATGGCCGGGAGATTCCATGCATTTGTGTCCGGCTTGATCCGCTCTACATGATTGCAAGCTGCGTGGCGACAAAGTTGTAGCTTCCGGCGTTATAGAACAAGTAGCCGTAGACCGCAATATTCTGGCCATTCGCAACGGCGGTAAGTCCCTTCATCTGCGTTTGCGCGGTCTGGTAAACGGGTACGCTGCCAGCTCCCGTCAACAGGGTAAAGGCTGAATCCGACGGCAGGCTAAGCGTGAAGCCGCTGCCGGATGCGCTGGAGACGGTTCCGCTGAGGCCCTGCGGCTCCAACTCGAATCCGGCTGCGGTCATACTCCCCATGTTCATGAAGCCGCCTCCGCCCATCATGCCGCCGCCGGAGGACATGGCACCAGACCCCACCGCTGCGATGTTCTGACCGGTGGCTATGTGAGACGCGTCGAACTGCGGCGTGATTGGCAACCCGGACATCGACACTCCCACATCGTCAATTCCGTAGGTGACGCTGCCACCCACGTTGACTGTCATGCCGTTAGCCAACAGCGACGCCATCATGCCCGCGCCAATGCCATTGTTCGCAAACATGGTCATTTGTGTCACAGGGCTGCCGGTCGTCGCGGTGATAATTCCGATGGGCATCACGCCGCCCAATCCCATCATGTCTGTGACTGAATTTGCTGTCCAGGTCCCACCGGGTTGCAGTGTCGCGTTCACCGTCATGATCTGGCCACTGCTCATCATGCCCATGTTAGACATCATCTGCCCGTTCATCCCCT
>JAJYSL010000399.1 GCA_021793595.1 Acidobacteriota bacterium
GATCTCTCTATATCACGGCAGTCGTCGCGGAAGATGGTTCCGTCCATTTTTTCGACGACATTTATGGACACGACAAATCGTTGGAAGCTCTATTGGCAAAGGGACAGCCCTAATCCAGCTAAAGGTTCCCTACCCGCGCAAATTTCGACTACCAGCGCCGCACGGGTCCGACATCGACATGGACAAAGTCGGATTTCGCATAGTAGCCCACTCCGCCACGATGGAGCGCCAAGGCGGCATCGCGTACTTTCGCAGCTGATAAGCCGGGAATCCGGATGTCAATGGCTTTGGCTTGAATATGCTCGCTATGCAAGGCAACAGCGTGTCCATGCTCACGCAGATAGTTGTTGCTCCATGGAGTACGATAGCCGCAAACGATGCCGATCTGGCCGTTGGGACGGCCAAGACGCGTCATCAAATCATAGAGCAGGTCGAATTCCCTCACATCGTAGTCTTTGACGGCTCCGGTGCGACGATCATGCAGAAATTGGTCTAACTCTGCCACTCCACTAGGCACGTAACGTTGGCCGATGCGATACACCACATCTATCTGCGCACCTGTATGCAGATCATAGAGTCGAAGGCGGCGTTGTTGGGGGTTAGGAACACTCGTCGAGGTAGTGGCACATAGTGTGCCAGTGAAGAAGGCGGCAAAAGCAGCCGCAATCATGACGAATTTTTTGAAAACCATCGTATTTCAATTATAAGGCTATAAGGCGTCTCGAATATAGCTTCGATACTGCTCCGCACAGCGGCCTACCGGCGCAGCCGTTAATACTCAAAACAGCCACCAGCCTCGCCAGGGATTGCACCATTCCTTGTTCTCCCAGTGACCCGAATCACTGCGATTCATCGCGCAAAGCAGCACTCTTTAGCTATCTGGAGGGTGATCGATGGGTGCGATACCGTCCAAGGGCGTTCCTGCTCCTGAGCTAGTGGAATCCGGCCCCACCTCCAAGCCCGCTCCTCGGCAACCGTCGAGATGGCTGCAATGGGGAATGATCGCAGGCGTGGCATTCGTCCTGGCGGCGGCAGGTCTTTACTGGCGCAGCCATCAGCAGAATTCGATCGTCTACGAGACGGTTGCGGTGGAGCGAGGGCCCCTGCAAGCGAAGGTAACGGCGACAGGAAATTTGAATGCCGTCGTCGAAGTCATGGTCAGCAGCCAGGTTTCTGGAAACATCAAGGCGCTGTACGCCGATTGGAACAGCCGCGTGAAAAAGGGACAGCTGGTGGCGCTGATTGATCCGGAGGTTTTTCAGGCCCAGGTCGATCAGGCCAATGCCACCTCGCGGTCGGCACATGCGTCCATGCTGACGGCAAAGGCCCAGCTTACTAAGGCGCGCGCGGATATGAGCGCGGCGACGGCCAACCAACGCAATACGCAGGCGATTGCCGCGAAGAGCCTGGCCAATCAAATCAATGTGAAAGCACAGTGGGAGCGTGCCCAGAAGCTGTTTGGACTAGGCATCATGGCGCGGCAGGAGTACGACACGGCACGGGCCAATTACGGAGCGGCGACTGCACAACTACTTGCCGATGCGGCGCAGGTTAGGGCGACGCAGCAAAGCGTTCTAGCCGCCCATGCCTCGGTGCAGGTGGCGGAGAACCAGTTGGACACAGCGGAGGCGCAGGAAGGAGAGGCACGGTCTGCGCTGCGGCAGGCGCAAATCAATCTCGACCGTACACGCATCACGGCACCGGTGGACGGAACTGTGATCGCGCGCCGCATGGACGTGGGCCAAACGGTCGCTTCGACGCTGAATCCGCCGACGATATTTGAAATCGCTCAGGACCTGACCAAAATGCAGGTGGATACCAACGTCGATGAGTCTGACATTGGCAAAATTGCTGTAGGCCAGCAAGCGACGTTCCTGGTCGACTCCTATCCCGGCACTGCGTTTCGAGGCGTGGTCGCGGAAATTCGCAAGGCCCCCATCATTACACAGAATGTGGTGACCTATGATGTCGTGATCGCAGTGGACAATCGCGATTTACGCTTGTTTCCAGGGATGACGGCCAATGTCACAATCTTCACGGACAAACTGGACGATACGTTGAAGGTTGCCAACTCCGTGCTGCGGTTTCACCCCTCAGCAGCAGTCATGAAGAAGAATGGACTGTCGCCATCCCCGCCGGATCAAACCCAGGTCTATATATTGAAAGATCAAAAACTCAAAGCGGTACCGGTAACATTCGGGCTGTCGGATGGACGATCCACGGCCATCTCGTCGGGCGAGATTCGGGCAGGGGAACAAGTTGTCATAAGGGCAACGTCAAAAGCGAATGCGTCGAATGGAACGCAGTCTCCAATACGGCCAATGATGCCGAGGATGTAAGGATAGCGATGCCGGAACTGATTGAGGCCAGGGAGCTAACAAAGGTCTATAAGCTCGGCGAAGTGACGGTACACGCCCTGCGTGGAGTTACCCTGACCGTGGATCGAGGAACGTTCGTCGCGATTATGGGAGAGTCCGGCTCCGGCAAATCGACGCTTATGAATATTCTTGGCTGCCTGGATCGTCCGACCTCCGGATACTACCGGCTGGATGGGGAGAGGGTGGATGGATTACAACGTGACCGCCTGGCCGAGATCCGCAATCGGAAAATTGGATTTGTGTTTCAGAATTTCAACCTGCTGCCGCGCATGAGCGCCAGAGAAAATGTCCAGTTGCCCTTGTTGTATCGCGAGGACGAACTGCAAGACATAGAGGAGCGAGCGCGGCACGCGCTGGCGTTGGTCGGACTGGCGGGGCGAGAAGATAGCCTGCCCACGCAGCTTTCCGGAGGGCAGCAGCAGCGGCTGGCGATCGCGCGGGCGCTGATCAACGAGCCGGCCATTCTGTTGGCCGATGAGCCGACGGGTCAGCTCGATTCGCGCACTAGTGCGGAAATTATGAGTATTTTTCAAAGACTGAATCAGGCTGAGCGAATTACCGTGATCGTGGTGACCCATTCCGAAGAAGTCGCGCGTTTCTCTCACCGCATTATCACGTTCCGAGATGGAAAGATCGCGAACGACCGCCGAGATCTGATTCCTTTCGCCGGGTCTCTGGAGCCAGGTGAAATCCAGATGGGGGCGTCTCCGTGAAACGTTTAATTTTTGCGATGCGCATCGCCTTCCGGGCGCTGCAGGTGAACAAGCTGCGTTCGGCGTTGACCATGCTGGGTATCGTGATCGGCGTGGCTGCGGTGATTGCGACGGCAGCCATCGGCTCGGGAGCGAAGCAGCGGATTCAGCAGCACATTTCCAGCATTGGCAGCAATATCATCATCGTCATTCCCGGTAGTCTCACCAGTTCCGGGCTGCGCATGGGGACAGGAAACGCAGTCACCCTGACGGAATCGGATGCACATGAACTTTCGCTGCAATGCCCGGATATCGCGCGGGCAGTTCCGGTGGTGCGGGGTGGAGCGCAGGTCGTCTATGAGAATAGAAACTGGGGAACGATCCTGTTCGGGACCACGCCTGAGTTTCTGCAAGTACGAGATGTATCGGTGGCGCAAGGCGCACCCTTCACCCAGCAGGATGTTGACTCGGCGAATAAAGTCGCGCTACTTGGTCCCACGGTTGCTGCGAATTTGTTCGGCGATATCGATCCGGTTGGCCGGTCAATTCGCATCAAGAATGTCCCCTTTACCGTTGTAGGCGTGCTGGAACGGAAGGGGCAATCTCCCACCGGGCAGGATCAGGATGACCTGATCCTTCTGCCCGTCTCTACGGCAAAGCGCAAGGTCATTGGGATCAAATCGGCGAATGCAGATGCGGTGGACGCTATTATGATGCAGGCAAAATCGGGGGAGCGGATCGATGTGGCAGAGGAGGAAGCGAAAGCCTTACTGCGGCAGCGTCATCACCTGGCGTCGGCGGAAGAGGATGACTTTTCCGTCCGCAACATGCAGGAGATCTTTGCGGCCCAGGCGGCCTCCTCCCACATTATGTCGATGATGCTTGCGGCTGTGGCGTCGGTATCGTTGGTGGTTGGCGGCATTGGCATCATGAACATCATGCTGGTATCGGTGCGCGAGAGAACCCGTGAAATTGGGCTGCGTCAGGCCGTGGGAGCAAAGACCCAAGACATTCTGACTCAGTTTCTGGTGGAGGCAGTAGCTCTGTCGATCGCCGGGGGGTGCGTAGGAATTGTTCTGGGAATCGGGGTATCGGTTCTGATCTCCGCGCTGGCGAACTGGAACACGGTGGTAAGTGTGGGAGCGGTATTCCTGGCAGTGTTCTTCTCTGCTCTGGTTGGAGTCGGCTTCGGCTATTATCCCGCGCGAAAAGCAGCGTATCTCGATCCGATCGAAGCGCTGCGTTCAGAATAGAAGCTGCCTCATACACTCAG
>JAJYSL010000400.1 GCA_021793595.1 Acidobacteriota bacterium
GATCGAAGATTCTCCGATATTCGGCAGCGGATGCAGTATCGCCGACCGCACGTGCCATCTCTTCTCCAGCCCGCAGTGCGCCAAGATAGTAAATTCCGCACAGAGGATTTGGGCCGTAAAATTCGACATCGTACGTATTGTGCTGAACACCTGTTAGCACGCCGGACTTGTCTGGATCCCAGCCACCCGGCTCCCAGGCAAAAGCAATTGCCTTCTTGATATTCGGCCAAATCGCCTGAAGCCACGCATTGTCGCCGGATAACCGCCAACCCAGATAGGCGTGCATGATCTGGCCCATCTGCCCGTCTGCCGCAACAACGGGATATCTGGGATATCCTTCCGGAAGTAGTTGACGAAAGTGAATGCCGCCGGCGTCATCCTCAGAATAGCCAAAGGAAACATTGCGCAAAGATCGCGCGAACGATGGGAAAAGAAATTGCGTGACCGTCTCGTAGTTCCACACATGGGTACAATTTCCAAAGCAACAACCGATCGAGTCGTTGCTGCCTTCAAAGCCGTGGAACTCTCCATCGGCGGTGCGGAAACATGTTGTGGAAGCCAATGTGGACAGGTTGGCGCTGGCAGCCTCCTTCACGACATCTGGTAAAGTGCTCTCGCGAAACGCTTCGGCGAAAGCGCGAGTGCGAGCCTCCAACCGCGGTAAATGGGTCGCAGTATATTGTGCGGCCTCCCACGCATCTTTGAAACGGGTGGCGTAATAATTGCCGATGATGGTGTTTCCTTTACCTGGAGGCGACGACCATCCGCACCAGTCAGGCGTGCGATTCGGAAAGTGCCAGGCCAGCAAGAACGTGATGGTGCTCGACTGTCCGGCAGCAATGGTTGTTTGCTGGCAGAGTGCGCCCACAGCATTGCGTGGGTTCGGTTCCGTTCCCAACTGGCCATGCTTTGAAAACTCATCCCAATACAACAAGGGAGCGGTCCACCACGCTTCTTTCGGCCATCCGCGCCAATGCGTCGCGTTTGTCTTGTCGCCTGGCATGGCCGCCAAAACAAAACTGCCATGCATCGGATCTTCGGACGACAAGGATGGATTGCTCATCAGCAAACCTGCTAAATGCTGGCCGGTGCGATATTCATTCAGGCGTGTATCCGATTTCAAAACAGGGCTGCTTTGCGCGGGGTTGGCTGCCAGCGGGTTATCGATGGAGAAGGCGATGCCAACTTTGACAGACGACAAACCCGGATTCGTCACGCGGTACCGCAGCACGGCGACGGGAAGTCCGGAATCGTCCGGATCGTGCGGAATGAATGGAGAGAACGCGTCGAGCTCCACCTTTACCGGAAGCCGGCGATCTTCAAAGTCAATGTGGGCGAGCGGGTATTCCCCGGTGAATTTCGCCCCTTCCAGTCGGCTCAGCCCCGGAGCGTTGTTGGAGCCCAGACCGGATTCTCCCTGATATGGAGGGAGAATGCGCGATTCCAGCACATGCGCGATCGGCGTGGAGTTGCCGGACTGAATCCAGATTGCAGGAAATGCATACGTCGGCGAGCCGCCCTGGTTGGGTCGATTGAAGATTTCCCAATCGCGCAGTTGCCCGCGACCGCCCAGGCCAAGACTGCCGGCGGCGACACCGCCCAGCGGAAACGAAATCATCTTGAGTTGACGGTCTTCGAAGACTCGCGGATAGGCAATTTCTGTCTGACCGAGCGGATGATCGTTGCCGAGCTTCTGAGCCGGAGTCGCCTGCGCCTGGGCGGTTCCGGCCCAGTGACCCGATTGGGTGGCTGCGCCGATCACTCCCGCCGCTTGTTTTAGAAAGTCACGGCGCGGCAGCCTGCTCTTTCCGCTCATCGCTCATCCCTCTGTCATTTCTATTCGATCGAGGCTGGTTGTATTGCCGCACGCGGTTACATCCCAACAGCGAAACGAACCTTGCGACGGCTACTGGGTGCTGGAATCGGACGAAGCAGATCCACGATTCTTCATCTCCTGTCGCAACTCCTGCTCGTCGGCGTCGCTCCAGTATTTGCAATCCAGCCGCAGAAAAACGGATGTATAAGGAATGGTCAGCGTAGTTTTGAGAATCAATACGTGGAAACTATCGCTCGTCTGATTCATGTCGTGAATCAACTGTTCATGAAGCACAGAATGGATCGGCAGATTCCCCAGGGCAGCTTTGATTTCGCTGCGGTATTGGTTGACTCCCGGGGCTTGCTGTTCCGGCACAAAGGGAAGCTCAGCGTCCATGAACACGACCGGTCGGACCTGTCTGGCATGAGCGATGGACCGGAGAACGTCGCGGACCACGGTTAGCTGATCGGTACCAGTTTCCACCGTCTCAATTCCCGGAGATGTCTGCAACGGGTAAGCCGAATCGACAATGACAATCCAATTGCGGTGACCCAGGAGTGGCAACTCCTGCTGAACTTTCGTCTGCCACGGGATAGGATTCGCTGCATTCATAGGCATCCAGGAAAACGCAACCAACAGTAAAGCGAGCAGAGACTTCATGGATATTCACCTCGCGCAACCTTGACTGGTCGTACTCTACACGCCCCACGGCGAGTCACAATTCCACCCGATCGCGCTAATTCCCAACTTGTCGCCGTTGTGGATCTCTAGCTGATGCCGACTTTGTAGCGAGGCCATTTCGATACCATCTCCCACGCATCGATCGTAGGTTCTGATTCGCATTCCAGCTCGATCACCGTCATTGGCGAATCCGGTGCGTCGACGGGAAGACCCGTCAGCCGCAATGTGAGCGGTTCATTTTGCGTAAAAGGGACGCTTTGCCCTGTTTTCAGCAGGCGCGCCGACGTTACCTTGGCCTTCAGGCCGCCGATGGCAACCACAACTCCAGGCTGGAAAAATGTCAGCCACTGCGCCGCCGGCGTCACTCCCGGCCAATATTTCTGGTGGGCATATAAAGTGTTTCCGCGGCGAGTGAATTGCGTATTGGGCGCGGCAGGGAACGAGCCTCGATCAGTCAAGTAAATTGCCTTCCCATTGGTGTCAAGCCACATGCCGACTTTCTCCAGAACATCGACGGATTCCTGCGGCACCGATCCATCGGGCTTGGGCCCGATGTTCAGCAAATAATTTCCCCCGCCCGCCGCGCACGTCGCCAGATTGCTCACAATCTCTTTTGGCGTCTTCCATGAGTCGTCGCCGCGGTTGTAGCCCCAGCTATCGTTCAGGGTCATGCATGTTTCCCAGGCGCGACCCTCTTTCGATGCCTCAATGTGCTGTTCTGGCGTGGAGAAATCTCCGTCGAGGCCGTTGCGGTTATTCACGATGATTTCCGGTTGCAGCTGAAACACCATCGCATTCATGCGCTCCGACTCCCACTGCTCCGGGGTGAGCGGCGCGTCCACGTCGTACCAGAGAATATCGATCTTGCCATAATTGGTCATCAACTCGCGGATGAGTCCGTGAGTATACGCGACGAATCGCTTCCGGGCGGCTTCATCGGTTTTGCAGCGTGCTCCGTCTGGATGATGCCAGTCCATCAGCGAATAGTAGAAGCCAACGCGCAGACCCTCCGCACGGGCCGCTTCCACATATTCCCGTACCAGGTCTCGTCCCGGGCCTTGCCTGGGTGCGCAATAGTCCGTCAACTTTGTATCGAACATGCAGAAGCCCTCATGATGCTTGGTCGTCATCACCATGTACTTCTGTCCGGCCCGTTTTGCCAGCCTCGCCCAGTCCCGCGCAGCGTTGGGCTTAGGGTTGAAATGTTTCGCCATCAACTCATATTGAGGAATCGGAATTCCTTCGGCCTCCATGGCCCACTCATGCTGACCCAATACGCTGTACAGTCCCCAATGGATAAACATGCCGAACTTCGCCGCATGCCACCACGCCATTCTCTGTGCACGGGTCGCGGCTTGCGTGGCATCCGCGGCCGAGACTGCGCCGCTAGGGGCGGCAGATTGAGGCCGAGTGAGATTGAGGGCTTCCGCGTGAGTGGAGTAGGCCAGGGCACTTGCAGCGCCTACTTGCTTCAAAAAGGAGCGTCGTGAAATTGCATCGATCGTCATCTCTTTTGTTCTCCTTGCATCGCGACTGCAGATTCCTACTGATTGACTACATCGAGTTAACAAGCCCAGACTGCTTATGCCGCCGGGTACGCGGCTTCCGGCGTTTTGCGAGAAAGTTTGGTTCCGAAAAATGAATACAGCGCAACCCCAGCGTATGCCAGCAAAGGAACGAAGTATGCAAGCGCAATGCTGTGCGACCACTCGGAAATCAGGCCCATCACCGGAGTCAACACCGCACCGCCTACAATTCCCATTACGATCAGTGAGCCGCCAATCTTTGTATTTCGGCCCAAGCCTCGAATGCCGAGAGCAAAGATGGTAGTGT
>JAJYSL010000401.1 GCA_021793595.1 Acidobacteriota bacterium
CTCCCCACCTCCACTTGACAATCGATAGCAAAAGATTGTAGTGTGAGATCACTTGGGACACTCTGCCTACCGTACTCCGCAATGGAATGAGTCGGCATTTTGTGTTTTTTCACTCGAATTCCATGCCGGGAAAAGTACACTACGGCCCGCTCGCAGAGAAATCCATCAGACTTCGTAACTTTTTGTTTATTCGATACGTCAAGTTATTCGATATGCGTCACATCTGTGTAGTTTTCGACTGGGGTGGCCCGGAATGAGGGTAGAAAATCTACTAATTGTTCAGGGTGGCGGCTCTACTCCAGTCCTGAATGCCACTCTTTCCAGCATTCTGAAAGAATCGCGCCGGTACGATAAAATCGGCCATATCTTCGGGGCGAAATCAGGCGTACTGGGTATTGCGCACGGAGACATCATTGATCTCGATAATCTGCCAGATGCGGAACTTGACCTGTTGCGCATAACTCCAGGCGCTGCCTTGGGATCCTCGCGATCCAAACCTTCTCCAGAGGATTTAGATCAGATCGCTCGAAATCTAAGCCGTCTCGATGTGCGCTATCTCTTGTTGATCGGTGGCAATGGGACGATGCGCGGCGCGGAAGTCATCAGCCAGTTCTGCAGCAACGCGGCGCACAATATCCAGGTCATTGGAATCCCGAAAACGGTCGACAATGATATCACTGTAACTGATCGCTGCCCCGGCTTTGCCAGCGCGGCCCGCTATGTTGCCCAATCGACACGTGACCTAGGGATGGATATTCATTCGCTTCCTCAGCCTGTGTCGATATTCGAAACAATGGGGAGAAGCGTCGGCTGGCTGGCAGCTGCTTCCGCCGCCGCGAAAACGGATCCAAACGATGCGCCACATCTGATCTACGTTCCCGAACGCCCCTTCGACACTCAGGAATTTCTTGCCGACCTCGATCGAGTTGTCAGCAAACTAGGTTGGGCAGTTGTCGTCGTTTCCGAAGGCCTGCGCGATGCTTCAGGAAATCTCATCTACGAAATAGCAGATCGCTCCCAGGTCGATGCTCTGCAGCGCCCGCTTCCTGGCGGAGTTGGCCAATTTCTGGCAGATACGGTGGCCCGCAACCTGAAAATACGCTGCCGCACCGAAAAACCGGGATTGCTCGGCAGATCTTCCATGCTCCATGTCTCGGCTCGCGATCTGGAAGATGCCGAACTGGTGGGCCAGGCAGGGGTTCGAGCCTTGCTCGACGGACATTCCGAGAAAATGATTTCCCTTCGCCCTCTAAAGGATCCAGGGATCAGCGGATATAATCTGGTTCCCCTCGGTGCCGTCGCGAGCAAGGAACGCCCGATTCCGGCAGCGTGGCTTTCGCAAACGGCCACCGCTGTCAATCAAGGATTTATCGATTATGTTCGCCCACTGATCGGCGAGCTAATTCCCTATCACACCCACTTCCAGCCCTGCCTGAACCCTTTTGGAGTTTCCTAATATGTCAGATTCGACCCATCACGATGCTTCACGCACCATTGGAGTGGTCATGCTCGGGCGCAAGCGCCCTGGCTTCGATCAGGAGTGGAACAAGGTTGTATATCAACAAAGTCTCGAAGCGCTCAAGGATCTCGGCTTTACCTGCGTTGGAGCGGATCATCCAGTCGTAGACGATGCGACGCTGCACGTTGTTCTGCAAAAAATTCACCCGGCAAAATGTGAGGCGTTGATCGTTCTGCAGCCATCCATTGGAAACGGCCAGCTAGCATTGACGATTTCGCAGCACTGGCCCGACCCGGTCGTTTTGTGGGCCACGCCAGAGCGGCCAGGGGATGGAAAAGTTAGCTCCTGCTCTCTCGTCGGACAACACCTATGGGCCTCCGTCCTACGCCAGGCAGGACATCCTTTTGAATTTGTCTACGGAGACCCGGCTGACTCTTCGCTTCGAGCCGATCTCGTGCGCGCCGTTGCTCTCTGCCGCACATTTGGCCGCCTGCGCCGTGGCAAGGTCGGCGTGATCGGCACACATGTCCCGGGATTTATCGATCTTGCGGCCGATCCTTTCCTTCTGCGTCGCTCCATTGGCATCCAGCTTCATCCGCTCAGCCTTCCGCAATATATTGAGCGAGTCCGCGCCATTTCCGATGCTGCTGCTGAGAAAGACATACAACAGATTCGAGCCCTGGGCCTGCGCCCGGTCAACGTCGCCGACGATGCCCTGGACATCAACTCCCGCTGCTATCTCGCCATGCTCGACATCATGCAGGAAGAGAGTCTGGATGCACTTGCCTTGCAATGCTGGCCGGAGATCCCTAATATGCTGGGCCAATGGCCTTACCTGGCTGTCTCCCGCCTTAGCTCCAACGGCCTTGCCGTCTCCATCGAGGGAGACGTCGATGGATCGATTGGTAGTCTGATGGGTTCATCGCTGGGACTAGGACCCGGTTTCTTGACCGACTGGCTCGAACATGACACTTCCACCATCTTTTTCTGGCATCCCGGCATGGCGCCTCTGGATATGTGTCACGCCATCGGCACAGAATCAGGACCCACCCTGGGCGCGCACTTCAACATCGTCAAGCCGTATGTAGTGGATGGCCAGCTTCGACCCGGTCAACAGGTCACCGTTTCCCGCCTCTGGAAATGTGACAACGAGTACCACATGACAGCGTTTGAAGGACATTCGATCCCGCCGCGACGCAAGATCACCGGAAACAGCATTCTGGTCGAGGTTGCGGATCATGATGTTCATCGCCGTTTCGACAGGCTACTCCACGCCGGCATGCCTCATCACGTTTTGCTTCACTTTGGGAACCATGCGGAGACCTTTCGGCGCCTCGCCAGGCTGCTAGATGTCCAGTGGCATGACTAGCTTTTGGGATTTTAACAAGCAAGGCAACGGTCCGGATTGGTATCGATTACGATAGTTTAAGGCCCCCGAAGGAGTCCGCCAATGAAAGCCCGTGTTGCTCGACATCATGTTCGCGAGGAAATACAGCGTCGCATTCTGTCCGGAGAAAGTAAGCCCGGAGAGCGATTGAGCCAGCAAAGTTTGGCCAAAGAACTGGGAGTCGCCCAGGGCGCGGTAAGAGAATCCTTGCTCGAACTCCAATGGCTAGGGTTGGTGGAGTCGGTCGATCATCTCGGTGTCTTCGTTGGCAATTTGGATGTGAGCCGTATTTGCGAAGCGTACCTGATTCGTGAATGTCTGGAGGGCCTGGCAGCACGGCTCGCCTGCAATCACGCCGGCCGATCGGACATTGCGGAATTACGACAGATGGCAGATAGAGTTTTCAACCTTGCCCATGAAAACAAGGCCGAGGAAATGGGATCGCTGGATCGCAGCCTGCATTTCCACATCATTGAACTCTCTCGCAACGCGATTCTACTGCGACTGGCGGAAACTTATCGGGTCCTGGGTATGACCGTGCGCGCTTCACGCGAACCCCAGATCATTCATGAAGAACATCTTCAGATCATCGACGCCATCGAACGCAACGCCGCCGATGAAGCGGAGCGAATCGCCCGAAAGCACGTAGCTGGAGCAAGAAAGATGATTGAAACACGCGCACGAGAAGGTACGTTCATCCCGAATTGGGTCGGTTAGTCAAGCGCAATTCGGACTGGCGGGCATGGTCCATATGCTTTTGCCAGAACAACGCTGAGTAAGGATTCGGTCACACGATGGAAATTGGTCACGAAAAAACGCATAAGGTGTATCTCGACGGGAAATGGGTGGAGTCCGACCATGAAATAGAGATCGTGAATCCTGCGACCGAGCAGGTCTTCGCGAAAGTCTATGCGATCGACAAAGATCTAGTCCAGCAGGCACTCAACGCTGCCGCGGCATCCTTTCCCGCCTGGCGAGGACAGACAGCAAAAGAACGTGGAACCCTGCTGCATCGCGTGGCGGATGAGTTGAAACGCCGTCGCGAGGAAGTTGCCCGCACCATCACACTGGAAAATGGAAAACCGTTGGCCCAGAGCAAAGGCGAAGTGGACATGGCGGAAGACCATCTGCGATGGTTTGCCGAAGAGGCTCGCCGTTCCTATGGACGCAGCATTCCCCAACAGGTGCACGGAAAACGCCGTCTGGTCGTGTAGACGCCGATCGGAACCGTTGGCGCGATTGCCCCCTGGAATTTCCCGCTTGTCCTTGCTGTGCGTAAGGTTGCGCCCGCGCTCGCTGCTGGCTGCCCCGTAATCTTGAAGCCTGCCTCGCAGACTCCTCTGTGTTCCGTCGCGCTGGCAGAGTGCATGGAGACCGCCGGCATTCCTCGTGGTGTCTTCCAGTTAGCCATTGGCAAGGCATCCATGATCGCCGACCAGTTCCTCAACAATCCGATTTGCAGAAAAATTAGCTTCACCGGC
>JAJYSL010000402.1 GCA_021793595.1 Acidobacteriota bacterium
GCTTCCCTGGCTACAAACCACTCACGACATGAGCGATGGGATCTCGCACGGTATGTCCACGCTCATACACAGGCTTGCGGGTCTTGCTCGAATGCTTTGCCAGTCTGCTCCTGGGTCTGGCTTTTGTTTTGGTTTTGGCTGCGAGGATGTGGGAGGGAATATTTGCATGAGGAACTGTGCCCGTCATCCCGGTTTTTGGCGCGACAGTTTGTGGCGTTGCATCTTGCGGAGCGGACGTGCTTGCTGTACCCATGTCGAGCACCACCTGTTTGCCGTAACGCATGTCTACCGAGCGCAACTGAGGATACTGTTGCAGCCACTCCGTAAGATGCGACTGATACTCGCCATAGCGGGCGAGAAAATCTGTATCGCCAAAATGTACTGTCGGGTTGCGCGGCCCACCGGCAAAGATGGCGCGAATGTCCTCCGGATCCGACAAATCGACTTCGCTGAGGGTCGCAGTCACATGACCGCCATCGGCATCGAGCGCGTGAAGGAACTGCCTATACATCTGCATACGCGCCGCGCGCGTAGATACAGGATCGGAAGAAGAAATTCCACTGATGACCGGAAAAGAATAATGCTGCGCGACAGCATTCGGCAGGTCCAGCAGAATGCCATCGTCATCCACAAGCCGCACGGTATTTCCATCCCGGGCAAACGCAACCGGCGTGCGCTCCACAAGATTTATGCGCAATCGGTTCGGCCACAGACGCATGACCGTCGCGGTCCGCACCCAATCGATGTCTTCCAGTTCTGCCTGGCGCTTTGCCAGCGGAACATGAAAAATACTGCGTCCGAGGTCCGGCGCAAAGAAGGTGAGCACCTGACTGTTGGGAACCACGCGATTTCCCGCGATCTGAATATTTTGTGTTGAGGCAAGAAGGAAGTGAGAATTGTGTTGCATCAAAGCTTCTGTTTCCCAGACGGTCCCGGCCAGAAGTCCTAGAGTTGCAACAACGGCAAGTGCCGTCGCAAGTCGCACCCAGCGATTCTTCCAACTAAACCTTGAGCTCCCGCGGCGACGTACCGGAACACGCTGTTTCGCGCGCAGAAAAGGCCCGCTTGTCTCCGCGTCGGCCTGCGCTTCCAACATTGGCTCAGGAATGTCTACTGTCTCCAGATCGATTTCTGGACGAAAAGATTCGTCCGGCCCCTCAAGCTCCAGCAGCCCCGCTCGTTCCCCGCGTCTTGTAATTTTTCGCACGGCCGTAGCTGGTCGTGAGAGTCGCCAATTCGACTATAACCCGGTTCCCAATCTGCTGGCGGAATTTTTTCGGGTTTTTCCGTGTTTATTAGGGTTTCCTGCCTGTTCACGCCAACGGAACTTTCATTTCCAGCGCGCCCAGTACCATGCCACTGGCCTGATGGATATTGCCGGCTCCCATGGTGAGAATCAAATCGCCAGGCTGGGCCATTTCCACCAGTTCTTCTACTGCCGACTCAAACGTAGGGCCATACTGAACGTCCGATCGATGAATGGCATCGACCAGGACTTGTGCATCGATGCCGGGAATGGGAGTTTCACTGGCAGCGTAGATATCGAGAATCCGCACAGTGTCTGCTTCGTCAAAACAGTGGCGAAACTCTGCCAGCAGATCGCGCGTGCGCGTGTAGCGATGCGGTTGAAAGAGCACCAGAATGCGTTTGAATCCGCATTGGCGGGCGGCTTGCAAAGTGGCGCGTATCTCGGTCGGATGATGGCCATAGTCGTCCACAACGGTGATGCCGCGCACCTCTCCTTTGCGCTGGAAGCGGCGTTCGACGCCATGAAATCCTGCAAGCGCGGTGGCAATCTGTTCCGGCGTAACGCCCAGTTGGACGCCAATGGCGACCGCTGCGGTAGCATTTCGCAGATTATGCAGGCCAGGGACTGGCAGCATAAACGGACCCAGCCGCGTGCCTTGGTGATGCACTACGAATTGAGACTGCCTGCCTCCCGAATGTTGCAGGACCTCCAACCGAAAAACAGCTTCCGCATCCATGCCATAGGTGAATACGCGACGGCGCGCGCGCAGGAGCAATGCAGCCAGAAGCGGATCGTCCAAACAGGCCGTAGTCGCTCCATAGAACGGCACGCGATCCATAAAATCGAGAAAGGCCCGCTCCACATCCTCCATATCGCGATAGCAATCCATGTGCTCGCGATCCAGATTGGTCACGACCGCGAGAATGGGCGACAACTTCAAAAAAGAGCGATCGCTTTCGTCCGCCTCGGCGACCAGATATTCGGAGCGGCCCAGTCGCGCGCTCGATCCCATCGCCTCCACCCGGCCACCTACAACTACGGTAGGGTCAAGTCCACCGGCGGTCAGCACGGCCGCAATCATGGAGGTGGTGGTGGTTTTGCCATGCATCCCCGCGATAGCGACGCCATATTTCAGGCGCATCAACTCCGCCAGCATCTCCGCTCTCTGAATGACCGGAATCGCCTGCCGATGGGCGGCCAGAACTTCTGGATTTTGTGGGCTCAAAGCGGATGTAGTCACGACTACGTCCGCCCCGGTGATGTTGGCGGCTGTGTGACCCTCAAAAATGACGGCCCCCAGACGCGCCAGACGGTCGGTAACGGCGGAACGCTTCAGGTCGGAGCCGGAGACGCGATGACCCAGGTTGAGAAGAATTTCGGCAATTCCGCTCATACCGATGCCACCAATACCAATGAAATGTACGTGTTGCGAGCGGATGAACATCTTGAATGGGAACCTGATTCCTACTGTAGCAGCGACGGCTCGGTGGAAAATGCGGAATGAATCGATGCGCGAACAATAGCGGAGGAAAATACCCCATCGAAGTTGCGCATCTAAACCAAAGAATACAGAAATTAAACAGGGTAAAATGACCACAACTTTTTTCCCAATAAAACGTTTCTGTATTGTGAGAGTCTGAAAGTAGGAACTCCGCAAGGAGACCACTCCGGAACTCTCCGGGATCTCAGTTCCGGAAGCCACAGAAAGTAGTGGATACTAAGAGCTGAGGTAGAGGGAGGTACCATATGCGTACCCTTCGTTCCCATCTAGTATCGCTGGTAGCTGGCCTGTTCTTTGCAGGCACTCTGGTCGTTCCCGCAATGGCGCAGAATGATAGCGGAAACGGAGCGCAGCAGGGCGACAACAACCAACAATGGAGTTGTCCAAGTTGCACCTTACCGGGTGATGGCTCCGCTGCGCAGCAACAATATCAAGATCAGCAGCAGCAACAATATCAACAGCAGCCTCAGGCTCAAAACGACCAAGGCGAACAGGACCAGCGCAATCCCACCATGACCGTTGATTCCGCGCCACCACCGTTTCCAGTCGATGCCTACGATCAGCCTCCCTGTCCTGGCGATGGTTACGAATGGACCCCTGGCTATTGGGGATGGGATGACGGCTGGGAGTGGGTCCCTGGCGCGTGGGTATATCCGCCTTACGTTGGTGGTTTGTGGACACCTGGCTATTGGGGCTGGGGCGGTGGAATGTATGGCTGGTACCCCGGTTATTGGGGCCTGTCCGTCGGGTTCTACGGCGGCATCTTCTACGGCGGCGGTTACTGGGGAGAAGGATTTGAAGGTGGCTACTGGAACCGGGGAAATTATTACAACAACAACAACGTCAATAACATCACGAACATCAACAATATTCATAGCTACAATGGTCCGAGCGGACCCAACGGATTCAACCCGCACCAGTTCAATACTGCGACAAATCCGCGAGGAACTGCCGGACGTTCCGCGCAGATGACCCATGCAGTTGCAGCGGGCGGACGGACACCCATGAACGCGAGCGTTGTGAGCGCCAATCGATATGCTGCAGCTCATGGCGGCAAACTCCAGGGGGGCAACGGCAGACCTTATAGCAGCGTGGCAAGCCGCAGCACGAATATGGCCAGCCACAACTTCAATACAGCAAGTCGGTCAACAGGCAACACGAACCGTGGAATGGCCAACGGTGGCAGCCGCTCTCTCAACCAAACCGGCAACCGATCCATCGGTCGATCCACAATGGCATCTAACCGGATGCCTTCGAACATCGGCCGCGGGCCTGGCGCACAACGCCCACTGATTACAGCGAACCGCAGCTACGGGAACGGTTCCATGTCCCGGGGATACGGGTCACGCGGATACACGTCCCAGGGAAGCGGCGGCTTCGGTGGATCTCCAACACGCTCCTATAATCTGCCTCGCAGCAACGGCTACGGCGGTCAACGGAGCTTTGGAGGCGGATCGTCTTACGGTGGGTATCGCGGTGGCTCTTCAGTGCCGCGCGCCTACAGTTCTTCCCGCGGCTATGGCGGTGGCGGCTTTGGCGGATCGCGGGGTGGCTTTGGTGGATCGCG
>JAJYSL010000403.1 GCA_021793595.1 Acidobacteriota bacterium
CAACTGGAAGCCGCCTACCACAAGGCCGACAAGGCCATTGAGAACATCGTTGACCTGTTACAAGCCGCCTGATGTTACTGCGCGTTTGTTGAACTATTTTTGTCTACGAATTCCGATCCAAGAATCTATGCAGACCAGCTCCGGAGACGCTGTGAAATGGAAGGTGTTCCCAACGAGTTTTGGCCGCATCACGGGAGCCTTTCGCGTGAACTAAGAGAGGAATCGGAAACGGCTCTCAAGAGCGGAGAGACCGCAGCCAGCGCCATCTGTACGACAACGCTCGAACTTGGCATCGACATCGGCAGCATCCGCAGCGTGGCCCAAATTGGGCCCCCTCCGTCGGTGGCCAGTTTGCGGCAGCGTCTTGGCCGTTCGGGACGGCGTTCTGGTGAGGCCGCCATCCTGCGCTGTTTTGCAGTGGAACGGGAATTGACACCCAAGTCGAACTTCTCGGACCGAATTCGTGAAGGGCTGGTCCAAACAGTCGCAATGGTACGGCTCCTGATTGCGCGATGGGTAGAGCCGCCTCGTCCGGAAGCCGTGCATGCGTCGACATTCGTACAGCAAATCCTTTCGATCATCGCACAGAAGGGCGGCGCGAGCGCCACCGAGCTATGGACAACGCTTGTGCGAAGCGGGATTTTCGATCAAGTTGACTCTTCGGATTTCTCTGCGCTGCTACATGCATTGGGTGCTCGCGATCTCATAACGCAGGATCATGGAGGTTCTCTCTTACCGGGAATGCTCGGAGAAAAGCTCATTAACCAATTCGATTTTTACAGCGCATTCAGTACAGGAGAGGAGTTCCGCCTCGTCGCCGAGGGTCGAGTACTGGGATCGCTTCCCATTGAAAGACCGCTCACGCCAGGGCAACGGATTATCTTCGGTGGGCGTCGCTGGAAAGTCCAGGACATCGACACACACGGCAAGGTAGTCTACGTGATTCAGGATCGTGGAGGCGCGCCGCCTGCTTTCGACGGAATTGGCGGCAAGGTTCATGATAGGGTGCGTCAGGAGATGAAACATGTGCTCGCAGAAGCGGAGCCGATTTCGTTTCTCGATCCCAAGGCGGCGGAGTTTCTCGAAGAAGCGCGTCTTTGGTTCAATACAGTCGGACTGCAAGAGAAACGGTGGTTTATCGATGGCGGCAGCATTCTGGTATTGGGGTGGCACGGGGATGCAACACACGATGCCCTTGCTTTGCTGCTGACGGTACGCGGAATGCAGACGTCGAACGGAGGAGCTGCGATGCGCATCTTTTCCAGGGATCAGCAACGGCTCGTCACATTGCTGCAACAGATTGGCTACGAGCCGCCACCCACCATTTTTGATCTGAAGATCAAACCGGAACATGCGATTCGCGAGAAATGGGATTGGTCATTACCCAACGATCTTCGGCTACGCTCGTTCGCTAGCTCACAGCTTGACCTGCTGGGCGCGCGGCGGCTGGCGATGATGCTTTCGCAGGTCTCAGATGCATCGGTGCAATAGCGGTTTTGCTGTAATGGTTTGAAAGCAGAGCGCCGCCCCAGAGAATGCCTCATCTTAGTCATCGCTTTTTATTCAGCCTGAGGGTTAACCGTCGCTGCCTAACCTCGTTGGAATTTAGTTCTTCCATGTTCGACAGCTCCCAACCAGACCCTCTTTTTCCGTTCCCATATACCCTTGGGGGCCGACCCTAAAGGTCATGCGAAATAAACCGGGAATTACGGCCTTTTGACGGGGTTAGGTTTCTTACTGTTCGGTCGTTTTCAATCGGTCACACGGATCGCCGGACTTTCCGAGAGCGTCCTTGGCCCTTCCGAATGGTTACGCACGCCGCTTCTTTTTCGGGGAGGTCGTCGGCTTTTCCATGAACTGCGAAGTGACGAGGACGACCGGCTCCTGATCGGGAAACGTCGCAATCATCGTCAGGTGGCCTCCCAATGCAGCGACCGTGCGCTGCATTGTGGAGAGTCGAGGGTCTTTCCGCTTCTCCAGACGCGAGATTTGCATCTGGCCGATCCCCAGCGCCTCGGCCATCTTCGCCTGGCTGATCTTCCGTATCTCACCGAGGGTCATGCGCCGCTGCACCTTGGCCAGCAGTTCGTTTCCCCGCGCCGCAATCTTCTTCTGCCGCTCCTTCGGCAAGGAGGCAATCACGTCGTCCACTGCAATCATTCCACGCATTGTCGTCACTCCATTGACTAGAGATTGTCGAGGTGTTCCTTGTATCTCTTGTCCGCTTTTTCGATCAGCCGTTTGTAGAACTTCTTCTCGCTCACTCCCGATTTGTCTCCCGCGACCAACAGAATGGCATTTCTCTGCGGATCGAAGGCAAAGGCAACGCGCCAAACGCCTCCATCAGCCCTGAACCGCAGCTCCTTCATGTTCGCGTACTTCGAGTCGTTGAGCGTATCCACATCGGGTCTTCCGAGCGACGGCCCATACTCCCGCAAAGGAACGAGCGACGCAAGCAGTTCGTCCTGGACCGCCGCGGACAACTCATCGAACTCGGCCTTGAATTTGGGATGGAAGTACGCGGCCCAGCTCATACAACTATTATGCCATATAGAGCATAATGCCTAAAAGAGCATGTAGGCCGTTTTGAGAAGAGTGATTCTATGAGGCAGCTTTGCGAATTCCCCATGTCTTGATAGACCCACGCTTCATCGTTTTTCCAGCGGATTGAGTTTCAGTGCTGCTATGCCGGACAACGCAATGGCGATGAAGTCTTTCACCGGCGTGCGCATCTGATCTTTGCGCACGAAGAGGGCTGTCTCAATGCGGATCAAGTCGTCTGTCAGAGGCTTGAAGAGCACGCCGGGCCTCTGAAAACGAGATGCCGATTGCGGCACCAGTGCAACTCCGGCACCGTGAGCAGCGAAGTCGAGAGCTTGTGTGATGGTATGGGCTTCCTGAAAGCGCCGGGGATCGAATTTTAACGTCAGCAAGTAGTTGACGATCTGGTCGTAGAACATGCGGTGTACGCTTCGTGGTATCCAGACCAGAGTTTCGTTGGATAGCTCGCGCGCCGCCAGACGTGAATGCGTCGCAAGGCGGTGATGTTCCGCGATGCAGACACAGAATGGCTCATGCGCTACCCGCTCGATCCAGAGAGCCTTATCAACAATGGGCAACACGCCAAAGCCTGCCTGGATCTCCCCACATCGCACGCGCCATACTAACCGCATCGTCGGCGCGCTCCTGAGAACGATGGGCGAGGCCTCGCTTCCCGGCAGAGTGAATTGTCCAAGTAGAGGAAGAAGGCTGCCGTGGATGTATGGAGAGTGGCCCACATAGAAGGGTCGTCGGTGCAGATTAGCTTCATACCGCGCAAGGTCGAAGGCCAACTTTGCCTGTTCCAGACTCGTGCGAACTTGGGCACCGTAAACTCGCCCAACACTACTCGGCTTCAGACCGCGCGGTGTTTTGTCAAAAAGGTTGATCCCCAGCCCGTTGCTTAACGCTTTCAGGTTCCTTGAGATCGTGGAATGGGTCGTGTGAAGGCGATCAGCGGCCCGAACGAAGCTGCCCTCTTCCAGAACGGCTTCAAGGTAGAGAAGCTGCTGCAATGACGGACTGTACCACATGTTCCCGTCCACCTTTTGCCGGATGCGTCCCGATCATTTGCGCGCGGACAATTGAATGTCGCAGGTACTAGGCGTAACGAATTTTTCTCCGATGGAGGCGTTTTCCGGCGTCACTTCACGAGGGTATGCCGAAAGACAGCTATCAGAGTGGAAAAGATTTCCGTGAAATTCCCAAAAATTCCGCAGGATATGAGAACGGCTGAGCGATAATGCGCACTCCAACGCGTCGACTACTTGATGGAGGTTTAACGTTCGCTGTGGACCAGCCTGCGAAAGTTTTGCAGTTTTAGTTATCTAATGTAAATTTCTGTTATTGGCAGCCAAGCTAACCACTGTTCTTCTAAATCATAAGCATGTGCCAAGGCAATTTATCGATGTGCTTTACTCCATGTGCAGTCCATGGAAATCCAACGCTGAATAGAACCCCCGCTCACCGACGCTTCTGGAACGTGAAGAACTCCGTGCCCTTTGAAACAGACATATTCGGTCAAATTCCAATCCAGGAGACTCCATGATCTCCGTCCTACCCGGACAGGATTACTTAAAAGACGGAGACAAGTTGGACAGCGTCTTCTCTGATCGTTTAGAACCCAGCGAAGCGAAAGTAAAAAGCCGATGAAAGATGCTGCAAGCTGGATAAAGAAGCTGCCCGGAACGGTCATAGTAAAGAGATGCCCAAAATCGAGTGCAGCGAAATAGACCATAGGCATGATCAACATGACCTTCAAGAGGA
>JAJYSL010000404.1 GCA_021793595.1 Acidobacteriota bacterium
CGGCAGCGATACCTTGTCGATGGGGTGGATGCCGGAGTCGGGATTCATCAAATATCGCTGGGATGTCTACGCGGAAATACTGACAATGTTGCTGATGGCGATTGGCGCGCCACGCAATGCCATTCCGGCGAGCACTTGGAACGCTGTGGGTCGTCCGATACTCGAGTTTGGCGGCATCGAGTTCATCAGCGGTATGGCGCCGCTGTTCATCCATCAGTATGCTCACGCCTGGTGCGACTTTCGGCGCCTGCGCGATCAACACGCGAACTACTTCGTGAACTCCATAGCAGCCACCCGGGCGCACCAGCTTTTCTGTCTCACCCTGGGCCGGAAATTCTCGTGGATGGACCAGAATTTGTGGGGAATTACCGCATCGGAATCCCCGACGGGATATCGTGTGTGGGGAGGTCCGCCGGGCTTTGGGGGCATCGACGGAACCATCGTCCCTTGCGCCACGGCAGGCTCGCTGGTCTTTTTGCCGTCGGAATGCTCGCATGTTCTGTTTTACATGCGGGAAAAATACGGAGAAAAAGCCTGGACGCGATATGGATTTATCGATGCCTTTCAACCCCAGACCAATTGGTTCGCCGAGGATCAACTCGGTATCGATTTGGGAATCAGCGTTCTGATGGCGGAAAATCTTCGCACCGGCTTTTGCTGGAACTACTTCATGCGGAATACGGAAATTACCAACGCCATGCAGATGGTGGGATTTGAGCCCGACACGCAGGAATCGGAAATTTTCTGATTCGGGTTCTGCGCAAAACGGCACGATTGCCGTTACGAATCGTCCAGCACGATGGATGGACTTTCAATTTTTCGATCCTGCAGCGGCTTCAGCGCGGCATTCCCTGCATCGAGACCGAAGCCCGGATATCCCAAACTGGACGCAGCCATCTGGTGCAAGATGTTTCCAGCGAGTAAAGTATGGACGAGCCTTGTACCTGCCGGAGAACTCGCTTCAAAACGTACTGGTACACAGCTTACTTTCATCAGGAGGTCCCACCTTGTTCACCGATTGCCGAGCGTCGTACCGCGAAGTCGTTCCTGGCCACAGGCTGAAACGGCATACGCTTCTGTGCCTCACAAGCGCATTGTTGCTGGTTGCACCGGTCGCGTTCTTCTCTCCCGTGACATTGGCACAAGACTCGGGCAAGACCGCGGTCCCCACGATTCCCGGAAGCGAGAAAATCGAGCACGTAGTATGGATCATTCAGGAGAACCATTCCTACGATAATTATTTCGGTACCTTCCCGAACGCAGACGGCATACCGCCCTCGACTTGCCTGCCCAAAATGCCCGGCTCTCAGGATTGCGTCAAGCCGTTTCACATGCCGCAAGGTCAACCTCTGCTCGACCTGGAGCACAGCTGGGAAACGGCACACGCCGCCTACAATCACGGAACCATGGATGGCTTTGTCTGGGCGGAAGGCTCACCCTACACCATGGGCTACTACGACCAGCGCGACATTCCCAATTACTGGAAGTACGCGCGGCAGTACACCCTGTGCGATCGGTTTTTCTCCTCGGAAATGACAGGCAGCTCGCCCAATCACGTTTTCACGGTGGCGGCTCAGTCCGGGGAGATCAACAACATTGGCTCGCTGAAGCAGCTCGAAGCCGAAACGGACGATGACGATGGCTTCAGTTTCGCTTCCATCGTGCGGCGGTTTCAGGGGGCGGGGGTCACCTGGAAATACTACGTGGAAACTCAGCCTGTTACAGCCGCAGACAGGAAGAGAAACCCGATCATGGCAAATATGGCGTATCCCGACCCGAAAATGCTGACTCTATGGAACCCGTTGCCTGGATTCAAGAAGATTCGGGAGAACCCTGCCGAGATGGCCAGGCTTGTTTCCCAAGATCAATATTTCACCGATCTAAAAAATGGAACCCTGCCTCAAGTCTCTTGGATTATTCCCGACTTTCAGGACAGTGAGCATCCACCCGAACCGCTCGATCAGGGCATGTGGTATGTAACCCGAGTGATCAATGCACTGATGCAGAGCCCGTACTGGAAGAACACCGTCATCTTTCTCACCTGGGACGACTACGGCGGGTTTTACGATCACGTTCCGCCGCCGGAGGTTGATGCCTATGGTTACGGTCCGCGTGTGCCAATGATCGTGCTCTCACCTTATGCCAAGCAGGGGTATGTCTCGCACTATACCTACGATTTCACCTCGGTCCTGAAATTCATCGAGCAGCGCTGGGACCTGAAGCATCTCACCGCACGCGACGACCGCGCCAACAACATGGCCGACGTGTTCGACTTCAATCAGGCTCCAGCCCCGCCGCTCGTCATTCCAGTTCCGGCAGGCATTCACTCGCACTTGCTGCCGGTGCACATCACCTATCCGCCGTCGGTGGAGCTGCCGCATCAGGAAGGGATCAGAATTCGTGGGACCCAGGCAGTTCCCTATATTCCGCCCGCTCCGCCGAAGAAAAAATAGGGAGTGTTACAGCCGCGAAACAATGCAGTGGAAGTCGGTTCGGGCGCGGTTGCCGCAAACTGCGCCCGAATTTCCGTCACGTGTCGCCTTTATCGCCGTCCCTGCGTGAAATCCACGAGACGGCCATGATCCACCTCCAGATGCTGCGACAATCCTAACCTCGGGTGCGACCACACCTCTCTATTGCGTCATGCAGGTCGCTTCGTTCTTTTGCTACGCTCAGGCAAGGCGATTTCTCCGCGGGGCTCACAACCGTCGATATGCATTCCCAATCCAGGTTCTTACCCGGCCGGTGGCGAGCACCCGGCTCCATGCGCCGGCTGCGGTTGCTACCGTTGGTGGCTGCTACCTATTTCATGGTCTCCGGTGGCCCCTACGGCCTGGAAGATATCGTCGGCCAGGCGGGCTACGCACGCGCTTTGCTGCTGCTCTGCGTCGTTCCTTTCCTGTGGAGCCTACCCACAGCCCTGATGATTGGGGAGCTGGCAAGCGCCCTGCCCGAAGAAGGCGGCTTCTACATTTGGGTGGGTCGGGCACTCGGACGATTCTGGGGATTTCAAGAGGCGTGGCTGTCGCTTGCCGCCAGCATTTTCGATATGGCCATCTATCCCGCCCTGGTCGTCGCCTATCTCAGCCAACTGGATCCGGCTCTCACAGTGGGGCATCGCGGGCTGGCATGGTCGGTGACCGTGATCTTCGTTTGCGTGGTGTGGAATTTGCGCGGCGCGTACTCCGTGGGCCAGGGCTCGTTATGGATGCTGGGATTGCTGCTGACACCCTTTCTCGGCATTCTAGCCTGCGGACTATGGCGCATAGCGGAACATCCGCTGCGGTCTGCATCGTTTGCGCGGACGGCACACGGCAGCCTGCTGACCGCCTTGCTGTTCGTGCTGTGGAATTACATGGGGTGGGACAACGCTTCCACCATCGCTGCCGAGGTGGAAAATCCGCAGAAAAACTATCTTCGTTCCACGCTGGGCGCCGTACTGCTGGTTGCCGCAACGTATGTACTGCCCATCGCTGTCGTCGCGTGGAGTGGCATACCTGCCTCCACATTTGTTACCGGCTCCTGGGTGGCGACGGCGCGGACGCTGGCGACCACCCATTTCGGCAGTCGCTTCGCTTCCTGGCTGGTCATCAGCGTGGTGGCGGGGGGCGCCCTGACCGGCCTGGCGATGTTCAATGCGCTGACTCTCTCCTATGCGCGCATTCCCGCTGCCATGGCCAACGATGGGCTGTTGCCGAAGCTGCTGGGCCGCCGCATGAACAACGGTGTTCCTTGGGTTGCCGTGCTGGTTTGCGGAGCTGCGTGGGCGCTCGCGCTGGGCCTCAACCTGACTCGCCTGCTCGAACTCGATATCATGCTGTATGGTTTGAGCCTTGTGCTGGAATTTATCGCACTGGCGGTCTTGCGATGGCGCGAGCCGGCACTTGTGCGCCCCTTCCGTGTTCCCGGCGGCATGTGGGGCGCCATCGGCGTCGGTCTCGCACCCAGTCTGCTGGTTTTCTTTACCATCTACGCGGCTCGCGCAAATCGGGTAACTCCGCGCGTGCCGGCAATTCTGCTTGGAGCTGTCCTGGCGGCCGCCGGTGTATTTGTTTACATGTTTACGCTTCGCCGAAAGTAATCTGCGAAAGACGTGCGACATGGATGCAGAATCGGCGAATATGGTTTTCGCCATCTTCGAATTTTGCGGGACGCGGTTGTGCTCCGTGGACCCTAAAAAGGAATCGTGGGCGTCTTTTCACCACCTCTGGTGCAGTTTGAAAAAGAAATAAAACTTGTGTCGAAAACCCTGCTGCCTCGGGCGCATGAATGTGCTAGTATCGGCTTTCGCTAACGTCA
>JAJYSL010000405.1 GCA_021793595.1 Acidobacteriota bacterium
GCCGCTCTCCGCCATGACGCCGACTATTGTAGTGAAAAATGGCAAGGTCGCGATGGTGCTCGGCTCGCCGGGAGGTGCGCGCATTACTACGACCGTGGCCAATATTTTTTTGAGCGTGACCGAAGGCAACCTGAACATTCAGCAGGCCGTCGATGCCCCGCGTTTCCATCATCAATATCTGCCGGATGTGCTCTATCTTGAGCCAGGTTTTCCCTCCAGCACCGTGACCGCGCTGCGTGCCATGGGCTACAACGTAAATGTCGGCCAACATGATTGGAGCGACGGCGAATGCATTGCCGTCGATCCGAAGACGGGCGAACTGAGCGGCGGACAGGACCATCGCCACAATTTCGGCAAAGCCGCTGGGTATTGAAAAATCGGCTTCGCACATTAGCGGATATGTGTATACTATTCGCATATCCGCTACGCTCGTAGGCGAGCATGTATACGCCCCCGGTGAAAGCCGGGGGTTTATTTTTGAAGCACACCATGGGGAAACTTGTTGCGGTTCTCATCGATGGCGGGCATTTACGTGTGGTGGCGAAGAGAGCCTCCAAAACATACGATCCATCATTCATTGAACAATTTTCCAGACAATGTCTCGATACAGCCCAGGAGGAACTACAGAGAATTCTGTATTACGACTGTCCTCCGTTTGCTGGAACCGCAAAACTGCCTGTTTCAGGCACTCCCCACACTTTTATCTGTTCTTCTCAATGGCTGGACGACCTTGCATCGCGAGATCTCTTCGCAGTCCGCAAAGGCGTGCTGAAATTCAGAGGATTTATTCCAAAGAAAACCCCTGTGCCAGGAAATCTGCCTCTTACTGACGATGACTTTAAGCCCTTGTTTGAACAAAAGGGAGTCGATATGCGAATTGGCCTGGATATTGCCAATTATGCGCAGAACAGGTCAATCCATCGAATTATTCTTGTGTCCAACGATACAGATTGCATTCCCGCATTGAAATTGGCCCGAATTTCCGGTTTACAAACAGTCTTGATTTGCCTTCCGGGACAAAAAGCTCATCGTGAATTGGCAGCTCATGCCGACTTTATTAGAAAGGTTCAATGGCCTTGATTTCGCTGGGGGTAACTGAAATCGACTATTCTTAACCATAACGATGCTAAAGGCCATTTCCACACATATTTTTTTGAAGCATCGGTTGCACGCCGGGCATTTGGATATCTGCGCAAAAGCTGGCGCGGAAGGAATTGAGATTTTCGCTGCCCGGCAGCACTTCGACTACACCAACCGTCATCAAGTGCGTGAAATCGCAGACTGGTTCCGCGCCAATCCCACACAGGCTTGGGCGCTGCACTCCCCACTTCGCATGGAGGGGGAAAGTGAGCGCGGCAGCGCGGCCTCCATCAATGTGATCCATGTGGAAAAATCCCGCCGGATTGACGCAATGGACGAGATCAAGCGGGCGCTTGAAAGCGCGGAGCAGGTCCCTTTCCGCCATCTCATCCTGCACCTTGGAGAACACGGCGATACCTGGAGCCCGCGCACGCTCGAACACGGCATGACGGCTGTGGAACACTTGCGGGCCTTCGCTCGACCGCTGGGCGTGCAGATTTTGCTGGAAAATTTAGACAAGAATGAAGTGGCGCAGCCGGAAAACCTGCGCGAGATCGTTTCCATCGGTCACTTCGACGATATCGACTTCTGCCTGGATGTAGGTCACGCCCACCTCGGTGACGGGGTTCAGCCCGCAATCGATATTCTGGGCGAACGTATCCGCTCTGTGCATATCCACGACAATGCGGGGAACCGAGACGCACATCTGTGGCCTGGAGAAGGCACGATTGCATGGCCTGAAACCATGCAGGCGCTGCTCGCGCTAGGGAAACCCACTGCAACTGTTCTTGAAATCCATCGCGATCTGGAAGTTTCCAGCGAAGCAGCGCGCGACCACCTGCAGAAGACATTTCAGTTTCTGGATGCCGCGGCGAGCAAGGAAATTTCCCGGCCTGCCTAAGATCGACGATTAGAGAAAGAGATCGGGTTCAAATTTATATGTCAGAGACCGCCTCCGAAACCGCCAGTACCGCTCCCATCACTACTATCGCCAATCTGGCCCAGCATGAAGGCCAAAGCGTCACACTCCAGGGATGGCTGTACAATCTGCGCGAGAGCGGCAAGCTGCTTTTCCCGATTTTTCGCGACGGCTCCGGCACCATCCAGGGCATCGTTCCCAAGGCCACAGTTTCCGCGGAAGTCTTCGAGCGCATCAAGACGCTGACGCAGGAGTCGAGCGTGATCGTGCGCGGCAAGGTGCGTGCGGACAAGCGTGCTCCCGGTGGCTTTGAACTCGATGTGGAAGACCTTCAAGTCGTGCATCGCGTCCCGGAGGACGTTGCGTATCCAATCTCGTTGAAGGAGCATGGCGTCGACTTCCTGATGGAACATCGCCATCTGTGGATTCGCACGCCGCGACAGTCGGCAATTCTGCGCATTCGCGCGGAGATCATGCGCGCCGCGCAGGAACATTTCGACACCCATGGATTTACTCGAACCGATCCGCCCATCCTGACGCCTGCGGCCTGCGAAGGCACCAGCACACTGTTTCCCGTCGATTATTTTGGCGACGAAGCTTATCTGACACAGAGCGGGCAACTCTACATCGAGAGCACGGCCATGGCGCTCGGCAAGGTCTACTCTTTCGGCCCGACGTTTCGCGCGGAAAAATCGAAGACACGTCGGCATCTGACCGAGTTCTGGATGATAGAACCGGAGATCGCTTTCGCTGATCTCGATGACCTCATGACACTGGCGGAAGAGTTTCTCAGCCACATTGTGCAGCGAGTGCTCGTAAATCGCAGCGCAGAACTCAAAGTCATCGGGCGCGATACGGCCAAGCTCGAATCCATTCGTCCGCCATTTCCTCGCGTGACGTATGACGAAGCCGCGAAGATGTTGGAAGAGGCCTTCAAACAGGGGAAGATTGAACAGAAATTCGAGTACGGCAACGACTTTGGCTCACCGGACGAAACCTATATTTCGTCACAATTTGACCGTCCTGTGATGGTGCATCGGTATCCTGCAAACATCAAGGCGTTCTACATGGAGCCTGATCCGGCGAACGCGGAACTTGCCCTCTGCGTGGATGTGTTGGCTCCCGAAGGCTATGGCGAGATCATTGGTGGCTCGCAGCGCATTGCTTCCTACGATTTATTGAAGCATCGCATTGAAGAACACGGCCTGCCGCTCGCGCCGTTTCAATGGTATCTCGATCTGCGCCGCTATGGGTCGGTCCCACACGCCGGTTTTGGCATGGGCATCGAGCGCGCCGTGGCATGGATTTGCGGACTCGATCACGTTCGTGAAACGATTCCTTTCGCTAGGACACTGAACCGTATCTATCCGTAGGTTTACGGACACTCAAACACGCGTAGAAAGACAAAATTCTATGTCGAATACAAATGAATCGAACAAGTCAACCAACGCACCAGAAAAAACGCCGACCATGCTGCGGGGACATAATCCGCAGGCCATCGGCGTACAGAGTTTGCCCGGGCGCAATATTCGCATCCTCGGCGTGCCGCTCGATCTGGGCCAGTCGCGCCGCGGAGTCGATATGGGGCCTTCCGCCGTGCGCGTCGCCGGACTCCAGGCGCGTCTCGAAGCACTTGGACATCATGTGGAAGATAGCGGCAACATCGCAGTCGATATTGCGGAAACGCAGAGCGTCGGCGAGTCGAACGCGAAATATCTACAGGCCATTACCGACACATGCACGCGAGAGGCCGAGCAGGTGCTCGAAACTTTGGCCGCCGAGCAAACGCCGCTGGTGCTCGGCGGAGACCACTCCGTCGCTGCTGGAACCGTTTCGGGTGTCGCGGAATTTTATCGTCGTAAAAAACAAAAGATCGGCCTGATCTGGATCGATGCCCACGCCGACATCAACACGCCGGAGACTTCTCCCAGCGGCAATGTACACGGCATGCCGTTGGCCGCGCTGGTGGGCCTGGGGCCGGACCCACTCAAAAACATCTTTGGCTGGTCGCCGAAGGTTGCGCCGGAAAATGTTGTGTTGATTGGCGTGCGCGATATCGATGTGACAGAAAAAGAAAACATCCGGCGCGCCGGAGTCACCGAGGTCTACACCATGCGCGACATTGACGAGCGGGGCATGCGCACCGTGATGGAAGAGGCGCTCCGCGCTGCCGGACGCGGCACGGCTGGCTATCACATTTCGCTGGATATGGACTGGATCGATCCGGAAGACGCGCCCGGCGTCGGTACACCCGTGCGTGGCGGCGCGACTTATCGCGAGGCACACCTTGCCATGGA
>JAJYSL010000406.1 GCA_021793595.1 Acidobacteriota bacterium
CTGAACATCGCCGACTGTTTCTGATCGTCTCCACGCATACTGATTGGATACAGCAAAACCGCGAAAAAAGATGTGACCGCCATCAGTCGAGGAGTTTTCCCGCAGCCTGTAAAGCCGCGTCAGTTGCGCATTCTGCATCATGAGTTCGGAATCCGATCTTATGGCAGCGGCTGGATGTAAAGACAATCGCGATCTCTATCGCCTGATGGTTGAACTTGAAGCCGATTCCACCTTCGCCTTTCAGGGAAAACGCTGGCTCGCCGACGTTTCCCCGGCTCTGCTGACGGCCGCGCTTCGCGAACGCATCCAGGAAGCAAAGCGCAAAGCCGTTCTGCGACAGAACATCGAAGCCGAACTCCCAGCGCATCTGCTTTTTACGGCGGGATGGCCCACCGCCATGCCTACGGACGACGAAGCTGACCTGATCGCCAGCGTGCGCCTCCGCATCTCGGAATTGCTGGGGATTGCCGCGAAACACCTTACCGGCGATTCTGTGCGGGCTCGGTATGCTGAATTGATGGCGGCGCATGAGGCAAAGAAATCTCTGAAAAAGTAAGAGCATTTCCCTTCGTTCGGTGTGCAAATCAACTTGCTTACAACACACCGTCTGACGGTATATCCTGCTATAGAAGGAGTTCGGTATGGCAACGACAACGCATGTACCGCTTGAAGTCTACCTGCACTCTTCCTACGAGCCGGATGCCGAATTTGTAGACGGAGAGATTGAGGAAAGACCAATGGGCGAAAACGATCATTCAGCCTGGCAGGACGCAATCGCTGCATGGTTTCGCCAGAACAAGCTGGCTTGGCTTATCCGTATCCGGCCAGAACTTCGAGTGCAGGTTGCTCCGACACGCTTCCTCGTTCCCGATGTGACGATACTTGATCGCGCTCAACCGGTGGAACAGATCATCACTCACCCTCCTGTCGCCGTTTTCGAGGTCCTGTCGCCGGAAGATACCGTACGCCGGCTCATGCGCAAGCTGAACGACTATCATGCGATGGGCATCTCAGAGATTTGGGTCGTCGATCCAGAAACGAAGATTTTCTCGCGCTTCGAGGATGGCCAGCTTGTCCGGCGAGACAGGTTCTCGTTCTCCTCTAAGGGAATCGATTTCGCAACGAGTCAGATCGAGGCCCTTCTCGACTGAATTCGAGCACACTTTTATCTATAACGCCGGTCTCCTGACTGTCTTTTTCTTTTGAGGTGCCCCGGTGAGTTCAGAGACGAAGACAATCGAACCCCGCACGGCTGAAGAAATCGAAGCGCTGAAAGCCAACTGGCGCAATGATCCCATCTGGGACATTGAGGATACAGAAGGCTTCGAGCTTCACCGCGAGGAGTTGCGTGCGTATCGGCTGGAATGCGAGGCACGCTGGAGATCGCAACACGAACAGCGGATACTCGAGTTCGCAACACCGCTGGGTCTCCACAACAATCCTGCCCTGGCGGAATATCTGATGCGGCAAGAGACGGCGATCGCAGAGTTACGCGCGGAGATTCATCGCAGCAAAGCGTGATCCCCGGCAACACGAGCGGCAATATCAATAGCGTTGCCGCTTCCCCGTATTTTCGCGCGCAACACGCGCACCATCCCAAACAAGTTTTCGAGCTGCCCTGCTTCCGCCTTTCCCTGCGGCCAGGCCAGCGAAGCCGGCGCGTTTCCCTCTCCGTTACGCGCCGTAACCGTGGAAGGCAGGCATGTCGACGCAACCGTCCGTGTCTGCCTGTCCATGAACCGCTTTTGCAATCCATTTCGCACAGCATTTCTATGAGGCATTCCCATGATCCACGTAATGACCAGTCGAGAAGTCGCCACAGTCCTTCATGCTCTTCGTACCCTGCAGGACGGCCCCACCAACGAGCGTGACGCGTGCGAGCACTTTGAATCCTGCACCCCAATGGATCATGCGGAAATCGATGCGCTCTGCGAGTCCATCAACTTCGGTCGCGTTTACTTTGGTGAAGGCTCGCCCGATGACAGCCAAAAGCTCGCCACCCTTCGCAAGTATCTCGAAAACGAAGAGTTTGGCGCGGATAGCCTGGATGCCATCTGGAACATCATCGACGAGGGCGATTCACCTGCCAGGCCTATCGAGCAGACCACCTGATCGTCGGCTTCCCTTCTCGAAATCAATAACCCTCTTTCAACATTTAAAGGAAGGGAATGCGTGGGGCGCCAGCCTTCCCATGGCAGCCCCGTGCATAGATGACCAAGATGGAAGAGACGTATTTTAAAGATCCAAACCCGCTTCATGTACTTCTACTCGTGCTTGTCAAATGCGGGCTTGCCACTACCTATGACCTCAAATCAGAAGCAGGGATATCAGTGGGCTTGACCGCGACGGCTCTACGTCGTTTGGAGAAGGCTGGATTACTTATCAGTGCGCCTGGATCACGAAAAAGCGTTCGATATGCCGTTACAGAAAAAGGCGAGGACGAGCTTCGCACTCAAATCGAGTCAGGTCGAATGCGCCACTGGTGGCTGGAAGATTCCAGCATCTACAAATCCATACCTCGCGCACTGTTCCTCGCGTGGCTCTACGCCGATACGAAGCAAATGTCCGACTGCGCGGACCTGGCCCTACAGGAATTGCAGACACTTGCCCGCAATAAAAAACAGGAAGCCCATCGGCTCCGCGAAGCCATGCTGCGCTCTGAGGCCAGTTGCCGCCGCGATGGACGCAAAGACCGGGAAGGCTCCCTGATTGCCACGGTCTACCAATGGTTGAAAGCGGAATCCGATGCCGCGCTGTTTACGGTGCAGATCGAGGCCATGAAAACGATGAGGCCGCTCCTCGCAAACCTTCCTTCGGCTCCATGGCAATAGTCATTGGCAGCAGCCCAACGTTTCTCCCCGGCAGAACTCTGTCGGGGCGAGCCATAAATATCCCCCCCCTCAACTTTTTCGCACAGGTGTCTCCATGTCTCGACTCACCAAGCACACTCACGAGGAGCAGGGGTCCCATTTTCTGGAGCGTATGGATCGAACATAACATGTTTATATTGTTTCAGTGTATGCGTATGACCAAGCACACGGTTGACTTGGCGCGGTATTCGGTTTTCTGGCTATTTACTTGACGCCACCAACCCCAACCGATTGTGGTTTAGCGAGTTTGGCAAACGTAATCGGTTCAATCTGAACGGCTTGCTGAACCAAGCGGTAGAATAGCTTGCCGCGTGAGGCCGAAGTGCGGCGGTTGAAACGGAAGGTAAACTCGTTCAAGTAGTCGTCCAAGTAAGCCTCGCCAATGGCGCCCTGATGCGTTCCCAGTATCCAGCGCTTCAGCAGACCGATTACGAGATGAACGCGCGGTAACACATGTTCCCCTTCGGGCTGTTCAGTCTGCACCTCGCGCTGATGCACATAGCCATCCATCTCCAGATACGAAGCAAATCCATCGGTGTGCACCGTGCTGCCCGGCTCAATGGAAGCGGCTATAAAGCCATGCAGGGTTGCCCGCGTCAGGTCTGGGATGATGCTGAGCCGGATGCGGCCGATCTTTCTGCCATCCTCTTCGACGGCGACGGCAAGCAGCGTCTTGTTCTCCGTCAATCGCCCGATCAAGCCAGGCTCTTCTGCGCCCCAATAAGTCTCATCAACCTCCACGACGCCCGACAAGCGGTCGCGCCCGGGGCGAACCATCGCCCGGCGCAACTTATGCAGCATGGCCCACGCCGTCTTGTAACTGCCCAACCCCAGGACGCGCTGCAAGCCAAGGGCGCTGATGCCGTTTTTCTGGCTGGTGACCTGCCAGATGGCGCGAAACCAGATCGTCAGCGGAAGATGGCTGTCCTGAAAGATGGTTCCGGCCGTGACCGACACCTCGTAGCGGCAATGGCCGCAAAGCCAGCGATGCCGCCTTACCGTCCATCCTTCGGTAGCCTCACAGCGCGGGCATGTCCAGCCAGAGGGCCAACGCAAAGACGCCAAATACTCGATACAGGCTTCCTCACAGGAAAACCGCCTCTCCAGCTCCAGCAACGTCCGTGGAAAGTCTTCGGCCACCATCCAACACTACGGCTTGTGGTCGGTGGCGTCAAGTAAATAGCCAGATTCTAAAAATCCCCAGAATCGGCGTTTGAAAATTCCCCAGTTAGGGCCGAATGGCGGCATCCTGACCCGAGGAGGGTCAGGATGCTGCGACTGGAGGATTTTAGGGAGATACAGAATATAAGCGCTCATTAGAAATGTCATAGTCCCGCCCAATAGAAATGACACTGAATGGATGGGACTGGTGACGATGAGTGAACGCGATCTGAAGCGGATTCAGGTTGTGACGGAAGTTCTGGC
>JAJYSL010000407.1 GCA_021793595.1 Acidobacteriota bacterium
ATCTGCTGGACAATGCGGTGGATGCAGCGCCGCAGAAGGGACACATCACGGTAAAAACCTGGGCCGAGGGCGGGAAGGTTTGCGTGGCGGTGATCGATGACGGCGCCGGGATTCCGGAGGAAAACCGGCCGCATATCTTCGAGCCGTTTTTTACCAGCAAGCCGGAAGGAGTGGGCACGGGGCTGGGCCTGAGCATTGCCCATAAAATTGTGACCGCTCATTTTGGCGGGGACATTCGATTCGAGTCGGAGCCGGGGAAGACGGAATTTACCGTAAAGCTGCCGCAGCACCCGCCGGAATCCATTGCACAAACTTCGCAGGCAGCAGTCACCGCATAAAAATTTCCGCTTCTATAAAAACATCCACTCCCATACAAATTCCAACTTTCGTCAGAAACAGGAACGTCCTGCTTCGGGGGCCGTGCCATGGAAGCAGGACGCGATGTTTTTTAGATCGCTAAAAATTGAATTGTGCAGTCAAAAAGATGCTGCGATTGCCGGAGGTCCGTGGCCCAAAGAATCCGCCCGCCAGCGCCTGCGACTTGCCGAAGAAAGGTGATGTCAGCGTCGCATTGGGCGGAGCGAGGTTTTCCCGGTTAAAGATATTGGCGGCAAAGAGCCCCAGCGTCAGGTTGTACTTGCGGGGGACGGAAGCGTCCAGACGTCCGGGACCGCCTTGATTGCCGCTCAATCCGCGGCCACCGAGTCCGTGTCCGTGGCCGTGATAGCCGCCACCTCCGCCGCCGCCAGTCTTCAATTTGGGGCCGAAGCCAATGACCTTACTGAGCCGCACGTTCAAGCTGTAATTGGAGGGTCCGGTGCCCACTCCGTAGGGAATGATTTTCTCATTGGTACCAACGGGATTGGCATCGAGGCAGCCGTAGGGGGTGGAGTAGTAGCGGGCCGGTGTTGTTCCGGACGAGCAGTCCGAAGCCGGCGCGAAGGCTGGGCGCGCGTTGAACTGATTGTTTGCCGTCAGATCATTACCGATCATGATGTTGTAGGGAATTCCCGAGTTATAGACAAAGAAAGGAGCAAAGGAAATAGCATACGGGAGGTCGACGTTGCCCAGAATCAGGAAGCGATTGCGGACCGAGAATTTCGTGGGTCCGTAATCCTGGCCTGGGTCGCTGGCATTGGAAGCAAAATGCGACACGCCGGAGGAGTCGCCCTTGGCATTGGTATAAGCGTAATAGCTGAAGATGGTCAGTTTTTTCATTTGAGCATGCAGGGTTGTCATGACCTGGCTTTCGCGATAGACGCCGCCAGACTGAAATTGATAGATGTTTGTGGCTGGAGCGGTCAGCGGCGTGGTGGGGTAGGTATTGGTGAAACCGTCAAAAAAAGGCGCGGTAATGTTGTTGCTTAAGAAATCGTGGACACCGCGACTGTAGAGGTAAGTCACATTTCCGGTGATCCCTTTGGCGATCGCACGATCTACGCCGATGGCGGCTTGCATGTCCAGCGCGGCGTGGAAGTTGGGCGCGATGGTGTTGTAGGTGGGGGCCGAGGTGGAGGATGTAGGATTCGGTGGTTTGATCGGATTGCCGGGAGAGGTTTCGGCGTAGCCGGTGGGATTGGTGATGGTGTAGATCTGCTGGTTGGAGAGGCCGCCGGGAGTGGTGGGCAGATTATGGCGGATGGTGGAAAGGATGTACGGCGCACCATAGGTGCCATTGGGTATGGTGAAGCGCTGGTAAAACCAGCCGTAGCCGGCGCGGACCACGGTCTTGGGTTTGGTGCCATGGCCCAGCGCATAGGCAACGTAGAAGCGCGGCGCAAAGTCGCTCTTATCATGGATTTCGTTCTGAGTTTCCCAGCGCAAGCCGTAGCTCAGCGTTAGCTTGCTGTTGACGGTAAAGTCGTCCTGATAGAACAGGGCAAGATCCATGGGAATGGCGCGCGCGGTATATGCACCGTTGTTGACGACGGTGACGGTATACTGCCGGGGCGTTTTGGCGAGGTAGGAAGGAAGGTCAGTAAACGTATAGGAGCCATTGGTGCCGGCATTGCTGAAGTTGGCGTCACGATAGGCGCGGAAGCGGCCGCCGAAGTTGAGGGCGTGATTGCCCACTGCGCCGGTAATGTAATTCTGCACCTCGTAGTCGTCCTGGTTGTCGCGGGTGGTGCCGGATCTGTTGCCGCCGTCAGTAAATGCGCCGGAAACAGAGACCCTGGGCATGGTGTACTGCGAGGTCTGGCTGTTGCGAATGCGGCGATAGCGGAAGCGAATGTTATCGACAAAGTTTTTGCTGAGCACGAGGCTGTCGATAGCGAACAGCGTGTTTTCCTGGTTCTTCCCATCGGTGGCCTGCTCGGGAAGGGCCAATTCCCCAACGCTGCCGTTGGTAAAGGAAGAGCGATAGTACTCATAGCGGCCCGTCAGGGAATTCGACTGGCCTAGCTGGTAGTCGAAGCGCTGGCCGACATCGAGACGGCTGCTGGGATTGCTGATGGTTGAATTCAATGCGGTGCCGTTGGGATTGGCAGTGGTAATGCTGCCCGGGTCGATGGCGTCGATCACCTGTTGGTCGTGCTGGCTGCGGTTGAAGATGCTGGAAAAAAACGAGGAGTTCTTGGTCATCGGACCGCCGACGTCCCCGTGGAAGAAGTAGGAATAGTACGGAGGTTCGACAATAGGCGGCGAGCCAGCCGGGCGGGGGTTGGAATTTAGGATCGGGTTCTGAGCATCCCATGGAGAATCGTTGCCCATGGAGAAGATGTGACCATGTATCTGGCCGGTGCCGGCTTTGGTGTAGATTTCAATGCGGCCGTAGCCGAGGCTGTCAAACTCGGCGGAGAAAGGATCCTGATTAATAATGATTTCGCGGATGTCCGCTTTGGGCGGAATTTCTCCGCCGGAAAAGCCATCGACATAGATCTGACCGCCGTTGGGACCGGCCGATGGGCCTGCCAGGGCCTGCAGGTCGGTGGCCAACTGATCGGGATCGTCGGAGAGCGCGTCGAGATCCTTGCCTTTGATGATCACCGCGCTGACGTTCGACGACGGAGCGGTGCTGATGGAGGAGCTTTCAGCATTGACCTGGACCTGTTGCTGCTGGGTGGCAATGGTCATGGAAATATTGAGGGTCTTATTGGCACCGGCAGCGATTGCGACGCCTTGCATCTGATAGGGGGTAAATCCCTCAATGGAGGTGTTGACGGTGTATTGCCCTGGCTGCAGTCCGGAGAAGCTGTAGTGGCCGTCTCCGCTGCTGGTGGTGCTGAGATTTTTGCCGTTGCCGGAAACAACCACGGAGGCGCCGGGAATGATAGCTCCCGTGGGATCGGCAACCACGCCATGCAGGCTGCCAGTGGTCTGCTGCCCCAGGGATGTCGCAACAAGGGCGAGCGGCAAAAAAGCTAGCACGCAGAATCGAAACAGTCGGTAAGCCACAGATCGTTTTTCCTTTGCGAGAATCGTGAATCTCAGGTGCTGCATGGTAGACGTAGGACTAGTGGAAAAAGCTTCAAGGACGGACCCGCGGGCAAAACTCATACGCCCGTAATCTCCTAGGGTCGTCTGTCGTTCTAATGATTGCTTGCATCCAGAGTGCGGAACTGCTTACTGCGCGGGCCAAGAGCGACGCCGCTGGGCGACGGATTTTCATTGCGAAGAATGCTTGACGTTCACGTTGCCTAAAAGATGTCTCATCTATATAGTATTGCGGCCTTGGCCAACGAACTGAGCCCCGCGTAGCTTGCGGGTCTCAGGCCAGACGTATCGAGCGGCTTGCTATCTATGAGACAGCTTCAATTGCGGAAATCAGGAGCTGCGGCGTGCTGCGAGAACTTTCCAACCACCTTTTACTGCCATAACTTTCCAGCCGTCTTTTATTAGTCTACGAAACATGTAGGGAGTAAGGAAAGCCCCGGGGGTACGAAAGGCCTGGGCAATTGCATTGCGAATCCAGCCGGGTTTGCCGATGGTCTGGATGAGGATGGTGAGGGTAATGCCGCAGCATTAAACGCGGGAGAAATTCAGTCTCGATTATGCTTGGAACGAGAGCGAAATCGGAGAGTCCTGAACAATGCCGCTGGAGAAGACACAGCGTATGGAGGGTGGCCGGCGCTTGCGCGAAGGCGTGCGCTCTCAGCCTCCGCTTGTCTCGATTGTGACAGTTGTTTTTCGCGCGGCTCGGGAACTTCCTCCCTTGCTCGAAAGCATTCTGGCCAACTGCGGCCAGGATACCGAATGGATCGTCATCGACGGCGGCTCCGACGATGGAACCCTGGAAATCCTACACCGCTACGATGATGCCATTGACTACTGGATGAGCGAGCCCGACCGCG
>JAJYSL010000049.1 GCA_021793595.1 Acidobacteriota bacterium
CGATCAAAATGGTAATACCTTATGTTACGTAAGTTTAAAGACGCCGATCCAGAACTACGCCAGTTGGAAATCGATCCGATAATATGTGGTAATGTCGACGGGCCTGCCATCGCGAGTTGCGGGCTTAAAATGAGTTTCTTCTGCCACCCGAATCGCCTGCTCGTCCAACCCATGACCTAACCCACGAACGACCCGGATGACGTGACACCGCCCGTCAGCCGAGAAGCGGACCTCCAGAATAACGTCGCCCTGGATCTTCAGCTGTTTCGCCTCCGCCGTGTATTCCGGTCGTGGGTGAGAAATCACCTCGACTGTCGTTTCGTTGCCGGTGTTGGCCACCATTACCTTCGGCGTTTCCACCGCGGTATTGTCTTTGAAGGCACCTTGCTGGATCTTTCCGCGAGGGCCGTTTCCGGTGCCGCCAGCCATGCCATCGGAGAAGCCAACGGACGCCACTTTTCCACGTCCGCTGCCGCCCGGGACGCCATTGGCATATCCGGAACCGAAATTCACCCCGCCGACTTTTCCGCGCCGGGCAGACCCGGAACCAGCAGAATCGCCCACCGCACTTTGGAAGCTGCCATAGGCTGCGACAGTGGCCGGACGGTTTGCGCCCGGGTTCGGGTGAACTCCCATGGGATCGCCGAAGCCGCCGGTTTTTGTCGACGTCTGGCCCATATTGTTCGCGACTGCGGTCGGAACATTGGTATGAAACAGACCCACCTTCGGCTGCGCCGGCAACGCAACGGAGTCGGGTCGGTACGGCGGCAATACGGGCGCACTCACGTTATTCATATGGACCCGGGCGAGCTTCGGCTGAGTTTCACTCGGGGTGTTCTGCCGGTAGGTGATTTTAGGTGCGATCCGGTTCAGCAAATCCGGAGTTGGAGGAATAATCTGAGGCTTGACGTGAATCGTTGGTCGTACCGGCTTCACAGGAGTAATGGGGAGCAGGAGGTTGGTTTCGATCATGGGCTTTTGTACGACCCGATGAACCATAAAGATGGACAGAATCAGGACCAGAGCGATAGCCGAAGCATTGATAATCAGGCTTACGATGAAGGATTTGTTTCTTCCCTCTGGTTCTGGCAGGAGTCCGAACGTGGCTAGTTGTCGACTGGAAGGTGCGCGCTCTCGATCTCTCGAGCGGCGGGGGGGAAGTCCGGTATCACGCCGGACTGAATGCTCTCTTGTCGCAAAACTTGTCATACCGCTTTTACCTCAACGCGTTCAAACGTTCGCAGATTCAGAATTTTTAGAGCAACATCTTTTCTTCGGTACCGGCACGTCTGGCTGGCTGTTCAGTCAGGGTATCTTTTGAAATACTGCCGACTCCGAATTGGGCACAGGCAACGAATCCTTCAAAGAACCACAGCAGAGAACAAATTCAAATCCAACGTGAAACCCCGTCTCTGCCAAATTTGTCGAACAGCTCCACAGACTAGGATGCTGCCCGCATTTGACGAGTACAGTTTTGCCAGGTCAGAGTGCGATACGGCCGCACTTCAGCCTGTTTAATGCTGCGAATCTCAGAACCCGGAAAATGGCTCCTAAGTTCTGCGGAATTGGCTATGTTTGCCAATGAGTATGCCACAACTTAGAAATTTTAAAATGAAATTCTCGCATGTCTATCGGAGCCGGGTATCGTTACATTAACCAGTGGGGGAACCCGACCCGTCAAAATATGCAGACTCGCGCTTTTGGCCTATCATCAAGAAACAGGAAGTGGTTGAGTCACCTTTCGAGGGGATTCCAGTGAGTTCAGGAACAATTCTTCTCCTTTCCTCAACCTTCAACCATCTCTAGCGACCAACAACCCCAGCTTACTGCACCGACAACGGAAAAGTTCTTTGATATAAAGGAGATAATCCAATTGAACGTACTCATTACCGGTGGTGCTGGTTATATAGGCGGCACTGTCGCTCACCTGCTCGCGGCGTCGGGGCATCGTGTGGTGGTCTATGACAATCTGTCCCATTCCCAACGCCTTTCAGTACCCGCATGTTCGGCCTTTATCGAAGGGGAAGTCGGCGACCGAACCAGGATGGAAGCCGCTCTCCGAAGCCACAACATTGATGCTGTCCTGCATTTTGCCGCCCTCATTGAAGCCGGCGAGAGTATGCAGTGTCCTGAACGATATTTTAGCAATAATAGCGCATCCACGTTAATTCTTTTTCAGGCCATGTTGGCGGCTGGAGTCCGCAAGCTGGTTTTCTCTTCCACTGCCGCCGTTTACGGCCAGCCGGAGCGCACTCCCATCGAGGAAGACGCAACGCTGCACCCGACCAATCCGTACGGCGAATCCAAGCTGATCGTGGAGCAGATGCTGACCTGGTTGCATCGCATTCATGGCTTCCGCTACGCCAGCCTGCGCTACTTCAATGTCGCTGGCGCCATTGCCGGACGCGGGGAATCGCACGAACCGGAGACGCACCTGATCCCTCTGATCCTGGACGTGGCGCTGGGCAGAAGGAAAAGCATTCGCATCTACGGAACCGATTATCCGACGCCGGATGGCACGTGCATACGGGACTACATTCACGTCCACGACCTCGCCGATGCCCACCTGTTGGCGCTTGCCGCACTTGAGGAAAAAGACCGCATGATCTACAACCTTGGTAACGGACGCGGCTTCTCTGTGCGCGAGGTGATTGAGGCGGTTCGCCGCGTCACCGGCCATCCCATCCCCGTCGAGGAGTGTCCCCGACGACCCGGAGATCCAGCCATCCTCGTGGCGAGTTCCGACAAGATCAGCCGAGAACTTGGCTGGCAGCCAAAATTTACCCGTCTCAACGAAATTATCGCGGACGCATGGCAGTGGCACCAGGTGCGCTATAAGACGGCTGGGTAGCGGGCGTTCGGAACGTCCCTCTTCCAAATGCCCGCGGTGAAAAGATTCCCGGCAACTGACTGGGCAGAGCATCTAATGTCCTAGCGATGGAGGTTTCGCCGACTGTACGGACCTCTGAAAACAGGCTTGCACATCGAAGTGTTCGAGGAATACAAGGAAAGCGGTGGGGTGGAGGGAACTATGAAAACGAATCGCATTGCGACTGCATTTCTGGTAACGGCCCTGGTAGCCACTGGCGCGGGAGTTGCTCCCTCTGCCCTGGCGCAAACGGAGAATACCGCTGGCCAGGCTCAGTTGGTGGTCACCGTAAAATCCAATAAATCGCGTCCAAGGCAGCCCCTTCCTCCAAGCGACATTACCGTGAAATTGAAGGGTCATCCGACGAGAGTTTTGGGCTGGACACCGCTCAGAGGTCGGAATGCGGGCCTGCAACTCGTGATTCTCGTCGATGAATCGGTGCGATCGTATTGGGCCTTGCAGATTCCGGATTTGAAGAAGTTCATTGAAGCGCTGCCGCCTTCCGTGGCCGTGGCGGTTGCGTACATGAACAATGGACGAGCGGTGATGGCGCAGACTCTCACCACAGATCACGCGCTGGCGGTAAAGGCGCTGCGGGTAACAAATCAAATCCCGGGCATAAGCGGCAGCCCCTATTTCTGCCTGTCCGATTTGGCCACGCGTTATTGGCATTCTCCTCCGAAAATCCGCCGCGTGGTTCTGATGGTGACCAATGGAGAAGATCCATACTACAGGTCTCGCGACATGCAGGATCCTTATGTCGCCGCTGCGATTCAAGACGCTCAAAAAGCCAAGCTTCTCGTCTATTCGATTTATTTTCGTGAACATGGTGGCGGCGGCCCGAACAGCTTCAGCACGCTCATTGGCCAGAGTTATCTGCAACGAGTTGCCGACGAAACCGGCGGCGAATTTTACAGCTTGGCCTTTCGAAGCCCCATCTCGTTCGATCCGTTCCTGAAGCAGTTTCAGGACTCGCTGGACAATCAGTACATGCTGACCATCGCCTCAGGCAGTACAGGCTGGCAGCGAGTCGAAGTTCAGTCCAAAGCTCCGGAAATAAAATTGGCCGCACCCAGGGCAATTTATGTGGAAAAACGATAGCGCTTTTCGGGCTTAGCGATACGCAGGTGACATCCTGTTGCAGCAAGAGGCGGACAATACCCGTCAATGCTGCGTCAATACCAGCGCCAGGACTGCAAGGAATAACGCGGGCGGCATCACCAGAACTCCGACACGTAAGAACCGCCAGCCGCTCACTTCGATGTTTTCGCGGCGCATGGCGATGAGCCACAAGATGGTTGCCAGAGACCCTGTCACGGAGAGATTTGGTCCCAGGTTGATGCCCAGCAGCACCGCGGCATGCATGACGCGGGTACCGTGAGCCGTCAGCACGGCGGAGGCTCCGATCAGCCCCATGGGAAGATTGTTGATTGCGTTCGCGGCAACGCCGAATCCGAAAGCAACCGCACTCCAGCCCGCGATGGGTGGCCATGCAGCGGCGGCTTTCAACGCGTCGGCGGAGATCGCGAGCACACCTACCTCTCGCAGCGCCGCCACAATGGCGAACAGTCCCGCCACCAGCGGAATCACGCTCCAGGAAACCGAGCGTAGCGAGGCCGCCATTACGTGTCCATCCGTGCGGGCAACGAAGAACATCGCAAGAATGCCTGCCAGCATCGTGGCTGGCCCGACCGGGCCGCCCAGCCCAGAGGTGACCAACAGTGCGCTCGCGGCCAGCAAAATTCCCACGCCGGCGCGACGTCCCTTGGCATCCAGAGACGGGGAAGGCGCTCCGTCGTGGATCGCGGGAAGCAGTTCTTTGCGACTGTGCCACCACAACACGAGAAATGTCATTCCAATGGCCGCCAACGAAGGCAGCAGGAAGATTCGCAGCCACTCAACCAGTGCGGGCAGCCGGCCGTCGAAAACGACCAGGTTCGCCGGATTCGATATCGGCAGCAGGAAGCTGGCGGCATTGGCAATGAAGGCACATGCGAATAAATACGGCAGCGGAGATGTTTTTGCGCGGCGAACAACGGCCAGCACAGCCGGTGTCAGCAGGACGGCGGTTGCATCGTTCGAAAGCAGTGCCGTGACCACAATGCCGATGCCGTATACCAGCACAAACAACCGTGTCTGAGAGCCCCTCGCGTGGCCCATGGCCTCGGCTGCCAGCCAATCGAACACCCCGTGGTTGCGGGCCAGTTCGGCCAGCAACATCATGCCAGCTAGGAAGAGATACACATCGGTCCCGCTGCGAACGGCAGACCATGCCGCACGAAGTGGCAGCAGGCGAAACACCACCAACAGCACTGCACCGGCAACCGCCCAGACATATTCTGGAATGCGGCGCGGGCGCCACAGGATTAGAAAGAAAACCAGACCACACAGCAGCCAGGTGGCAATCCAGATCGCAAGTTGGGCTGGGTGGTGGGGCATAAAGAGTCCATTGTCGCAGATGCGGCTCGAGCCTCTTTCGCAAATCGAGAAGTGAGCAGGCAATTTCGGTGCGTCGCACAGATTGCGATGCTGTGATTTCGAATCCCGGCCGTCATCGTTTACCATGGCTTCGTTGGTCAACCGATGCTAGCGCTGCAATTAACGGAATACCGGAAGCTGCAACTGGTGGATTTGCCAGTACCATCTCTTGCGGCAGATGAAGTGCTGATCCAGGTGGCCGCGTGCGGTATCTGCGGCAGCGACGTACATGGGTTTGACGGCTCAACAGGACGCCGCATTCCTCCGCTGGTGATGGGTCATGAGGCAGCCGGCGTCATTGTCGCCGTAGGTACGGCGGTTCGGACGTTTGCAATCGGCGAGCGCGTCACGTTTGACTCCACCATCTCTTGCGGAAGCTGCCGGTTCTGCAAAGAAGGCGCGGTGAATCTATGTGACCGTCGCGAGGTGTTGGGTGTTTCCTGTGGAGACTATCGCCGCAATGGTGCGTTCGCGGAGTACGTTGCCGTTCCCGCGCGCATCGTGTATCGATTGCCAGATTCACTCAGCTTTGCCCATGCCGCAATGATCGAAGCGGTCTCCGTCGCGCTGCACGCGGTGGGGCTGACAGCACCGGAAAATGGAAGCACTGGGCTGGTGGTGGGCGCGGGAATGATTGGGTTGCTGATTCTGCAATCGCTGCGCGTAGCAGGCTGCGGCAACATTTTTGTTACGGACATCGACCCTGGGCGGTTGCAACTGGCAAAGAAACTCGGCGCCACAGAAACAATCATTGCCGGCGCAGCAACGACCAGCGGCGAAATTGCGGAACAGGTGCGCGATAGGACGGGCGGCCACGGGGTCGACGTGGTGCTGGAGGCCGTAGGTACAGCGGCAACCGTGCGAACTGCGATTGCTTCAGCGCGAAAAAATGCCACGGTGACCCTGGTCGGCAACCTCGCGCCTGAAGTGCCGTTGCCGCTGCAGAGCGTCGTCACTCGACAGCTTCGACTGCAGGGTTCGTGCGCTTCAGCCGGCGAATATCCACAGGCGATTGAGCTGATGGCCAATAAAAAAATCGATGTCTCCCCAATGCTGTCGGCGATCGCGCCGCTGGCAGAAGGAGCACGCTGGTTCGAACGCTTATATGCGCGCGAAGCAAATTTGATGAAGGTGGTATTGACGCCGGGGTCGATCTCGTGAGCCCCCAATCGGCAGCACCGCGGAAGGCCCCACCCATGTTCGACCTGACCGGGCGCGTGGCTTTGGTCACCGGGACGAGTCGCGGGCTGGGGCAGTCCTTCGCACGCGCGCTGGCTCGCTGTGGCGCCGATCTCGTGTTAACCAGCCGCAAGCAACAAGACCTGCTGCCCTTTCAAGAGGAAATTCGTGCGATGGGGAGGAAGGCAGTCGCTCTCGAACTCGACGTGCGCGATGAAGCCAGCATTGCAACAATGGCCGAACAGGCACTCGCCGCCTTCGACGCCATCGATATTCTGGTGAACAACGCGGGCTGCAATGTACGCAAACCTGCGCTCCACGTTTCCTGGCAGGATTGGAACCAGGTGCTCGACACGAACCTGCGCGGCAGTTTCTTTGTTGCCAAGGCGATTGCGCCGCAGATGATTGCGCGCGGCTACGGTCGCATCATCAATGTCGGCTCTGTGACCAGTGTTGCCGGCTATGCTGGACTCGCGCCCTACACGGCCAGTCGCGGCGGCATCCGCCAACTCACCATGAGCCTGGCCGATGAGTGGGGCAGACATGGTGTCACCGTGAACTGTCTCGCCCCCGGATGGTTCAAGACCGATCAGAACAAAATTCTCTACGAGGATCCGGAGTGGGTTGAATATCTGGTCGACCGCATTCCGTTGAAACGCCCCGGTGCGGCCGGCGATCTGGATGGTGCGATTGTTTTTCTCGCTTCCGAGGAAAGCCGCTACATGACCGGACAGACGTTATTGGTTGACGGAGGAATTTCCACCGGAGCGATGCGTGCGATGCCCGCGAGGCGTCCCGAAAAGTCGTGAACCGGCGGCCACAGAAAGAGAGAGAAAATGGTTCACTCGAATCACATGTATCCATCGAAAGTGTTACAGTGCCGTCGGAATTTCGTTCTCGCTACGTTCAGCTTGGCGCTCTTTGCCACCTTCATCGCCGCGGCATGCGTGCAGGCGCAGACGGAGACGGCGAATTTTCGCAAGCACGCGGTGACATTCGCCAAGCCGCTGACGGTATATTTTATCGATGTCGAAGGCGGCCAGTCGACGCTGTTCGTCACGCCGTCGCATCAGTCTTTATTGGTGGATACGGGCTGGCCCGACAATGACGACCGCGATGCGGATCGCATTATGCAGGTGGCCAAGGAGGCAGGGCTCGACCACATTGACTATCTGCTGATCACGCACTTCCATGTCGATCACGTGGGCGGTGTTCCCAATCTTGTCAAAAAGATTCATGTCGATACCTTCATCGATCACGGAGTGAATCGCGAAACGACGAATGCTGACACGGAGCAAGGTTTTGAGCGGTATCAGGCGGTGCTGGCGCAGTCTCATGCGAATCACATCCTGGCAAAACCTGGCGAGACGATTCCGCTGACTGGCCTGACGACTACCATCGTCAGCGCGGACGGCAACACCATTGACACAGCATTGCCGGGCGCGGGCCAGCCGAATCCTTATTGCAAGAGCTGTCTGACGCGGCCGCCGGACAAAACCGAAAATGGCCGTTCGGTCGGGTTCGTGATGCAGTACGGCAAAATGCGCCTGGTGGACCTGGGAGACCTGACCTGGGACAAGGAAATGCAGCTCATGTGCCCCAACAATAAACTGGGTCAGATGGATGTCTACGTGGTTTCCCATCATGGCTGGTATCCCAGCAGCAGTCCCGCATTTGTGGATGGCATCGCGCCTCGAGTGGCCATTATGGACAACGGGGAACATAAGGGTGGCTCCCCGGTCCCTTGGGAGACGATTGAGAAATCGCCGCGCATCAAGGACCTGTGGCAACTGCACTACTCGGACGAAGGTGGAGCGGAGCACAATGTGGCGACGCCCTACATTGCGAACATAAGAGGAGCCAGCGTGAAGGGCGGTACCGACGGCCACTATATTCGGTTGCTGGCGTATCCAAACGGAAAGCTGGTGGTCTACAACTCCCGCACGGGCGAAAGCAAAACCTATCCGCCGCCGTAGTAAGGTGCCGAGCAGAAGCTAAAACATTATTGTTTATCGTTCGCCGTTTGCTCGCGGATGGTGAGACGGTCAACGGTCAGGTCGCCAATCTCCAGCTTCTCAATGCGGCCTTGTCGAATGCCAAGTTTGCCAATTGCGAACGCGCCCACAGCGACCGCTCCCACCGCGAGGGCTCCTACAGCGGCTGCGCCCATCGCGATTGCGAGCAGTGCAAACCCTGTTGATGCCGAGATTAGTGCTTGTTTCGAATTCTTCATCATGGGCGAAATTGTACCGCGCATGATATCCACTCCCTTAGATTTCTGTGGGCGAAATCAAGTCCGACTGCGCCACCCGTTTTCGTCGATTTTCGCAGTTCGGACAGACCATGCTTCGTCCTGCAAAGCTTGCGGCAGTGAACCCGGGGGCAGGGTGGTACTGGCAGAAAGCAGAAGAAAATAGCTGTTAAATCGACCCTGCAAAACAACAAAATGCTCTAGCATGGTAGACCATATGGCATTCGTCCTGGAACATCTGGATCACCTGGTTCTGACTGTGGCCAACATCGATGCCACGGTCGACTTTTACACAGAGGTCCTGGGAATGGACCTCATCAAGGTCGACGGCCGCAAGGCGCTCGCCTTCGGCATCCAACGGTTGAATCTCCAACAGCGTGGGCACGAATTCGAGCCCAAGTCAGCGCACCCCACACCCGGCTCGGCAGACCTCTGCTTTCTGACGACAACATCGCTCGACTCGGTGATTGAATATTTGACAGAGCAGAAAGTTCATATTGAAGCAGGCCCGGTAGAACGGGACGGCGCCATCGGAAAACTTCGTTCGATTTATCTGCGTGATCCCGATCGCAATTTGATTGAGATTTCTGTCACCGTCTAAGGCGACGTTTGCGTCCAGCCCTCGCACGATAAAATCGCAGCATGCCCGACACACCCACGCCAAGCCCTTCGCTGCTGGAACGCGCTAAAGGGATTCGCCTTTTTCTGATGGATATAGACGGCACCCTGACCGACGGCGGTGTCTGTCTCCTCTCCTTGCCCAACAATGGTGGCATCGCGGAGTTAAAGGTCTTCAATTCGCAGGATGGCCTGGCGATTAAGTTGGCGCACCTTATGGGAATCAAGACCGGCTTCATTACCGGGAGGAAATCTCCGGCGGTGCAGCGGCGCGCCGACGAGCTATCGGTCGCCTACGTGTATCTTGGCCAGGCTACCAAGACTGTGGCGTTTGAAGAGTGCATGCAGAAAGCCGGAGTGACCGCGGAGGAAGTGGCGTACCTCGGCGACGATCTGCCGGATATGCCAGTGTCGAAACTCGCCGGATTGGCGGTTGCGGTCGCAGATGCTGCGCCGGAGTTAAAAGCAGTCTGTCATTATGTGACGCGCGCGAACGGAGGCCAGGGTGCAGCCCGCGAAGTGGTGGAGCTAATCCTGAAAGCGCAGGGACGATGGGAAGAAGCGATCCCGAAGGCGTTGGCGTAAGCGACATGCGCAGGCCGGCACACTACGTGCCGCATCTCCGCGGAAGCCAATTACACTCGTTGACAGACTCGAAGGAGATGTTTCCCATGAGGCGAATCCGCCCGTTTCGATCAGCTGCAGGCTTTTTGTTTCTGGCCGCGTTCTTTTGTATCACGACTGCCACAGCGGCGCACGCACAACCCCCCGCGGAGAACGGAATACGAACACCCCAACCATCGCCCAAGCCGCAAATCAATGGGCCCACAATTTACGGTGTCCATCCCGGGCATCCAATCCTCTATCGAATTCCAGCCACCGGCGATCGTCCCATGACTTTTTCCGCCAAACATCTCCCCGCCGGGCTGATGCTCGATCCCGCGACCGGCATTCTCCGGGGCGTCCTTTCTCATCCCGGGAAATATGACATCAAACTGCAAGCGCGCAATGCCCTGGGAACCGCCAAGCGGCGCTTTCGAATCGTTGCCGGAGACAAAATTTCCCTGACTCCGCCCATGGGCTGGAGTACCTGGTACATGGTCCACCTCAACATCAGCGATGCCATGGTTCGTGCGCAGACCAACGCGATGGTCTCGAGTGGACTCGTCAACTATGGCTATTCATTTATCGACATCGACGACGGCTGGAACATCAAGCCCTCCTCTTCCGATCCGATGATTGGCGGCGCGCCGCGCGATGTCGACGGAAACCTGCGATCCAATGTGAACTTTCCTGACATGGAAGCGCTGGCTGACTACGTCCATCGTCAAGGGCTCAAGATCGGCATTTACATTTCCCCCGGCCCGCTGACCTGCGGGGGCTTTGAGGGCAGCTATCAGCATGAGGCGCAGGATGCACGCTTGTTTGCGAAATGGGGCTATGACCTTCTCAAGTACGATTTGTGCTCCTATCAAAAGCTGATGAAAGACCCCAGGGACCCCGAAGAGCTGAAACCGCCGTATCAGTGGATGGGCTCCGAGCTGGCGAAGCAGAATCGCGACTTTGTCTACAACCTGTGTGAGTACGGCCATGGCGAGGTGTGGAAGTGGGGCCGCGACGTTGGCGGCAACTTCTGGCGGACCACCGGCGATGTGGGCTGGGTGAAATCACCGCAGGACAGCCTCTGGAAGAATGTCTCCAAATACGGCTTTGGTCAGGCCGGTCTGCAGAAATGGGCCGGTCCTGGCGGTTGGAACGATCCTGACAATCTGCTGGTCGGAAAGATTCTGTGGGATGGCCACCTGATGCCCACTCCGCTGACCCACAACGAGCAATACACCTATATGACGCTGTGGTCGCTGATGGATGCGCCGCTGGTCTTTGGCGGCGACATGACGCAGCTGGATCCATTTACGTTGAGTTTGCTGACCAACTCCGAAGTGATCGATGTCAATCAGGACGCGTTAGGAAAACAGGCTGCGCCGGTGGCAAAGCATGGAACTTTCGAAGTCTGGGCAAAGCCAATGGAAGACGGCTCAATGGCCGTGGGTCTGTTCAATCGAGGCGATCGGCCAGGGGACGTGACCGCGCTCTGGTCCGATCTAGGCATTCACGGCAAACGCAGGGTTCGCGATCTATGGCGCCAAAAAGATGTCGGCAAATTCGATCACGAGTTTCATGCGTCCGTGGGACCGCACGGCGCAGAAATGTTCCTCGTGGAAAAGCCTCGACATAAGTGGTAGGCGATGGTCGGCTATACGACGGTTCGCTTCAGTTGACCGCAGGCCGCGTAAATGTCGCGTCCGCGCGGACGACGCAGAAACGCAGGCACGCCGCTCGCAATTAAATGCTGCTGAAACGCGGCGATGTCTTCGGGCTTGGGCATGCGATAGGGGACATCGGGGCCTGGATTCCAGACGATCAGATTCACTTTCGCTGGCAATCCGGAGCGCTGCAGCAGCACGCTTAACTCGCGCGCATCGTGCAACGAATCGTTGACGCCGCCCAGCAATACATATTCGAAGGTCATCCGTTCACGCGGCCGCAGCGGAACCTCTCGCAGCGCCGCCAGCAGGTCTTCAATTTTCCATTTGCGCGTCACCGGCATGATGCTCTCGCGAATGGAATTGTTGGGCGCGTTCAAGCTGAGCGCCAGCTTGGGCCGCAGCTTCTCTTGGGCGAACCGCTCAATGCCCGGCAGAATTCCAGAGGTCGAAACGGTCATGCGCGACTCCGGAATTCCCATGCCTTCTACCAGCAGATGGACCGCCGCAATGAAATTGTCGTAATTCAGAAACGGCTCGCCCATCCCCATAAACACCAGGTTGATGCGATCCCGGCCAACGCGCACCTGGTGGCGATTCAGCACCGCTGCAACTTGACCAGCGATTTCGCCCGCAGTCAGGTTGCGCTTCACGCCCAGCTTTGCTGTCAGGCAGAACTGGCAATTCACGGCGCACCCAACCTGACTCGAAATACAAATTGTCGCTCGACGGTAGGGAACTGCGGGTTCCGCCGTCTTCGCATCCGAGATGGACACAGCTTCCGCTTCCTCGGTGGCAGCGTCTGATCCATCCCCCAGCTCGCCGTCATCCCCGTTGGGCATCCAGACCGTTTCCACTGTCTCGCCGTCAGCACACGCGACCAGATAACGCTCCGTTCCATCGCTCGAGAGGAACGCTTGGGCGATGCGCGGCATGCCCACTTGCAACCCGGATTGACCCAGCAATTCGCGAACAGATTTCGGTAGCGCGGTCATCTCCTCCAGGGAGGAAACCCGCTGTTGATAAAGTGCGTGCCAAAGCTGTTTAGAACGATATCGATCTAAACCTAAGCTTTCAGTTAATGCTTCAAGTTGCTGCAATGAAAGAGAAAACAGAGATTCTGTAGAATTTTCAGGATTCTTTTCTGGAAGAGGGTCGAATTGTGGAAAACTTTGCATCTAATGTGGATAACTTGTTGCGGTATCAGCCGTTTCCGGGTTCGACCGCAATCCAGCCGAGTATGTGAAAAAATTATATCCAGATGATTATGATCGATAGTCCGCAGGATACTACGCATTTCAGTTCCCTTGGTAGCTCGCCCGACAGCGCCCAAAGTCGCAATATTCGCCGAACAGAGTTATCAAATGGGCTGGTGATTTTGACCGAGAGAATGGAGCACGTTCGTTCCGTCTCCATGGGCGTGTGGGTCAAGACCGGTTCGCGAGATGAGTTGCCGGAGATTAACGGCGTGTCCCATTTTGTGGAGCACATGGTCTTCAAGGGGACTAAATCCCGCTCCGCCCAAAAGATTGCCAGGGAAGTGGACGCCATCGGCGGGAACCTGGACGCCTTCACCAGCAAAGAAACCATCTGCTTCAATATCAAGGTGCTCGACGAACATGTGCCGAAGGCGCTTGACGTGTTGACGGACCTGGTCACGCAGCCGGTGTTTGCTCCCGACGATATCGGGCGAGAATGCAAAGTGATCCTGGAAGAAATCAAGATGGATGAAGATAACCCGGACATGCTGGTGCATGAGATCTTTACCCAGAGCTTCTGGAAAGATCATCCTCTGGGCAAGCCGATCCTCGGCACACGGGAAACGGTGAAGCGTTTTGATCAGGGAATGCTGTTCGACTTTTATGGCGGTCGATTCCAAGGGAAGAACATGATCTTCTCTGCCGCCGGGAACCTGGATCACGATGCATTTGTGACCTTGGTCGCGGAGAAGCTGGCGCATCTGCCGGCATCGCCCTCGCTCGACAGCGAATTGATTCTCCCATTCGCGGCCAAGCCGAAGGTTCACGCGCGGATTGTTTCGAAGCAAAAGAAGTCCCTCGAGCAACTACAGCTTTGCCTGGGCGTGCCGGCTCCGCCTGTGAATGATGAACAGCGCTACACCGTCGCCTTGTTGAATACGATACTCGGCGGCGGCATGAGCTCTCGCCTGTTTCAGAATGTCCGCGAGGAGCGAGGTCTGGCGTACTCCATTTTCAGCGAGGTGAACCCGTTCCGTGACACCGGTTCGCTATGTGTCTATGCCGGAACCTCGGCGCAGAATGCGGAGCAGGTGATTCGCCTCACGGTAGAGGAATTTCGGCGTCTCAAAGATGTTCTGGTTCCGGAAGAGGAATTGCAGCGCGCGAAAGACCAGTTGAAGGGCAACATTTTGATGAGCTTGGAAAGCTCCGGCGCGCTGATGTCCAATCTGGCGCGGCAGGAAATGTATTTCCAACGCTTCTACGCCGTGCCGGAAATTCTTGAGCAAGTGGGCCAGGTTACCAGCGCGGACCTGATGCGAATGGCCGGGCAGTTGTTTGTTCCGGAGTCGGTTGCCGTAGCCCTGCTGGGCAACCTGAACGGCCTGAAGATCACGCGCGAACACCTTGCCTGCTGATACAGTAGGGAATAGCGTCGCATTGGTTTCAATGCAGGGTGTTGAAAATGAAAAATGAAATACTTGTAAGTAGCACAAAGCGGCTGCGTCAATCCGGTTTTACGTTGATGGAATTGCTGATCGTCATGTCGGTCATCCTGATTCTGATGGCTGTGGCGATCCCCAACTATATGAACATGCGCAGCCAGGCCAATGAAACGGCGGCCATGGAAGAATTGCGCACGCTGAACAGCGCAGAAATCCAATATGAAACCAACTATCCAGCAAATGGATTTTCCTGCAGTTTGGCGCAATTGGGTGGCGACCCCAAGTCCGGAGCGCCCAGTGCCCAGGCAGCCCAGTTGATTCCGTCGGACTTGGCCAGCGGCTATAAGAGCGGTTATCTGTTTGCCATCACCAACTGCACCAAGGTGAACGTAAACAATAAGGATGTCTACACCTCGTTTGAGGTGACGGCGGTTCCGCAAGCGGTGGGCAAGACGGGGCATCGTGGGTTCTGCATGGACCAGACGGGCGAAGTGAAAGCAGACCCGGCTGGCGGTACGAACTGCACGCAGCCTGTTTCCTAAAGCGGAATTTGCGAGCGACTCATACTTTTTTTGATAGGCATAGATATCTCTTTTAGCCCGGAACCTCGGAAGCGAGTAGCCAGACCTTCGTTGGCAACGTTGCTGGTGCTCTTGGAGTGCCTTGTCCTCGCTACACCAGCGTGGTGCGCCACCCCGCTTCACGCAAAGGCGGCAAACCTTCCGGAAATCAGCAAACGCGTGGACCTGCACTACAACCGATTGCACTCGCTCCGTGTCCAATTTACAGAAACCTACCATGGCATGGGGATGAAACGCAGCGAGAGCGGGACCCTGTTGCTGGAAAAGCCCGGTCGCATGCGGTGGGATTACTCCAAACCGGCTGGCAAGGTGTTTGTCATCGACGAAAAGTACGGCTACTCCTATACTCCGGGAGATGCGCAGGCGGAGCGCTACCCGGCCAAGCAACTGCAAGATTTCCGTTCTCCACTTCGCTTCTTGTTAGGCCATACACGCATAGAAAAAAAACTGACCGATTTAACGCTGACTCCTGAGGGAGCGGGATATCGTTTGCGCGGCGTTCCGAAAGGCATGCAGCAGAGAGTAGCGGAAGTCACGCTGACGGTGACTGCGGAGGGCAGGATTGACGCCATCCAGTGGAAAGAAGCCGATGGCGCGATCACGGAGTTTCAGCTCACCAACGAGTTGCCCAATCCGCCGCTTGCTGCAGACACGTTCCGCTTTCAGCCACCCCCGGGCATCGCGGTGGTCAAGGGAATGGCTCCGATTTAGTGCGGAATCGAATGTTCTGGAGTGATGGCTTGCAGTCTCAATTCTTGCGGACAAGTCTGTGCGGATTGGCGTTGATTGCTTTGATCGGCGCAACCGTGCCGGCGCGTGCCCAGTGGCAGATCGAACGAAGTGGAACGGCCGCCAGCTTGCGCGGAATTCACGCCGTGACCGCCGATATTGCCTGGGCCAGCGGAACCAACGGAACCGTTCTCCGCACACTGAATGGCGGGCAGAACTGGCGCTCTTGTTCCGTGCCCGCGGGTGCTGACAAATTGGATTTTCGCAGCGTATGGGCCTGGGATGCGAACCATGCCATGGTGATGTCGAGCGGGCCGGGCAGCGAATCGAAGCTCTATTCCACCCATGACGGTTGCCGCACCTGGACTCTCGTGTTCACCAATCCTGATGCGGATGGTTTTTGGGATAGCTTGCAATTCGATGGAACGCGCTTCGGGGTGATTCTGGGAGATCCTGTGCAGGGAAGCTTCACCATGTTTGTGACCTATAACGGTGGTGGCCAGTGGACGCGACAGGTGAATCCCTGCCTTCGCATCATGGAGCCGAAGCAAGGCGCCTTCGCTGCCAGCAATCAATCGCTGGCGATCGTTCCGTTGCAGGATGCAAACTCTGCGCCGGGGACGGGAACCAATCATCAAATATGGTTCGGTACCAGCGGAGGATGGCTCTATGGTTTCGAATTGGCGCCGCTCGAGTTGATCTCCGCGCCCGGCGGAAATTTCGCCGCGAATGGATGTACCCACATCCGCGCGCTGCCGCTCGGATCGAAAGACTCGGCAGGAATTTTCTCCGCCGCATTCCACGACACGACCAACGGAGTTGTCGTTGGCGGAGACTACGCCCAACCGCAAAACGGAACCGGCACCGCAGCTTTCACCACGGATGGCATACATTGGAACGTCGCACTTCATTCTCCCGCGGGCTATCGCTCGACCGTAGCGTGGAACCCGACGGACGCGACCTGGATTGCCGCCGGACCCACGGGCAGCGACATCTCCCGCGACAACGGCAATACCTGGCAGCCGCTTGACAACGGCAACTGGAACGCCATCAACCTGCCCTTCATTGTCGGGTCGGACGGCCGCATTGCAAGACTGATATCTTGGGGTCAGCTGCGCGTATTGAATCAAGCTCCGATGGCGGCGGTTCCCGCATCGGCGAAGGATTAGGATCCATTGGAATATATCGTCAAAACCGCGGATGAACGAGGACATGTGCAGGAAAATGTGCACATTGCAAACTCTGCGGACGAGCTGCGCCAGCGCTTCGCCCAGTCCGGCCATTACGTGTACTGGGTCAAGCCAAAAGGCCTCGCCGGCAAGGCGGGCGCAGGCAAGCGCGTCAAGCTGGAGCCTTTCCTGATTTTCAATCAGCAGTTTCTCACGCTGATTCGCGCCGGCCTCCCCATCCTGTCTTCTGTGGAGCTACTGGCGAAACGCCAAAAAGCCGCTACCCTGCGCGCCCAGCTGGAAGATGTTGCGGTCCGCGTGCGGACCGGGCAATCGCTCTCGGCAGCTTTTGAATCTCAGGGCGGATTCCCCGTGATCTACACCACCTCGCTGCTGGCTGGAGAGCGTTCCGGCAATCTGGAAGAAGTGCTTACGCGCTATTTGGCCTTTCAGCGGATTTCGCTCACCTTCCGCAAGAAGCTGATCGCCTCACTGTTCTATCCCGTCCTGCTGATCGTCATGGTCACCGGATTGTTCATCTTTTTGATTAGCTTTGTCGTGCCGCGCTTCGCCGCGCTCTACGACCAGATCGGCACCAAGCTCCCCGGCATCACGGTGTTTATGCTGGCGATGGGCAAGGACTTCCAATCGTACCTGCCATACCTCATCGTCGCCGTCGCCGCGATTGCCTTTGGCCTGTTTCGTTGGAGCCGTACCGACCAGGGTGCCAACCAGATCGATACCCTTCGCATAAAAACCCCCATTTTCGGCAGCATTTGGGTCAAGTATCAAGTAGCGTTATTCTCGCGCACGCTTTCAACACTGCTTTCAGGCGGCTTGCCGCTGGTTCCATCGCTGGAGACAGCCGCCCGATCCATCGGCAGTCGCCGTCTCAGTCAGGCTGTTTTGCAGTCCGTCGGCAGCGTGCGAGAGGGCAAGGGGCTGGCCACCAGCCTGAACAACACCAAGATCTTTCCCGAGCTGTCGATCGAAATGATTGAGGTCGGCGAAGCGACGGGGGCTCTGCCGGGAATGTTGAATTCCGTCGCGGAATTCTTTGAAGAAGATGTGCAGACGGCGTTGACCGCGGCGCTGTCGTTGATTGAGCCCGCAATTTTGATTGTGATGGGAGGCGTCGTGGTGACCATCCTCATCGCGCTCTACCTGCCGATTTTCAGCCTGGGTGCGGCCGGCGCAATGCAACACTAAGCAAGGAGAATCACTATGGCGGATATTGCGATCGTTCCCAACGGAAAGGCCATTCTCAGCGATGAGACTACGCAGGCGCAGATGCTTGCCGCCCGCTATCGCTGCGAATTCGTCGATCTCAGGAATTTTAGAATCCAGCACGAGCTGTTCCGCACCGTGCCGGTGGACATGATGTTCCGCTACAACTTCGTTCCGCTGGAGCAGTTGGAAAACAAGCTAATCATCGCTGTCAGCGACCCCAGCCGATTGATGATGATGGACGAGATTTCCAGTCTGCTGGGTCAGAAAATTGGCGTCAAGGTCGCCACGCTCAGCCAGATTACGGATCTACTGAAGAAAACAGAGCAGTCGCAGCGCGTCCTCGATGAAGCCACGGAAGGACTGACGTTTGACGTGCTCTCCTCCGAGGATAATCAGGATGAAACCCTCTCCATTGAGAAGCTGACGTCAGAAGAGGACATCAGCCCCATCATCCGCCTGGTCGATACTATGGTGTTTACGGCCTTGGAGCGGAGAGCCAGCGATATTCACCTGGAAACATTCGATGACAGTCTGCTGGTGAAGTATCGCATTGATGGGGTGCTGCAACACGCCATGGCGCCCATTGCGCGGGAGCACCACCAGACCATCCTTTCCCGCATCAAGGTCATGAGCGAGCTTGACATTGCCGAGCGCCGTGTTCCCCAGGATGGACGTTTTCGTGTCCGCTACAAAGGCCGCCTGATCGACTTTCGTGTCTCCATCATGCCCACCGTGCATGGCGAAAATGCCGTTCTGCGTGTTCTCGATAAGGAGTCGATGAGCGAGACCTTCCGCTCCCTTACCCTCAACGTCGTTGGGTTTGAAGAGAACGATCTTCGCCGTTTTCGCCGCTACATCCGCGAACCCTACGGCATGGTGCTGGTCACCGGGCCGACCGGATCGGGCAAAACCACCACGCTGTATGCCGCGTTAAACGAAATTAAAAGCGACGAAGATAAGATCATCACCATTGAAGATCCGGTAGAGTATCAGATTCGCGGCATCACCCAAATTCCGGTGAATGAGAAAAAAGGTCTGACCTTCGCACGCGGTTTGCGTTCGATTTTGCGCCACGATCCCGACAAGATTCTGGTCGGAGAAATTCGTGACCAGGAAACCGCCCAGATCGCCATCAATTCAGCATTGACTGGTCACCTTGTCTTCACCACGGTTCACGCCAACAACGTTGTCGACGTGCTCGGGCGTTTTCTGAACATGGGCGTCGAACCCTACAACTTCGTTTCCGCGCTCAACTGCATTCTTGCCCAGCGCCTGGTTCGCGTCATTTGCGAAGATTGCAAAAGGTCTGTCCACTACGATCGCGAGACCCTGCAACTCAGCGGACTCGATACGGCGGAATGGTCCGGATTTGATTTTAAGGAAGGCGCGGGGTGTATTGAGTGCGGCGGCACCGGCTATCGCGGACGTACAGCCATCCATGAACTTCTGGAGCTAAACGATAGAATCCGGGAAATTATTCTGGAAAAGAGGCCAAGTTCGGAAGTGCGCAAAGCGGCACGGGCAGAAGGCATGTCGTTTCTGCGGGAGTCGGCGTTGCAGCGGGTGCGATTAGGCCTGACAACGTTGAAAGAAATTAACAAAGTTACGTTCATTGAAGCTTCACGGTAAGCTTAAATTACATGCGTCTTTTTCCAACTTCACTGCAAGCTGCAGTGCGTCCCAGACTAGCCTGCGAAATTGCGCCGGATGGGATTCTTGCGGCTCGATCGGCCAGTGTGGAATCGCCGCTGGATCACGCTATCTTTGCGCCGCTGGCGGAAGGAACTGTCTCGGCCGGGGTGACTGCGCCCCTGTTCCCTGATGGCACTGCGGTGCAGGCAGCACTGAAAGACGTGCTCGACTCTTTCGATAGCCGGGGACGCGAGTGGACGTTTATTGTTCCCGATGCATGCACCCGCGTGCATATTCTCGACTTCGATACGCTGCCGGCCAAAGCGCAGGAAATTCTGCCGCTGGTTCGGTTTCGACTGCGCCGTATGTTGCCCTTTGATGCGGATCAGGCGGCTGTTTCGTATCAATTGTTAGGTTCTCCGGATCCGGCTCGCAAAGATGCTCCGGTGCAGGTGATCGCAGCGGCCATGCCGGCAGAAATTCGAAATGAAGTTGAGTCCATGGCTCGGGGCCTGCAGCGGGAGCCCGGCGTATTATTGCCGGCGACGCTGGCCGCGCTGGCCGCGCTACCCGATACCGGTTCGCACCTGTTGGTGCACACCGAAAAAGACTCGATGACCACCGCGATCACCCACAACGGCGAGTTGCTGCTGTACCGCTCCACGGATCGCGCAACTACCGATCCGGGAGAGATGGCACAGGCCGTCCTGGTGGCCGCGGCGTATTACGAAGACGCATTGCACGTGCCGTTGCAGGAAGTCTGGGCGGCAGGTCTGGAGTCGACGGATGTGTTGCGGCAACATCTCGCTGCCGACGGCGTGTGGCAAATTCCACTGCGCACTCTGGTCGATTCGCAATCGTTTTCGGCAAACGGTATCCCCAGTCAGGTCGATCCTGGCCGCTTTACCAGTGTGGTGGGGGCGCTGCGCGGCTGATGCGGATCACTCTCAATCTCGCTTCACGACCCTTTTTCGAGCTTCGGCCGGTCTTGCTGCGGCTACGCGTGCTCGCGGCGGCCCTGGTTGTTCTGGCGTTGTTTCTTTTTCTTCTGCTGCGTCAGGCGGAGCTCACGGCCGATCGCGCGGAGGCAATCGCGCACAAATGGACTGCTGCCTCCCAGAAACTGCAACAGGAATGGCGGCAGGACCAGGCACTGATGCGGGAGCCCGCCAATGCGTCCACCCTGCAACGGTCGGATTTTCTAAATCAGATTTTTCTTCGTAAATCGTTTTCCTGGACCACGGCCATGATGGACCTGGAGCGGGTGCTGCCCCAGGGCGTGCAGGTCACCAGCATCGATCCGCGCATGACAAAAGAGGGTCGTGTGATGATGCGGCTGCGGGTCAACGGGCCTCGCGATAAGGTGGTGACCCTGGTCAGTAACCTGGAGAAGTCGTCGCACTTCATCGAGCCGCTGGTTGCCGGAGAAACCGCCGACATCCAAGGGCAGGGGCAGGCTGGATTTCGCCCCACCATGTCGGAAACGACCGACGTGAACGTCGATATAGTTGCGGGCTTCAATCCAGGCGACATGGCTTCTACCGACGTGAACGCGGAAGCAGAAAAGTCGGGAACGCATCTCACACGGCGGGAGAACAGCGCGCGCCAGGCTGGCAGCGTCGCCGTTCGTCAACCCGCCACAACTCACAACGATCCGGCAGGGAATCGAGGTCTGCGATGAAACTGACCCGGCCCAACTGGACGAACATTCGCATTACCGCGAAGCATTGGCACTATGCAGCCATTGTGGTGTTGCTGTTGTTGAATCTGACGCTGGGCGTGCGGCTGGTAGTTGCCTGGAACCGGGCCAAGCAGGGAGATGCGGCGCGCATTGCAGAGAGCCAGTCGCAATACCGCGCGATGAAGTTGAAGACCACGCCGCTGCGCGGATTGGACAAGAAGATTGCGCAGGCCAAGATGGACCAGCACGCCTTCTACGACAAACGGTTTCCGGCCAACGACTCAGAGGTATTGACCGAGTTGGGAGCGTTGGCTGTGAAGAATAATGTATTGCTGGCTCGCGGCCAGTACGCGCACCGCAAACCGCAGCAAGGCCTTGTGGAAATGGACATGGAAGCCAGCTTGAGCGGGGACTACGCTCCTATCGTGCGCTTTATTAATGGGCTGGAGCGAGACAAGCTTTTTTTTATAATTGATGGCGTTGCATTGAACGGACAGCAAAGCGGAGTGGTTAGTTTACGCATGCGCCTTACCACGTACCTGCGGGCAGACACGGCGAGCGCGAACCGTGCCTTGCCCGTAACCTCCACCGATACCGCCTCCACGGAGTAGTAAAAAAGCGATGGCAATTCGACTCGGCACCGAGGATAAGAAAAAGCGCCTGATTGCCACCATCCTTGTGTCGCTGGCGTTGACGCTGATCGCTCACACGGTCTGGCAACTTGCCAGCGGACCACCATCTGCCCCCCCACCCAACGCCAACGAAGCCATAGCGCCAGTGCCGGCTAGCACTTCGAATCGCGTCAGCGGGGAAACGGGTGGAGTGGCACAGCATCTTGAAAGCGCGACCAGCCTTGATCCCACACTGCATCCGGAATGGATGGCGAAGGCGGAAAATACCGCTTACTCGGGAACCAGTCGCAATATTTTCTCCAAGGACTCGCTTCCGCCGGTGCAGGAGGCTGCTATTGAGAAGCCCGTCGCGTCAGCCCGTACCGGCCCTGGCTCTGTGGCTACATCGGGACCTCCTCCTCCTCCTCCGATCGATTTGAAGTTTTACGGTTTTGCGAAACAACAGAACGGCCGCAAGTTGGTGTTCCTGATGCATGGCGAAGATATTTTTATCGCCGGCGCAGGAGACATTGTTGACGGTCGGTACAAAGTGATCCAGGTGAACGACAATTCTATCGTGATTGAGGACCTCGCTTACACCGACCAGCAGACCCTTCCCTTGCTGGTCAGCTAGCCGAAATAATAGTTGCTATGGCAACCATAACGACAAAAATGGTTGCCAGGGCAACTATTGTTTGGGACGAGTGAAAGTCTCGGCTAACGGCTTTCCAAAAGGGAAGCGGCCACTGTTTGGGAGCCAAACGCACAAATCGTGACGCGCCGTTTCCAGTCTTTTCCAATCGAAGGATGAGCCTGAATGATAGAGAAGGGTAGGCTGGGTTGTCCTTTCTGGTTTTGAATTTTAATCGAACTTATTCGCAGTCGTCGGGGCGGAGGGAATGTGGAAATCGGTCTTTCGATTTCCAAGGTCTGAGGGAAAGCCGGAGGGGCTTTTTCCCGTAGGCTTTTCCATAGACCGGCATTGTGTGCCGTGCATGTTCGACAGTTTGAGGGTGGGAGTCCCTTATCCAACCTGATGGAGGTGAAGGATTAGCAAAGCGCAAGGGCGTCGTCGCGAGGCGAGGTCGGAAGGAAGCGTGGAGCAAAAGCGTGTGCCGATGGACAAGAACCGGATACGAGGCCTGGACTCGCGGGCGGCGAGTTGGCAAAGTGCAGCAAAGCCCATATCCATCAAGGCGAGTGGAGGTAAATCCGGCGGCGGTGCGCTGAAGGCGGTCGAACTTACCACGGGAGGTCTGTTGCATGTCGTGGAAACACGACTGGAGAAGAAGCGATTCTTTTTGAACGTGCAACAGAAGTCAGCAGAAGGCATAGT